>JBEKBU010000171.1:0-9306 GCA_050015235.1 Methylomonas sp. | reverse complement strand
CCACCCCGGAGATGCAACAAGCCATGAACACTTTAAGCGTATTTTCCGACAAGGAACACGAATACCATTTGTACCAGGCGCGGCAGGAATATTTGCGCGAGCAGCGCACCAGGGAAATTGAGCGCGAGCAGGATAAAGAAGAAATACTGCGGATGGCTAAAGAGTTACAGGCTGAACGCTTGGAGAAAGAAGCCGCTCAGCGGCGTGAAGCTGAAGCCCAGCAACGTGAAGTGGACGCCCGGCAGCGTGAAGCGCTCGCCTTGGCTGAAGTAGAACGGTTGAAAGCTTTAATAACCGGCAAAGACCAGCATTGATCGCCGGAAAACAACCCAGGAGCACAACCGCCTAACTCGCATAGCCTCGATGCGGCAAAGCGGAATCCAAAAATAGCGCATCAGCGGCTCATGTTTTGCTTTGGTTGAGTAAAGGTTTGGCGGGTTACGATGCAAGCATCTAACCCGTTCTACGGATTATAAACAGCCTTGGCGACGCATTCCGGCCGTCCTCGCCGCGCAGACATTCCATCGTAAAACCGGGCATGGCGCCGATCCGGCCGCAAAACGCGCTTAGCGCTTCGGTTTCCCGGCCGCCGCCGGCATGCCCCGGATAAGCCATCACCGTCATCGCGCCCGGCGCCGCCAACAGCCGGCAAGCGGCCTCGACGGCGGTCAAAGTGGTGTCGTAACGGGTAATCAGGCTTTTATCGCCGCCGGGCAAATAGCCCAGATTAAACATCGCGGCGCGGAAGCGTCCGTACAGCGCCGCCGGGATATGGTTCAGCAAGTTCGCGTGATTATCCAGGATCAAAAGCGCCCGCCCGTCCAGGCCGGCCTCCAGCAGCCGCGCCCGCGTATTCAGCAGCGCCTGCGGCTGAATATCGAAGCCGTACACCTTGCCGCCGGCGCCGACCCGTTGCGCCAAAAACACGGCGTCATGGCCGTTGCCCAGCGTGGCGTCCAAAGCCAGGCCGCCGTCCGCCAACAGCTCCGCCACGCAGCCGTGCGCCGCTTCAAGCAAGGAGTTGCGCCGCATGGCGTTGGACGTCGCAATGCGCGGCCATGGCGGCGCGCCGTTCGAAAACGTCGGCGAAATGCCGCGCATGCCAGGGAATCGCCACGCCGCCCTTGGCGCCGAAGCCGTTAAAGATAAACAAATTCGATTGTTGCGGGTGCGCGCCGACGAACGGCTGTTTATCCAGCGTCGCCGGCCGCACGCCGGCTTTATGCTCCAGCAGCGTCAACGGCCCCGCTTGCGGGTAAACCGCCTGCGCGGCGTTAAAAAAGCGGCTTTTCAGCGCCGGCGTCGTCTCGATATCCGTAACGCCCGGCTCAAAGCTGGCGCCGGTTTTGAAACGCTTCGCCGTTAAAGGCAGCAGCCAATGCCGGTAATTGAGTATCCAGGGCGGACAATCGGCCGTCATGTCGGCGGTTAAAATTTCGCCCTTCACGCACTGAAACGGCAGCTGGCCGAACCACGGATTGTTGGCGGCCAAATACCCCTCGCAAAACACGATATTGCGCGCGTTTATATCGCCCCAGCGCCAACCGGCGCCGTCGGACGTCAGCCGCCAATACTCCAGCTCCATGCGCCGGTAACAGTCCCGGGCGCTAAAAAACGCCTGTAAACAAGCCAGCAATTGCCGGGTCAGCAGATAGCCGGTATTAGCCTGCCGCAACACGCCGAACGGCGCCGTAACGCCCGCCGGGGCCGGCAGAATGTCCCGCAAAAACGGCCGGTAACCGGGCTGAGCCAGGCGCCGCCTGGCGTGTTGCGATTCATCCTCGCTTTGCAGCACGCGCAGCATGGGCAGATCGACCCAAAATTCCTGGTTAAAATGCCGGCCTAATTCACGGTAATACGGCGGGGCCGCGTTCAACAGGCGCTCGACGCCGCGGCTTTTGACCAAACGCAGGCCGGTCACCGGATTGATCAAGCCCGCCGCGATTTGCGATGCGTTTTCGGCGCCGTTATCCACGATCAACACCCGGTAATCGCGTTGCAGCAACTCGAAGGCCAGCAGGCTGCCGGCCAGCCCCTGGCCGACGATCAGAAAATCATGCGTCATGCCCGGCCTTGGCCTGCAAAGGGTCGGCCGCGAAAACGACGCCCGCCCAGCCGTCCCGCATAAACTGGCGGATATTAGCGTGATCATGCCCGTCCGGATTCGCCAGCACGCCGGCATGGTAATCGCCAAACAGCGCCAGCGTTTGTTCCGGCGTCAAAGCGTGCAGCCGGGCGAAAGCGAATATCCGGCAAGAGCCCTCGTTACTGCCGGCCGGATTATGCACGACCGGGTTCAAACCGTTGCTGAACGCGGTAGGCCGGTAATGGTAATACCGGTCGATCACTGCTATTGTTTCGTTAAAATCAACAGGTTGACAGCTTTTTACCCGCTGCAGAAAAATATTGAGCATGCTCTTACTCATTGATCAAAGTTAGTGTATAATTAAAAGGTTAAAAATGCGGTAATTAAAACTGGATTAGCTATTCGCTGGAGCGAATTTATCGTTTACCATACCAGAAAGGGGGCTGGTTTGGGAAATAATACCGGCCGATAGGCGCCGAATTCGCCCTTGTCTTAATCCTGTTATAATTTGCTTTTACAATTCCAAAAATTCCGGATTGTCGTAACCGCACGGACTAAATTTTAATTACATTATATACGGATACATTTTGAAACCGATCATCGCTTTAATATCGCTGTTGTTTTGTCTGCTGATATCTCCTTTCGCGCCAGCCGCTCCAGACACAAATACCAATGAAACCTATTTGCCGGCGCAAGCGCCGGAGCCGGCGGCCATGCCGGAGGCGATGCCGCCGCCCGGCTCCGCGGTTGCAAACCCGTTGGCGGGCAGCCTGGCGGTGCCCGAGCCGGCCGCTGTTCCCGCGCCGGCCGCTCCAGTTCCGGCGCATCCTCCGGCGCCGTCCGCCGCCACGATTTATGAAATCAACAATCTGGCCAATTACCCGCTCGCGCCCGGCGACTCCCTGGAAATATCGGTCTGGAAGGAAGACGGTTTGCAGGAGCAGCAATATTTGGTTTCTCCGGACGGCACCATTATTTTCCCGTTAATCGGCACGGTCATCGCCGCCGGTAAAACCATTACCGAACTCAAGGATTATCTGGTCGCCCGGCTGGGGGATTACATATCCGATCCGTCCATTACCGTTAAACTGCTCGGCTACCAGGGTAACAGCATCTTTGTCATCGGCAAGGTCACCAAGCCCGGCCAATATTTCTCCGCGCGTAAAATCGACGTATTACAGGCGCTCAGTCTGGCGGGCGGATTAACCGTTTACGCCAATCAAGGCTCCATCAGCGTACTGCGGCGGATCGGCAATGACATAAAAGTTTTCCCGTTTGATTATGGCGATGTTATTAGAGGCGACGATCTTCAGCAAAACATCCTGTTAGAGCCGGGGGATACTGTCACGGTACCCTAATCGGCGCGGATAGGGTTTAGATTATGAAAATAAAAACGGACTTTATATTGCTGATGCCGGTGTTTTTTTCCGGTACTTGCCAGGCCCTGGATTGGTACTATTCGCCGAGTATGACGGTCAACGAACGCTATACCGATAATTTACGTTTACAAATCGCCCCGCCGACGCCGTCCGGAAATTTTATCACCACGGTTTCGCCCGCGCTGACCGGCGGTTATATAGACAGCAATAACGAATTTTACGGCAATTTCAACTGGAACCAGTTGTTGTATCACAACGACCCGAACCTGGATTTTTCCGAAAAAATAGGCAAACTTTTTTACCAGTACACCGGCGAGCGGTGGAGCGCCAACTTTACGGGCACATACGGCGACCAAGCCTCGCTGGCCGCCGAATCCGTCCAGTTGGGCGCTTTCGGCTCCGGCGTAATCGGCATTCAGGTCGCCCGTTACTCTCGATTTTTTGCCCCCAGCATGACCTATAAATTAGACGAAAAAAACTCGCTGCAATTATCCGGCAGTTACATGGACACCAATTTCGGCGCCCACCCGATTTCAGGCCTGGGTTTCTCCGGTTTTATCAGCAAGGGGCTCTCGCTGACCGGCAGCCACGTCTATTCGGAAAAATTATCGTTTAACGTCAGCGGCAGTTATTCGGGATATAGCGCTAAAAACAACGTGCCGGAGATCGGCGCCATAGCCGACTTGAACGAACCGCCAACCTGTGCGCTAACCCAAACGGCTTGTATTTATGACGAAACATTGGCCTACCGCTCAAATTCCGATACCTACAGTTTGCAAATGGGTATGAATTACGCCTTTACCGAGACCATGGCGCTGAATCTCAGCGTCGGGGCGCGGCGCACTAACTCGAATACGTCCGAGGTGCTCAGCAACCGTACCGTCATAGACGGCTTTATTGTTGAACCGCCATCGCCGCAGCTCAGCACCTTCACCAGCACCATAAACGGTCAGAACTATTCCGGGAGCTTCTCCAAAACGTTTGAAAAAGGCGGCTTCTCCATCAACGCCAGCCAACAATTAAGCCCGGCCAGCACCGGCACCCAGCAGCAAGTCACCCAGTTTTCGCTGTCCGGCAACTACGGTTTAAGCGAACGCTGGTCTTCCGGCTTTATGGGCACTTACCTGACGTCCGACACCATATCGACGCTCGGCATAGGCGGCGCCAGCAGCAATCCGGCCGCCTATAACCGCATCTACGTGACGTTAGCGCCGAATATCAAATGGCAGTGGACGCCGGATTTGACGGCGCAGTTAACCTATACCTATATCAATCAGGAATTTACCTTAAGCCATGCGGACGCGTACGCCAACTCGCTGCAATTGCAATTTGTCTATCAACCCATACTCAATCGCCAGGTGAAATAGCGTGGAAAATCAAACACTCGATGCCAAAGATTATTTAAAAATAATCAAAAGGCGCAAGAAATACATCATCATCCCTTTTGTGCTGATATTTCTGACCACCGCCGTCGTTGCCGTGGTCTTGCCGTCCATATACCGGTCGACGGCCACCATATTGATCGAAGAGCAGGAAATACCGTCCGATCTGGTGCGCTCGACGGTGACGACGTTCGCCGACCAGCGTATACAACAGATCAGCCAACGGATCATGTCCCGCGCCAATCTTATGGATATCGTTAAAAAATTCGACCTATACTCGAACGAATTAAAATCCAAGACCGAAGAACGCGTGCTGGAAAAAATGCGGAAAAGCATCAAAGTCGAGTCCGTCAGCGCCGATGTCATCGATCCGCGCAACGGCGTCCCCACCAAGGCCACCATCGCCTTTATACTGGCGTTCGATCACACGTCTCCCACGGTCGCGAAAATGGTCGCCAACGAACTGGTCTCGTTATTCCTGAAGGAAAATATAAAATCCCGTACCGAATCCGCCGACAACGCCGCCTTGTTCCTAAGCGAAGAATCCAAACGCCTGAAAAGCCATATTGTCGAAATCCAAGGCGCCCTGGCCGAGTTTAAAGAAAAAAACCTTAACCAGCTGCCGGAATCCAACCAATTAAACCAGCAAGAACTCACCTCGCTGACCAATCAATTGATGGGCATGGACACCCAGGAGCGCGCCATACAAGAAAGGCGTTTTTATCTGGAAGGGCAACTGGCGCAAATCGATCCGAACACCAGCTCCAGCAACGCCGTCGGCCAACGCGTATACGACATGCGCGACCGCCTCAAGCAACTGCAGTCCGAATATCCGTCCGTAGCCGCGCATTACTCGGAAAACCATCCGGATGTCGTAAAAATCAAGCGCGAAATCGAATCGCTGCAAAAAGAAATCGGCTCCAGCACCGATTTAAACGCCATGAACGCGGATCTGACCGATAAGAAATCCCAGCAAGCCATGCTGCTGAAGCAATATTCCGACAAGCACCCGGACGTGCAAAAAATGCAGAAGGAAATTACCGCCTTGCAGCAAGCGATCGTCGAAGCCAAGCAGCATGAATACTCAAGCGTATCCTCCGAACCCGACAATCCGGCTTTCATCACTTTAAAAGCCCAGCTCGATTCCGTGCAAAGCGATATGAAATCGCTGGCCCAAACCCGCGCCCAGCTAGCCAAACGCATCGAAAATCTGCGGGATAACCTGCGCAAATCGCCGCTGGTCGAAAAAGAATACATGGACATGTTGCAGGAACTGGATAACACCAACATCCGTTACCGCGAAGTCAACGCCCGGGAAATGGAAGCTCAGATCGCCCAGCAATTGGAGCTGCAGAAAAAAGGCGAGCGCTTCACCTTGATCGAACCGCCGCAAGAACCCATGGACGCGTATAGCCCCAACCGCATGGTCATCTTGTTCATGGGTCTGGTGCTGGCGCTGGTCGGCGGATTCGGCGTAGTGGCGATGAAAGAAATGCTCGAATCCACCGTCCACAGCGAAAAATCCATCGCCGCGATATTGGGCGCCATGCCGCTCGCGGTGATCCCCTACATGGAAAGCCGCCAGGAAATCGTCGCCCGCCAAAAAAACCGGAATATATTTTTGATTACATGCGCGGTGTTGGGGATTATCGCCGTCACCGCCTTCAATTTTATCGTTATGCCGCTGGATGTTTTCTGGCTGAAACTGATGCGCATCATCGGCACGCTTTAATTTAACAGGACATGAATATGAACCCGATCACAATGCCCAAGCAACAAGAACAGCTCTCCGGATTTGCCGAAACCGGCCCCGACGAAGGCGCCGCCATCCACTACACGCAAACCCGGGTTCATACCGTCAACGAACAGGCGCTCAGCGCCAACCGGCTTATTTCCATCCGCCAACCCGGCGTCTGGCTGGAATCGTACCGGATGCTGCGCACCCGCGTCCTGCAGACTTTCGACGCCATGAACTGGCGCACGCTGGCCATCACCAGCACCGGCAACGGCGCCGGCAACAGTCTGACCGCCGCCAATCTGGCCATCAGCATCTCCATGGAGCTAAACCGCACCGCGCTGCTGGTCGACGCCAATTTCAAAAATCCGTCCATTCATAAACTGTTCGGCTTTACAGCCGAAAGAGGATTGAGCGACTATCTGCTCGACGACGTCGAACTCAGCAGCCTGCTCGTCAATCCCAATATTCAGCGCCTAGTCATCCTGCCCGCCGGCCAGCCGATGGTTAACTCCACGGAAATGCTGCACTCGCCGAAAATGCAGCACCTGGTCACCGAACTCAAAACCCGTTACCCATCCCGGATCATCATATTCGACATGCCGCCGGTGCTCTCTCAGGACGACGCCCTGGCCTTTTCCCCGTATGTCGATTCCGTATTACTGGTCATCGACGAAGGCGGCGCGAAAATCGACGATCTGAGACGCGTCGCCAATTTATTCAAGGAAAACCGCTTGCTCGGCTCCGTTTTCAACAAAGTGACCGACAACAAAATCATGATGGAAAATTAAGGGCGGGGGAGGCGGAGCATTCTACGAGGTTATATAACGTAGGGCGGGAACCCGCCAAGCCTTTATCTTATCCTGAAGTCATGGCGGGTTACAACCCGCCCTACGTGGTATTTTCCTAACAGGACGGAGAACGCCCCTTTTTACAAAAAAAATCATTTTTGTGATAAATAACACAGAAATAGTGTTAACTTTGTCAAATATTTCAAATTCTGGCTATACTACCTTACGCTTTTTATTTAGGCGGTAACGTCTAAAAACTTGGCGCGGGTAGTTCCGCTCCCCGCCAATAATAACAATAAATCACGCCGGCTTGTCCGCAAACATAAACCCAGCTGTACCGGGTACAGCTACTCGAGAGCCCGGTTAAGGCGAACGCCGAATAACTCTATTTCAATAAAGACAACCTTTTGGTGTATTGTTGCGTTTGAATATGTTGTTTAAATTAGTTGGACGCTACTTACGTAGGGGGTGCAAATTTGTTTGAACAGGAAAACGACCAGCTAGGGATGGAAAACGCCGAACTGATAAAAGTTGAAGTCGGCGATTTAAAAATCGGCATGTATGTTTCCAAACTGGACAGGCCATGGCTGGAAACCCGTTTTTGGTTTCAAGGTTTTGAATTGCGTACTCAAAACGATATAGAAGCCGTCCGGTCGCAATGCCTTTATGTCTATGTCGACGCCAAAAAAAAAATGGGGGTCGAGCCGGTGCGGCCGAGGACTATTCAACGCGTTCAAGAACCGTATAAGGCGCAGCCCTCGGCCGCCTATAACGCCTCTATCCGCTTCCATGATTTCCAGAACAGAACCGAGCAAGCGCTAGCCCGTCTCCAGATCAATCAAGCGCGCGTTTTGCATCGCCATACCAGCCACGTGGTCAGCGGTTTTATGGAAGAAGCCCGCTTTGGCCGCTCCATTAACACCCTGCTCGCCAAAAAAACCGTGGCGCGTTGCGTCGATACGCTGTTTGAAGCGCCCAATACGCTCATGCTAATGACGCAATTGAAAGAAAAGGACGCCTATACCGCCCAGCATAGCATGAATGTGTGCATTTTTTCGATAGCCATAGGCCGGCAGATGGGATTGAGCAAATTGGAGCTGAATAATTTAGGTCTATGCGGCATGATGCACGACATGGGCAAAATGGTGATCCCCATCGGCATTTTAGACAAACCGGCCCGCTTAACTCAATACGAAATGCAAATCATGCAATCGCACGCCACGGAAGGCAAATTGTTGCTAACTCAAACCCAAGGCATGGAGCTTGAGGCCATACAAGTCGCTTATATGCATCACGAACGGCTGGACGGCGTCGGCTATCCGTGTCAATTGCGCGCTTGGGAAATTACCCCGTATGCGCAAATGGTCGCCATTGCCGATATTTACGACGCCATGACCAGCAACCGCGTCTATCAAAAAGGCATGTCGCATCTGGAAGCCATAAAAGTGCTGACCGATTCGGCACAGGAAGGCCACCTGAATTTACAGTATACCCAAAAGTTTATCGAATGCCTGGGCGTATACCCGGTCGGATGCCTGGTAGAGCTGGCCAGCGGCGAATCTGGGCTGGTGCTGGAAGTCAACCCCTTAACCAAGCTAAAGCCCAAGATCATGATCGTAACGGATGCGAACAAAACCCCCTGCAACGAATTTATACTAGACTTGTCCATGATGTCGGAAAATTCCGGCGGCCCAGTCTACACCATCAAACGCATCATGCCCGCCGACGAATGCCCGGTCGATTTATTTAAATATTACGCCAGCGGTTTGGTCAAGGGATTCGATTTTTTAAAGGAATAAAGCGTGCCGGGGTAGAGACAATACCGTTAAGTTAAGCTTGGGACAACCCCCTCTCCCTCCGGGAGCGGGCTGGGGTGTGGGGATGAAAATAAAGCTTTTTGTAATTTGACCCCCCTCACCCTAACCCTCTCCCG
>JBEKBU010000170.1:0-9332 GCA_050015235.1 Methylomonas sp. | reverse complement strand
AGCAAGGACTGCTTGTCGGCGTGATCGCCATAGGCCGGGATAATACCGTACAAAAACAGTTGACTCGGGAATTGCGCGCAATCAGTAACTGCAATCAGACGCTGATGCGGGCCGTGGACGAGCAAACGCTGTTAAAAGACATCTGCCGTATCATTTGCGATGACGCCGGTTACGATAGGGTCTGGGTCGGTTATCTCGAAAACCGGGAAGCCAAAACATTGCGCCCCGTCGCCAGCGCCGGAGTAGAGGATGCGTTTGTCGACAATTCGGAGTCGGATCAAATTCCTTCCTGTATCGTTCTCCCCCTCAGAGATGAAAGTGGAGTCATTTTCGGCGCGCTCAACATTTATTCGGCGACGGCCTATGTTTTCACCGAAGGCGAAGTGCGTCTTCTGGAAGAACTTGCCGGCGATTTAGCCTTCGGCATCGTGGTGTTGCGGGCGCGTATCGAGCGTGATCGGCAACAGCAGTGGCTAGGTTTGCTGGAACATGTCCTCAACCATAGCCACGAAGCCGTCTATCTTCTCACCGATATCAACGCCGGCTTCATTTATGTCAACGAAGAAGCCTGCCGGGCGCTGAACTATAGCCGCGAAGAGCTGCTAAAGATGGGAATTCCCGACATCGACCCGGATTTCTCCCTGGAAAACGCCCCGTCGATTTGGAACGAGATGCTGATTAAAGGCCATGTCATAATTGAAAGCCGGCACCGGCGGCGCGATGGGCGAATATTTCCGGTTGAAATCCTGTGTACTATTGTTAGCTACCAAGGTCAAAAACTTGCCATCGCGCTAGTACGAGACATCACGGAGCGCAAGCAAGCGGAAGAAAAACTGAGAATATCCGAAGAACGTTTGAGATTAACCCTGGAAGCCGCTCAAATCGCCATCTTCGATTGGAATGTGACAGAAGATAAATTTTTTACTTCGCCGACCTATGACACCATGCTGGGCTATGAGCCGGAAACCGGCGCCGGCAATCGTGACGTATGGTTGGCGCGCGTGCACCCCGATGACCGCGCGCATGTCGCGCTTACAATTCAGCAAGTACTGGCCAAGGAATTTAATGAATATCGTTACGAAGCCAGGATAATGCATGCCGAAGGCCATTATCGATGGATAGAAGCAAAAGCCTTTAGCATCGAATACGACGAGTTCGGCAAAGTTACTCGCATATTGGGTATCCGTATGGATATTACCGAGCGTAAACATACCGAGGAAATACTGTACGACAGCGAAGAAAGATATCGCATGATTTTTCAGAACTCGCCGCTGGGTATTTTCCGCTCCACCTTGGAAGGCCGTTTTCTGGCGGTCAATCCGGCCTTGGCTAAAATGTTGGGTTTCGATACGCCCGAAAGCTTAATAACCGAGGTGAACGATATCGGCGAACAGATCTACGTTCACGCCAAAGACCGGCAGTTTTTTATTGCCAGGCAATTGGACGGAGAAGAGAATTCCTGCTTTCTCAGTCGTTTCCGCCGTAAGAATGGCAGTGAATTCATCGCTAACCTTTACCTTAAAACCATACGGGACGCCGAAGGCCGGGCAATGTTTCTGGAAGGCATCATAGAGGACATCACCGATCGCTACCATGTAGAGGAGCAGTTACGCATCGCCGCCACCGCTTTTGAGGCTCAGGAAGGCATCATCATTACCGATGCCGGCAGATTGATTTTGCGTATAAATCAGGCATTTACCAAAATCACCGGCTATACGCCGGACGAAGTGGTGGGCCGAACGCCGAACCTGATGTCGTCGGACCGTCATGACGGGGTTTTCTACCATGGCATCTTGGAATGCATTGCGGACAAAGGCGCGTGGCAAGGAGAGCTGTGGAGCCGGCGCAAAAACGGTGAAATTTATCCGGTATGGCTCAATATAACCGCGGTGAAGAATGAAGCGGGCGATATCACTCATTATGTCGGCATGATGGTCGATATTACCGCGCGGAAAACCGCGGAGAAGGAAATCGAACAACTAGCATTTTACGACCCGCTCACGCACTTGCCGAATCGCCGCCTGCTACAAGACCGCTTATACCGAGGGCTGTACAGCTGCTCGCGAAATCAGTCGCGGGCGGCGCTACTGTTCATAGACTTGGATAATTTTAAAATACTTAACGATACCTGCGGACATGACACGGGCGACCGATTGCTGGTTATGGTAGCCGAGCGCTTGACGGCGTGCGTCCGGGAGGGCGACACCATCTCCCGGCTCGGCGGCGATGAATTTGTCATAATTTTGGAAAACCTGAGCCCATGCCAACAAGAGTCGTCGGTGCAAGCCAAGAAAGTCGGCGAAAAAATTCTGTGGGCGCTAAATCAACCTTATAAAATCGCCGGACAGGTTTACCATAGTACGCCCAGCATAGGCGTCACTTTGTTCGCCGAAACCGAAAACTCGGTGGAAGAACTTTTGAAACAGGCGGATATCGCCATGTACGAAGCCAAATCGGCCGGACGCAACACCCTCCGTTTCTTCGACCCCGACATGGAGTCGGCTCTGGCCGCCCGCGCCGCTTTGGAGGCGGAACTGCGGCAGGGTATAAAGGATCATCGGTTTGTTTTGCACTACCAGCCTCAGGCTGATTTCGAAGGCAATATCATCAGTGCTGAAGCCTTGATACGTTGGACACATCCGGAACGTGGCATAGTGTCGTCCGCTCAATTCATTCCCTTGGCGGAGGAAACCGGACTGATATTGCCTATCGGTCATTGGGTGCTGGAAACGGCTTGCGCGCAATTAAAAACATGGATGGCGAATCCGGCTACCAGCTTGTTGCAACTAGCCATCAATGTCAGCCCGCTTCAGTTTAGGCAGACCGATTTTGTCGATCAGGTGCGCCGGGCGCTTAAAATTAGCGGCGCGCCCTCTAGCCGCCTGAAAATCGAGTTGACGGAGACCCTGGTGCTTGAAAATGTTGAGGATACGATAGCTAAAATGAACGAGCTCAAGCAGATGGGCTTAAGTTTTTCCATGGACGATTTCGGTACCGGCTATTCATCGCTGTCTTACCTGACCCGGCTACCGCTCGATCAACTTAAAATAGACCAGTCATTTATCAGAAATCTGCCCGACAACGCTAATGACGCGGCGGTAGTACAGACCATCATCACGCTGGCTAAAAGTTTAAAACTGGGCGTAATCGCGGAAGGCGTGGAAACCGAAATGCAACGCCAATTCTTAAAGGAGCACGGATGCCCGACTTACCAAGGATATTTGCTCAGCAAGCCGATTGCGCTGGAAGCGTTCGAACAGCTTATACGAAAATAGTTTTCATATCGTGGCCGCCGGTATGTTCACTACATAATGCGAACGGAAAATTCAGTCGAACCACTTTCCCGTTGCGAAAATTCCTTTAATATTTTTGACAATTTTTCGGCATGAGATTCGTCGGTAGCATAGAAAGCGACAGTATCGTGAGCTATCATGGCGCGCTTTTGTAACAATTTGAGCTCGCCCACCAATATCCAGTTATCCGGCTTTTGCTTAAAACTGCTTTCATAAACAAAAGCATAGTTAACGCGTTTTTTTTCCATAAGCTCACTCATCCAATCAGCGTTAGTACTGGTTTTTTGGTAGCGCAATGCATCGATGGAGCCTAGCCCCCACAAATCAAGTACGTATTGACCGGACTTAAAAGATACTAAACCCAGATCGTTAACCGCGACAGGTTCGGCAAGAGTTTTGGCGATTTTAGCCATCTGAGCTTGCTGATATTGAACATTGGAAGCCGCCAGAGGCGTATTTTTTGTACAAATAGCCAAGGAGTAAAACACAAACGGCAAGCATAAAATTGCCGGAATCGCCCTAAATCCCAGATTTATCGACACGCGTAGACCAATCAGCACAATAAACATCAAATAATAATTTTCATATCGCCCAAACCAGCCCTGTTTCCCAAGCAAAAAATGTAAACCCGTTGCGATGATAATAGCAAAGCTAAATGGCCTATCTTTATGCCAAAAGTTAACGGCGAGTAGCGTAACCGGCAACAATATAAATCCATATTTCTCAATATTTCTTAACAGATTTTCCGCAGCCGAGCCTAAGTCGCCATGAGATGATTTGGCTAAAACCGATGACGGTAAAAAACCTAAATCATGCGCCGCCAAAAATACGGAAAAGCCCATCATCAATGTCGCCAGTAAAAAAAAAGCGAAAATAGCCTTTTGCCTTTCCCCCTTTGCGTAAATATAAAAAAGCATGGGAAGTGAAATGGCTAACCCCTCATAACGAACCAAGGGTAGCAAAATCAAGGCTGCTAAAGCGTAGCGCGGCGTGGAGTACTGGCGCCGAACCGAACCGGTCTTAGCTAGTATCGGCAGCAAAATAACCGCAACCAGTAAAATTTGTAAACTATGCTCCAAACCGGTAAAAACCAACCCATAGGCATTCAATGACAACAATATCGCGGCCGTTAAAACCAAACGATCCGAAAATTTAAGGTCGGAGAATATCCTGTCGATCACAAACGCCAGCGCGCCCAAGCAACAAGCATTGATTATTAATGGTAGAAATTCAAAAAAATCGGCAGTGATTGAAAAAGGGGCCAGAATAAAAGGCCATAAGATGCTTGATGACGGCGCGGATGGCTCGGTTAGATTAATGCCATAATTCCCCAACCAGATGTTTTTCGCCAATGCAAGATGTATGTAAGGGTCGTCGAGAGTGTACGCAAATGCGCCTCCCGAAGAGTAAAGCACCAGCAATAACATTAGAATCAAAGGCAGGAAAACAAGTAAAGTCAACGAAATCAGCGTCTCGTTAAATCTAATGGCATCGGTCTTAGGCATGGAAGTCCCTGAAATATGTCTTGGAAAATGTTTTTTAATTCTGACAATTTGCTTTAAAGGAAGAAAGATTTAACCGCCTTAGTATATGCGATTTACATCCTGTATCTCATACCAACAATCATCCATTAAAATTCCCGAAAAGACAACTACATTATTGTCGTTGCGGTTATCCAGCACGTATGCAAATTAAGCAATTTAAGGCATTACCTATGGATTTGTTTTATTCAAGATGGGATAATTTTCCGCTGGATTCGAGCTGCCGGTCAATCCGTTGTATTGTAGATGGGTAGTGCAAAGCGATGTTATGCGGGCAAGCCAATCACTCAAGGAAAATACATTATGACCGATGAAAACGAACAGAATCAAACACAGACACAATCTCTAGTCGTCAACATTCAAAACTCATCCGACCCAGCGCTTGAGCGCAAAATATTTTCGGAAGTGGCTAGCGAGGGCCGCCAATTGGGTCGAATCTCCGATGTACTCGGAATTTTGATCGACGCCTATGAAAAAAACTGTCCACCACCGTTGGAGCCTGGCATTGTTAATTCAATACGCCAGTTCCGCGAAATGCAGGCGCAGATTGGGATGAAAAAGAAAGAGCACTCTCCGGAGCGGGTAATTGAAGCTCTGGAAACGATGCGTCGCGAAGACAACGAAACCTACCAACTGGTAGCCGCACGTCTACGAAAATGGTTGAATGAACCACCTGAAGCGAGCGGCGGATCAACAACATAACGCCTAACCCAAGATTCTGCGCGGACTTGGATAGATAAAAGTCAAAAAATCCCAAACCCAAATAACACGTTTAACAGCATGATAAAATAAATCATGCAAAATACTCTAATCCAAATGACCCTCCTGATGCTGTGCGGGGCGGCGTGGCGCGTGTTAACGCCTAACCGTTTGCCGGCGGAGCAGACGCGGCTGGTGTTGACCAGCGTGGTTTATTACTTCTTTCTGCCGGCCATGGTGCTGGAGGTGTTATGGCATGCCGAGATCGGCCGGCATTCCGTGCAGTATGCGCTGGCGGGCTGCGGAACGATTTTGCTCAGCGTCGTACTCAGTTGGTCGACGGCGCGGATTTTCCGGTTTTCGCGCGCCAAGACCGGCGCGGTAATTCTGGCGGCGGCTTTTCCTAATGTCACTTATCTGGGTTTGCCGGTACTGGAGCAGACGTTTGGAGCCTGGTCGCGTTCAGTGGTGATACAGCTGGATTTGTTCGCCACCGCGCCGCTGGTGTATACCTTGGGCATAATGCTGGCCGGGCATTTTGGCGAAATGGAGGCGAAAGCTAAACCGAAATTCAGCCTGGCTTTTTTTAACGCCCCGCCTTTCTGGGCGGCGTTTCTGGCGGTGGCGTTGAATATTTATCAAATCCAGGCTCCGGTATGGTTGTCGGGCTTGTTGCAAAAATGTTCGGGTGCTGTTGCGCCGCTGATGATATTTTCGCTGGGGCTGGCGCTGAGCTGGCGTGCGCTACGCTGGCGCAACTTGCCTTACGTACTGCCGGTGGCGGCGATTAAACTAGGGTTTATGCCTTGGTCGGCCATGGCTATACTGCAATTCATGCCGCTGGCGCCGCTGAATAAAGCCGCCGTGGCGCTCGATCTGGCCATGCCTAGCATGGCTTTGGGCATCGTATTATGCGACCGTTACAAGCTGGATAGCTCTTTATACGCGACGGCGGTGATGGCGACCACCGCGTTAAGTCTGTTAACTTTACCGTTTTGGTACCAATATCAAACAGTATGAATCCGACAGCTGAAATATTTTCGCAGGGCGCGGAAGTGGTGTGCGGCCAGATCGTGGACAGCAACGCGGCCTGGCTGGCTCAGGAACTCACCGAACTGGGTTTTTGCGTGACCCGCCATACCGCGGTGGGCGACGATCTGGCCGCGCTGGCGGCGCTGATGCGGGAAATCGCAGCACGCGCCGATTGCTGTATCTGTACGGGCGGCCTGGGGCCTACCAGCGACGACTTGACGGCGCAAGCCGTCAGTCTGGCTTGCGGGACGCCGTTGGTTCTCGATGAAATAGCCCTGGCGCAAATCGAGCGTTTTTTTCAGCGCCGTAAATACCCGATGCCGGACGTCAACCGGAAACAGGCTTATCTACCGGCGGGGGCGCTACGTATAGACAATATTCACGGCAGCGCGCCAGGCTTTATGTTGCAATACCTGCGCTGCCGGTTTGTGTTTTTACCCGGCGTGCCGATGGAAATGAAATCGATGTTCGGCGCTCAGGTACAAGCATTATTGGCCGTGGGCTTCAGCTTGCAGCCGGACAAGCGCGTGACTTTGCGCAGCATCGGCATAGGCGAATCGGCGATACAACAACGGTTGACCGCACTGGCGTTACCGCCTGAAGTACTGCTCGGCTTTCGGGCCACGCTCGATGAAGTGCAGACTAAATTGCTGTTTCCGGCAAGCTTCCCGGAAGAGCCGCTACAAGCATTGACCGAGCAAACCGCGGCGCTGATCGGCGATTATGTCTACGCCATCGATTATCCGGCGGCGGTACAAGGCGATTTATTAAACGTGCTGCAAACATTACTGACGGCGTCGGCGCAAACCTTGACCGTGTTGGAAACTTATAGTCACGGCCTGGTGGCCGCTAAATGCGCCATGCAGCCGTGGCTTAATAGCGCGCACGTTTGTTTAAATTTGGCGCAAGTGGCCGAAAAAACCGGCGTCGACTATGCCGGCGACGATTTAAACGCTTACGCCCGGCAAATTGCCTTAGCTTTAAAACATGGAAACGGCAGCGATCTTGCCCTGGTTCAACTTTACGAAAGTAATGCCGGTTCAGAGCACGATGAGGCTATTGTGCTTTATAATGCGCTGTGCTGTGCCGATGACACTGTGCATAGCAGCTGGCGCACTTTAGCCGGCATATACTCATTTAAACAAAATCAGGCGGCCTGGCTGACGCTGGACTTGCTCAGACGTTATTTACAACACAAATGCCTTTAATCCGCTTAACCAATGTTTCCATAGCCTATGGCGTACATGCCCTGCTCGATAACGCCGCTTTCCAACTCGATCCCGGCGAACGGGTAGGGCTGTTGGGGCGTAATGGCGAGGGTAAATCCACCTTGATGAAAATCATCGCCGGCCAGGTACTGGCCGATCACGGCGAGATTTGGCGGCAGCCGGAATTACGCACCGCCTGGCTGGAGCAAGCGCCGACGCTAAATCCGGAAGAAAACATCTATCAGGCCGTAGCGGGCGGTTTAGGCAATCTTGGGCAATTGCTGGTCGAATATCACGACATGTCGGCGCGGTTGGACGGCAGCGAGTCGGCCATGCTGGCTTTGGGCGACGTGCAGCATAAATTGGAGGCTTTAAATGGCTGGCAATTTCAGCAACGCGTTGAAACCGTACTGAGCAAATTGGAGTTGCCGGCCGACGCGCCGGTCAAAAGTCTGTCCGGCGGCTGGCAACGCCGGGTGGCGCTGGCTAAAGCGCTGGTCATGGATCCGGAAGTACTGTTGCTGGATGAGCCTACCAATCACCTGGATTTTGAAAGCATAACCTGGCTGGAGGAACAATTGCTGGCTTTTTCCGGAGCGGTGCTGTTTGTTACACATGACCGGGCGTTTTTACAGAAACTGGCAACCCGCATACTCGATCTGGATCGGGGCCGTTTGACTTCCTGGGCGGGGGATTATCAGGATTATCTGCGCCGCAAGGCCGCCGTACTGGAAGACGAAGCCAATCAAAACTCCGAATTCGATAAAAAACTCGCTAAGGAAGAAGTCTGGATCAGGCAAGGCGTTAAAGCCCGCCGCACCAGAAACGAGGGGCGGGTCAGAGCCTTAAAGAGATTACGCGACGAACGCGCCGAACGCCGGAATACCCAGGGAACCGCCAAACTGGCCTTAAACAGCGGCGAAAGCTCAGGCAAAAAAGTCATTGAAGCGAAAGATATCAGCTTTCAGTATCAGGATAATATCATTATCAGTAACTTATCCATCCGCATAGAGCGCGGAGACAAAATCGGGCTGATCGGCGCCAATGGGGCCGGCAAATCCACTTTGCTTAAATTGCTGCTTGGCGAATTACAGCCGACCCAAGGCAGCGTCGAGCAAGGCACAAATTTGCAAATCGCCTATTTCGACCAGTTGCGGGAACAACTCGATCCGGAACTGACGGTTGCCGACAGCGTGGCCGATGGCGGCGAGTTCGTCGATACCGCCGAAGGCAAGCGGCATGTGATGTCTTACTTGGCTGATTTTTTATTTGCTCCGGCGCGCTCCCGTTCGCCGGTAAAAAGCTTGTCCGGCGGCGAAAAAAACCGCTTGTTGCTGGCGAGACTGTTTACCCGTCCGGCCAATCTGTTGGTAATGGACGAGCCCACCAACGATCTGGACTTGGAAACATTGGAAATTCTGGAAGAAAAACTGGTGGATTATCAGGGTACTTTATTGCTGGTCAGCCATGACCGGGCGTTTCTGGACAATGTGGTCACCAGCGTACTGGTGTTTAGCGGCGGCGGTGCGGTTAATGAATATATCGGCGGATATGCCGAC
>JBEKBU010000169.1:0-9361 GCA_050015235.1 Methylomonas sp. | reverse complement strand
ATCTGCTGCGTATCGCCGCAGCCGCATTTGAAATTCAAGAAGGCGTTATGGTAACCAACGCCGATCAAGTCATTTTGCGCGTCAATCAGGCGTTTACCCGTATTACCGGCTACAGCGCCGCCGAGGCGATAGGCCGGAAGCCTTCCTTCCTCAGCTCCGGTAGGCATGATCGGGCGTTTTACGAGTCGATGTGGTCGTCCGTGCAAGAGGACGGTTTCTGGCAAGGCGAAGTCTGGGATAAACGCAAGAATGGCGAAGCGTTTCCAATCTGGCTGACGCATACCGCGATAAGCGGCGAACATGACGAGGTCACGCATTATGTCGGATCATTTATAGACATCACCCAGCAGAAACAAGCTGAAAAACTATTACATGACGCGCGCCAGCAACTGGAAAATATCGTCAATCATACAGAGGAAGAATTAGGGAAAAGCAAAAATGAAGCCTCCGAATACAATACGGCGTTTAACGTGCTGCTCAAACAACAGAAAAAGGATAAGCTGGACGCCCAACACGAATTGTCCTATGAATTGCGGGAAACCGTTTTGCCGTTCCTGGAAAGGCTCAATCGAAGCGGTCTGGATCAGAAACAAAACCAATTGCTTAAAATAATCGAAACTAATTTACACCACCTGGTCACGACCTATGGGCGCATCACCCATATGTCGGCCATTTATCAACAATTAACGCCTGTCGAAATTCAGGTGGCCACGTTGATCAGGCAAGGTTTATCCACGAAGGCGATAGCCGCGACTTTATCCCTGTCGACGGAAACCATCGGCGTCCACCGGAAACACATCCGTAAAAAGCTGGCGTTGGATAACGCCGCGACTAACCTGCGCAGTTATTTGCTCTCCATGGCCGAATAATCCATTTTTATGATCGGGTATTTTTGTTACCCATTAAATGCCTGTTTTTACCCTAGTATACAGGATTGTTTCCACCTATTCTCTAAGCTATATTTAACGTAGCCGAAATTTACTCATTACCGGTCGATTTTCTTGCGGGCGCCGCGCTGGACGCGTACGTAGTCTTTTAATTTAGCGGAATGATACATCTATGCATCCCTCGTATTTGGCCGCCGTGCAAAAAAGCCATGCTAACCCGCATGAACTTGTCCTCAGAGAAACCGATTTCGTGGTTTCCAAAACGGATCTGCTCGGAAAAATTACTTATTGCAACCCGATCTTTATCGAATTTTCCGGCTACCGGGAAGATGAGTTGCTCGGCAGGCCGCATAACATTCTCCGCCATCCGGATATGCCGCGCGCCGTGTTCAACCTTTTATGGAGCACGCTACGGGTGGGCGGTGAATTTTTTGGCTATATCAAAAATTTGCGTAAAGATGGCGGCTATTACTGGGTGTTCGCCAATGTCACGCCCCGATGCGATCCGGACAGCGCGGAAGTTATCGGTTATTTTTCGGTACGCCGTAAACCCGACGTCAATAAACTGAAAATCATCGAAAACGTTTACCGGGACATGCTGGCCGCCGAGCAACGGGCGGCTAGATCCGACGCTATCGCCGTCGGCGCCGAGGTATTAAATAAATTCATAGCAACAACCGGGAGCAGTTATCTTGAATTCATTCTTTCGCTTTAACGGTAAAAACAGTCTTTTATCTGTTTTGCTTTTATTCGGCATTTCCACGGCTCAGCTTGCGCTGACGGCTAATATGGCGCTTATCCATGGTATGACTTACGGTTTGGCGTTACTAGCCGCGTACGGCTACTTCAGGCAAGCGAAGCATGATCGTCTTATTATCGACGGCCTTGCGGCGATGTCCGGCCAAATCGAAAAAGGCAGGCTGGATTACCGGATCACCCGTATTTCGAAAAATTCCGAATTCGCCACGCTGGCTTGGCGTTTTAATAGCGCGCTTGACCAGATCGAAACCTATATGCACGAATCGTCAAGCAGTATCCGCGCCGCCCAGCAACTACGGTTTTACCGTAAACCGAACTCAATGGGGCTGAGCGGATCATGCGTAAACAGTTTGTCGCAGATCGAAGCCTCCTTGCAAGTCATGTATGAAAATTATCTGGACAAACTGCAGGAATCGCTGTTTTCCCAGTTAGGGCAAATGAAAACCAAAAATCTGATCGCCAATTTGCAGCGCACTCAGGAAGATTTGGCGACTATTAATCAACGCATGGATGAGGTGGAGCATATTACCAGTTCAGCGTCCAGGATAGCCGCCGAAAGCAAAGGGTCGCTAGGCTTGGTGATGGAGCAATTGACAGGCGCGATAGAAAAAATCGAGTTAATGAAAGTATCGTCGGCTGAATTAAGCCAAAGCTGTAAGGAAATTACCGATGTGACCAAATTAATCGCCAGTATAGCCGATCAGACCAATTTACTGGCCTTGAACGCCGCCATCGAGGCAGCCCGCGCGGGAGAGCATGGCCGGGGGTTCGCCGTAGTGGCCGAAGAGGTGCGCCGATTGGCGGAAAATACCAAATGCGCAACCACGCGCATCAACGCTACGGTCAAAAAGTTCACTCAAGTGGCTAAAACCATAGTCGACGGCTCCGAAAACATGGCCAGTACCACAGACGATTCTAAGCTGGCTATCGCTAAATTCAAGTACGATACGGAAGAGCTCAACCAAAAATCGATACAGGCCTTTAACATGGTTACTTTTGCCCAGATGATCAGCGAAATTTCCTTCGCCAAGATTAACCAGTTGATTTATGTCCAGCAGGGCTATCGCGCGGTGGAAACCGGCATCGACTCGGCCGCCGGGCAAATCGCGCTAAGCGATTATCAAAACTCCGTATTGGGGCAATGGATCTTAACGGGCGCCGGCGCCCAAAAATATAGCCATTTACCTTCGTATCACAAAATAATTTTTCCCATTAAACTTACCCATGACTGCATGCATCAGGCGATGGATTGCATGACAGGCGGTTGGCGGACATCGCAAAACATCCAGGAACGCATTATCGAGCAATTTAAAGCCATAGAGGATGCCAGCATGGCGGTAGCTGAATCATTAATCGAAACGCTTGAAGAAAAGCAGCGTTATGAGCTATCGAACGATGTGGGCGCGATCGAATTTTTTTAATAGCGGCATTTGAGCTTGTAGCTATCCAGGTTCTTCGACCCACTATCCCGAGTATAACAATGGTCAAACCGCCGCTTACCAGCGAAAACGCCGGTAATAACCCGCAAGAGCACGAGTTGCAAGTGCGCCGGATCGAGCAGGAGTTACAAAATGAAGCCTGGCGGGAAGCGCTGATTGCGGACGAACTAGCCTTGGAAAGCTATTCCGACTCATTTGATTTCGCGCCGATAGCCTATTTTAATTTGGATCGGCGGGGCGCCGTACAGCGCACTAATTTCCGCGCCGCCGAATTATGGGGATGCGACCGTTCCGGAATTAGCGGACAATATTTCGGCCAACGCGTTTCGCCTGAAGATCAGCCCGTTTTCGACCGTTTTCTGCGACAGGTGTTTTCGAGCGAAGCGACTCTGCACTGCGAGCTCACGCTCCAGTTGAGCGATAGGAATTGCAGCGTCGCCGTAGCGGCCAATGCCGATAAAAACCGGCAAACATGCCGCATGGCGGTATTCGATATCAGTAAAAGAAAACAGGCCGAGCAGGAATTAGAGTTGGCGGCGACGGTTTATTCGGCGTTGAGCTACGCCATCATGATAGCCGATGTCGACAACCGGATAATCGATGTTAATCCGGCCTTCAGCCGCGTCACCGGTTATACGGCGGAAGAAGCGATCGGCAAATCCCCGGCGCTGCTGAAATCCGGACGCCATGATAAATTTTTTTACATGGATATGTGGGAAACCGTAAATAGTAGCGGACATTGGGCCGGGGAGATCTGGAACCGCCGGAAAAACGGCGAGATCTATATTGAATGGTTAAGCATCGATACGGTTTATGATGATCGGGACGAAGCAATCCGGCGTATCGGCATCTTCTCCGATATCACGGAAAGAAAACAGGCGGAATCCATCATACGTAAACAGGCCAACATCGACCCGCTCACCGAACTGCCTAACCGCCGCCTGTTTCTGGAGAGGCTGCAACGCGCGGTAAATAAATCGAGCCGCTCGCATTCGAAGTTAGGCTTAATGTTTCTCGATCTCGACAATTTCAAAGACGTCAACGATACGCTCGGCCACGACTTGGGCGATCACTTATTGATAGAAGTGGCTCGGCGTCTGAAAACCTGCATACGCGAGAGCGATACCCTGGCCAGGACGGGCGGGGACGAGTTTGTCCTGATCATCGGCGATCTGGAGGATATCGGCTGTATCGACCGCATAGCCGAGAACATGTTGGAGGCCATGACCAGACCTTTTCAATTGAAAAGCGAACAGTGCTATATCTCGATCAGTATCGGCATTACCGTGTATCCGAACGATTCCGCGGATATGGAAAACCTGTTGAAAAAAGCGGATCACGCCATGTACGCCGCCAAGCAGCAAGGCCGCAATCGTTATTGTTATTTCACGCCTATCATGCAGGAATCGGCCAATAACCGATTACGCTTGACCAATGATTTAAGGCGCGCTTAATCCGGCCGGCAATTCTGGATTGCTTTCCAGCCCATCGTCGACTTGGCGACGGGCCAGATCCGCAAAGCGGAGGCGCTGATTCGCTGGCGGCACCCGACCTTGGGGCTGGTCGCGCCTTCCGAATTCATTCCCATCGCCGAAGATACCGGCATGATAGTCGAGATCGGCGAATGGGTATTTCAACAAGCCGCCGCGCAAGTCAAAAAATGGCGGGCGCTTTATTGCCCTAACTTTCAGGTCAGCGTCAACAAATCGCCTATTCAGTTCCGCAACAATGCCAGCAGCCAGCATCGATTGTTCGAACATTTGCAAGACTTGGGCCTGCCGGGCGAAAGCATTATTGTCGAGATCACCGAGGGACTGTTGCTGGACGCTTCGCCCATCGTTTCGGAAAAACTGTTCGCCTATCGGGACGCCGGCATGCAAGTATCGCTGGACGATTTCGGCACGGGCTATTCGTCGTTAGCCTACCTGAAAAGGTTCGACATCGATTATTTGAAAATAGACCGCGCTTTTGTAGCCAATATGACGGAAGACTCCACCGATTTAGTGGTGTGCGAAGCCATGATCGCCATGGCCCACAAGTTGGGCATGAAGGTCATCGCCGAAGGTATCGAAACGCTGGAACAGCGCGAATTGCTGATCAAGGCCGGTTGCGATTTCGGCCAAGGCTATTTCTACTCAAAACCGCTACCGGCGGAAGAGTTTGACTGCTTGCTGCATGGTAAATATAAATAGGCGAACGCTATTGGCTGGCGCATCCTGCCAAGCCATTGCGGTCATTATCAAACATTTCGACGCCCTATTGTGACATTTATCACTGCCGCGCCGTCTTTGTACTTGAATCCACTAGCAATTTTAAAATAAATAACCTGAAACCCTATTTTGGTTACGGTTGGCTGTATACAATAGGCTAAACTTTTAGCACCCTCACAAAATCCGGCTGCGAGACAGTTTATGAAACTAAGGATTCTAGCTAACATGAAAATATCTCATCGTTTGTGGTTTATCTCCGGTTTATCGTTTTTGTTGTTTATATTGGCCATCGGCATCGGCTGGTGGGGCATGAAATTTTCACGGGATTCGCTGGCGCGCGTGTTTGAAGAACGCGCCATCCCCATGCAAAATCTCGCCTACATGCAAAAAGCCATCCTCAACAATTGCGCGGACATCCTGCGCGGCTATCAACACGACCCGGCCGGCTCGCAACTAGCCCTGCATAAGGATCACGACGTTTCCGACCACACTTCGCGCATCAAAAAGCGCCTGACTTTAATCGACAAAATGCTCAGCGCTTATTTAGCTTCGCCCGGCATGAGCGGCGAAGAAAAAGGTCTGGCCGTCGATTTGGAAAAAGCTTACCGAACCTGGAACGGCATTTTTAACGAAGCGTATACCGATTTAAAGGCCGAAACCTATAACCATGAAGTACTGGCGAAATTTCTGCAAGCCAACGATAACGAACTGGACATCATAAACGAAATATTCGACGGGCTGATCGGCCTGCAAGGGCGCGTCGCCAAGGAAGAATACGAAAAAGCCGAAGCGATATTCGACCGGAATCAGATTATCTTCGCCGGCTTGCTGTTGATAGGCGGCTTCGGCGTATTCGGAACCGTGGTCATGACCATCCGCTACATCACCAAGTCCATCGGCGAAGCGGGCAAGGTCGCCGAAGCCATCGCCAACGGCGATCTTGGCATCAGCATCGAAGCGGGTGGCCAGGACGAACTGGGCCAATTAATGAACAAGCTGGGCCGTATGCAAAATAATCTGATCGTGCTCGTCGACGACATCAGCAAAATCGTCCGCGCCGCCGAACAAGGCGACTTGAGTAAACGCGTCGAAGTCGAAGATAAACAGGGATTCGGCCGGGATATCGGCAACGCCCTCAACCAGCTGATGAAAATCACCGACACCAGCCTGCAGGATATCGGCCGCATCTCCGGCGCATTGGCGGCCGGCGATCTTAGCCAAAGCGTCGAAACCGTTTATCCCGGCGCCTTCGGGCAGACCGCCGAGGCGGTCAACACCACCGTGGCGGCGCTGAATCAGGTCATGAACGAAGTCAGAAACGTGGTCAACGCCTCCTCGCAAGGCGACTTCAGCTACCTGATCGATGCCGGCAATAAACAGGGTTACGCAAAAACGCTCGCCGAAATGCTCAACAGCCTCTGCCTGACGGCCAACGAGGCGCTTACCGATATTTCACATGTCGCCAGAGCCCTGTCGGAAGGCGATCTGACGCGGAAGGTCGAGAAAATCTATCCCGGCCTGTTCGGCGAAACCGCCGAGGGCATCAATATTACCGCCGATAATCTGCGCGATCTGATCAGCCATGTCGCGGCTACGGTGAACGACATCACCTCGGAGGCCGAAAAAATTTCCAGCGGCAATCGCGGCCTGTCCCTGCAGGCTAAAGAGCAAGCCGCCAGCCTGGAAGTGACGGTCGCCAATATAGAACGCATCACGACCATGGCGCAACAAAACGCGCAAAGCGCCAATCAGGCCAACGATCTGGCCAAGGACGCCTCGAACATCACGATCAACGGCAGCAACGTCGTCAACGCCCTGATAGAAACCATGAGCCAGATCGACGGCAGCTCCAAAAAAATCGCCGCAATTATCAATGTCATCGATGTCATCGCCTTTCAGACCAATATACTGGCGCTTAACGCGGCCGTGGAGGCGGCGCGCGCCATGGAGCACGGCCGGGGATTCGCCGTGGTCGCATCGGAAGTGCGCCTGTTGGCGCAACGCTCCGCCAAGGCCGCCAAGGAAATATCCCTGTTAATTTCCGACTCCACGCGCAAAGTGGAGCAGGGCGCGCAACAAACCCAGGAAACCGGCGCCGCCATGAAAAGCATCTTAAAATCCATCGCCAGCGTCGCCTCAATCGCCGGCAATATCAGCAAAGCCTCCCTGGAGCAATCCGCCGGCATCGTGCAGGTCAATCAAGCGGTCAGCGACATAGACAAAGCCACCCAGCACAACACCGTACTAGTCAACGACGCGGCCGACGCCGCCAACTCGTTAGCCCTGCAAACCCAACAGCTGCAACTGCAGATGTCGCACTTTAAGGTAGCCTAGCCGGAAACCGAAATGCCTGACTATATTCAGTTTTGCACGGCTAAATTACTTAATATATTTGCCCCAAGTACATAGGCATACAAACTTGTAGGCGCGAATTCGAAATTCACGCCTTTGTAATTCACATTATTATCCGCTATGGTGCGGCTGGTAATGAACATCGGTTGTCTTATTTGCGGATGATGTTCGGCAAAATAGACGCAATTATCCAATTCCCCCCGCGATTTATAAGGCCGGTCGCTCCACTTGACTTCAACAGTCCAAGCCGGTTTTTGATCTCTACCCTGTAAAAACACAATATCCACTTCACCGCCATGCCAACGCGCATAATAAAGTTCGATCTGTTGACTATGCCGCCATTGGCTGAATATCGCGGTCTCGGCCAACGATCCCATCGCTTCGGCGTCCATGGCTAATTGTCCGAACAGCGCCGCCCGCATGGAAGGATTAGTCAAATACACCTTGAAGAACAACGCCCGTTTAAACCGTTTGGCGTTTTGGTCGATTCTTTCCACGCGCTTGATCAAGAATGCCGCTTCCAGATATTCGATATAACGTTTAATCGTATTCTTCGCGACGCCGGAAGACTTGGACAGGCCCTCTATGCTCACCTCATTGCCGGTATTGTAGGCCAGGGTGGTAAAAAGCCGATTGAGTTCCTGGATATCGTTAATGCCGTAAAGACTAGGCAAATCGCGCAGCAACACCTTGTCGATAATGTCGCTCTTGATATACTGGCCGGGATTGCTACGAATAGTTGCCGAGAAAACGGCCTCGGGATAGCCGCCGAAATTCAAGTAATTGACAAACTCTTGATTAAGAACGGTAATATTTCTAGCCTGAGCTTTTAATGTGCCCCCGTTTTCCTTTCTTTCAATAAGTTCATCTTCACGGCCTATAAACAGTAAATATTCAGCAAACGTCAATGGAGGCAAAACAAAATCGCTAAAACGGCCAGCCCCCGATTCATTGCTTTTCAGCCTTAGCGCCGCCGCTGCCGAACCGGTAGCCACAAACCGGTAAGCGGGATAGGAATCGACCAGCGACTTTAAATGCGCTTCCCAATTTTTCAGATATTGTATTTCGTCGAAAAACAGATAAAGCACGGCGTCGCGTTTATGCGCGAACAATGCCTGAAAATAACCGAGCATACCCTCCAGCGGCAGTCCGGTGTAAAGAGGGGTTTCCATAGACACGTAAAGAATGGCGTGCGGATTGACGCCTGCATCCAGCAATGCGCGTACGGAATGATAAACCATCACCGTCTTGCCGATGCGGCGCGGCCCCATCAGCACCACCGCCCTATGTAACGTTAAATCGTTAACCATGCGCTGAAACGCCTCGAAATATTTACGGCGCGGTTTATCTTCGTAAGCCACGGGGCAGTCTTTGCCGGCTTCCCACCAAGGATTATCGAATTTCAACCGCGTCACGATGTCTTTTTCGGAAATTTCCAGCATTACAATCACACAAGATCAAGGTAATGATCTTAGTTTATGTTAAATGGGCGTTAAGATCAATCGATTGATCTTATAACTGTTCGCCTGTTTGTCCTCTACTAAACTTAGGCCTTGCAAATTCAAAGAGTATATGGCCTTGACAGGTAAAGATCGGCCACTAGCTGCCAGTCGGGCTAACGTTCCAATTTCTATAGATAAGCCATCCTTTGACCCAGTTGAATGTCCGGTACTCGGCGAGCAAATTGATATTATCACGGCGTCACTACGGTCAA
>JBEKBU010000168.1:0-9363 GCA_050015235.1 Methylomonas sp. | reverse complement strand
TGGGGTTCGAGCCGGAATTATAACTTGACTGGATGCCTGAACCCCAGTTGCCGGCAAATTTCGAATTTAAAATTTGAATATTGTTGATAGTTTCACCGTTATTCGGCTCGATATCTATACCCGAGCTAGGGTAAGTGCCGTTGGTATTTTGAAAAGTCGAGTTTTCGATCACAACCCCGTTAGCCGAAGTGACCGTCAATCCCTGGCGGCGATTATTATCGGCAACCGCATTACATACGGTGACGTTTGCAGAACTGTCGCTGATATAGAATCCGTCTCCCCACATGTTGGCGGAAGTAACGGTGTCCAAATAGACATTATGGGAATTCAAAACCATAACTCCCATACCCCATTCGCCCGTCGTTGCTAGATGCGCGTTCCGGTCTCCCAGCAACGAACCGCCGACGACGCTGACATTGGAAACCCCGTTAATTAAAATCGCATTATAGTTTGTCAGATTATTAGGAATAACAACTAGCTCCGCGCCGATAGACAATGCTAGAGTCATATTACTGGCTAGATGTAGACCAGTAGCGGCGTTTATCATATAGGTTCCGTTCGGAATCAGAACCGTTCCTCCACTTCCGGCAACTAAATTAATAGCCTTCTGAATCGCCGCCGTATCGTCAGTTTTGCCGTTCCCGGTTGCGCCTTCGTTCATGACGTTGACGACATAGGCTAAAGCCGGCGCCGGCGCGCAATATGAATTAATGCCGTTTACGATATTCGTTGCGGCCCATCCAATTTCCGAAACGGCAAACATCCCCGCAAGAGTAATCAGTAAAACAAAATTTCTTTTTGGAGCATAATTTTTCATATTTGTCACCTTAGTGAATTGAATCATGCATGTAAACCAACATGCATGATTGCTTAACCAGCTCTTTATAAAGAGCTTTTGCATTTAAAAACATACGCCGTAGCGACGCGCCTAGATGTTACAAACGGGTATTATTAAAACCAAATTGAACTTAGAAGCCTGTCTTTAACATGAAACTGGTTACGATCGGAAAGGACAATAGACAATGCCTTCAATGATGATACGGATTTATGAGCATTCCCGCGGCGCCACGACATCCGGATACCATTACGGACGGCAAAATCCCATACTTACCTTTTCGGGGCATTGACCTAAATAGCCAACTTAAGAGGTAATCAGGCTATCCGTGTAACACGAATCCCGTGATTTTCCGTTTAACGCCTAGCGGCGTGTTTTAGCTTTTTCTCTCGTGGGCCGGATTCTAACATAAAAAATATTACATTGTCATTACAGTGAATGAAATGATTAAGCTTCAGACTTCGCATAACCCCGTATCGACATGACTAGGTCGGTAAGGATAAAGAGCGTACACAAAATACACAAGGGGCAAAGCGACTGGATATAGACGACCTCGTTATAGATGTATACCAGATTGAGCATCAAGCCCATGGCCGATAGCAAACTGATTGCATAGAACAGATTTTTTGTCCTGGGCCGGGCCAGGGTCAAGCTGGCCAGCACAATTAGCGCCGGGTAGACGAACAGAGCGATGGTGCAGACTGGAACCCCAAGAAACTGTGCATATGGACTAGTAATTACATTTGAACAGGAAACCGCAGAGTTGACATCACAAAACCCTGTTTCAGCGGCGCCGGATTTTTCTTTAAAGTATAGGAAAGTCAGGTAAACGGCGTTGAACATGCCCAGCGAGGATACCACAATGATAGTTTTGGCCGATATTTTCATGGATAATTTTAATCGAGGTTAATAAACTAAAAATAAATCAGCATCCAAATCGTCCGATCCTGAATATATCGTATAAATTATGAATTAAATACGCTTTATGCAATCCGTATAAATACCTACCCCTGTTAGCAATGCCGTTAAGTTAAGGCATTCATTGGGAGAAGTAAACCTTAACTAAACGGCATTGCCCCTGTCAGGGGGAAAGAAAATCTTTATCTGCCGCCGCTGTGTTCAGCGTCATCCTTCTAAACCAAGGTTTTGTTTGCGAGTAGTATGGTCCCCTGTCAATTGTTCCGAATCGAAATCATCCACGCGAATCGCATTGGACCGAGCTTGCTCGGACTGGATGATCAATTCGGCTTCGGCCGTGGTGATGAGTTCAGTCTGCAGTGCTTGTTGTACAATTTCGTTTATAGCGCCTTTGGGCAAAACGCCTTGTTTTTGCGCGCTATGTAATTTTGCTTCAAGCGGGGCGGCTTGCAGCACCGCCTTGAAAGCGCATTCAATTCTGCCGGTCGCGTCATCCGGCTTGAGGTTGATATAAATGCCCGCGGTCAGATGGTCGCGGGATGGATTGTCGCTGAGCAATATCTTCGCCAGTTGTCCGGCCAGCCGATCTTGCGGCGGCGCATAGGGTTTGCCTAAGGGAAACAGCACGCTACGCAATAAAAACGCCGGCGCTCTGTTTGGCAACAGCCAGATGGTCGCCAGTAGCGATTGCTGGGCGCGGTGCAGGCTGTGCTGGCAGGCCCAATCCAGCAACGGCAGATCGCCGGCGGGCGACCCCTGATTTTCAAAGTGTTTGAGTGCGCAGGAACAAAGATACAAATGACTAAGGACATCGGCTAGGCGGCCGGAGATGCGTTCCTTTCGTTTCAGCAATCCGCCCAGCGTCAGCAAGGCAAAATCGGCGGTCAGGGCAAAACAGGCGCTGAGCCTGGTTAGTTGTCGATAATAGCGCCGGGTATTTTTATCGCCGGGCGTTGAGGTTAGCCTGGCGCCGCTGAGTCCCAGCCAAAAGCCATGCAGCAGATTATTCAGAAAAAAGCCGATATGCCGCCATAATACGTTATCGAAGGCGCGTAAGGCCGCCGCCTGATCGGTTTCGTTCAAGGCGTTGATTTCGCTTTGAATGTAGGGATGGCAGCGCAACGAACCCTGGCCGAAAATCATCATGCTGCGAGTCAGAATATTGGCGCCTTCCACGGTAATGCCAACCGGAATCACCTGATACAGCCGTCCGATATAGTTGGACGGCCCCAGACAAATCCCGGAACCGCCTTGAATATCCATGCCGTCATTGACGACGCGGCGCATGCCTTCGGTCAGCTGATATTTGAGAATCGCCGAAATCACCGCCGGTTGCTGGCCGGCGTCCAGAGCCGCGCAAGTGACATGGCGGGCCGCGTCCATCAAATAGGTAGCGCCCGCCATACGCGCCAGCACCTCTTCAACGCCTTCAAAAGCGCCAATGGGCAGATTGAATTGTGTGCGGATGCGGGCATAAGCGCCCGTGTTGCGGCAGATGAATTTAGCGGCGCCGACGCTAAGCGCGGGTAAGGAAATGGCGCGGCCGGTGGCGAGGCTTTGCATCAGCATTTTCCATCCGTTGCCGGCTTGCGCTACGCCGCCGATAATCCAGTCTATTGGGATGAACACGTCCTTGCCCCAATTTGGACCATTCTGAAAGCCCGAATCCAACGGAAAATGACGCTTACCGATGGAAACGCCCGGCGTGTTGGTTGGAATCAATGCCAGGGTGACGCCAATGTCTGCTTCATCGCCCAGCAAATGTTCGGGGTCTTGGAGCTTGAACGCAAGGCCCAATACCGTGGCGACCGGCCCCAACGTGATGTAGCGTTTTTCCCAGTTCAGACGGATACCCAGCACCCGATCTTCGCCCCCATATGCGCCATAACACACCACGCCGGTATCCGGCATGGCGCCGGCATCGCTGCCGGCGAGCGGTCCGGTTAGCGCAAAAGCGGGGATTTCCAGACCCGCCGCCAGACGCGGCAGATAGTGTTTTTTTTGTTGTTCGGTACCGTAAGTCAGCAGTAGTTTGGCGGGTCCCAAAGAGTTTGGCACCATCACCGTCACCGCCGCCGTGGTGCTGCGGCTGGCGATTTTCATGACAATCTGGGAATGGGCAAAATTGGAAAACTCTAGGCCGCCATACTGTTTGGGAATGATAATGCCGCAAAAATGCCGCCGTTTGATGTAATCCCAGACTTCGGGCGGTAAATCGCGGCGCTGGTGGGTAATCTCCCAGTCGTTCAACATCGCGCATAGGGTTTCTACCGGACCGTCCAGATAGGCTTGTTCCGCAGCGCTCAAACCGGGGGGTGGCGGCTCCGAAAGCTTGCGCCAGTCAGGGCGCCCGGTGAACAGCTCCGCATCCCACCATGTGTTGCCCGCTTCCAAAGCTTCGCGTTCGGTTTGCGATATGGGCGGCAGGTTTTTGCGCATTTTGTCCAACAGCGGACGAGTCAGGATTTTACGTCTAATGGGGGCTACACACATGACGGTGATCCCGGTTAAGAGGAATATCAGAATGAGCTCTATCATGACGTACTCCGGCAGAATATTATCTGTTCAATTTCTAAGCGGCTTGCCTGTTTTAAGCATGTGCTCCAGTCTCGCCAGGGCGTCAGACTGTTTAACCAGATATAAAAACGATTGCAGTTCCAAATCCAATATATCCTGCTCAGTCAGAGGCCGGTTGACGTCTGTGTCGCCACCGCTTAAAACATTGGCTAGTCGCCTGGAGATTTCCAGATCGAAATCAGTGGCCTTACCCGCCAGACGCAGGTTACTGACGGCCATATCCAGAGTTGCGCGAGCAGAGGCGCCGGGCAAGTGATAAACGCTTGGCGCCGGTGGCCGGTAGTTCACCGACAAAGCCAGCGCCAGGGCTTTAGCGTCGGTCAGCAGCCGGTCTTTGTTCATGGTGATGGCGTCATTTTGGCCGAGAAACATTAATTCCCGCGCTTGCTGCGCCGATTGGGAAATCTTGGCCAGACCGATGGTTTCAAAAGTTTGCGCAATAGCCGGTATCGGCCCGCCTGGACGTTTGGAAAACGCCAGCCAGCGCCGCAATAACTCCTTGCAGCCGCCCCAGCCCGGCGTCAGGCCGACACCCGTTTCCACCAAGCCGGCATACAGTTCGGCATGGGCCTGAATGGCGTCGCAGTGCAGCAGAATTTCGCAGCCGCCGCCCAACGCCAGTCCGGTTGGGGCCGCCACCACGGGGAAACAGGCATATTTCAGCGCCTGATAGGTTTGTTGACCGAGCCTGACGATGTCTTCAACCGTTCCCCAGTCTTGCCGGATAATAGCGGCGACCAGCAAAGTTAGATTGGCCCCGGCGGAAAAATTGTCGGCGTCGTTGTAAATGACCAGACCTTTAAAATTTTGTTCAACCGCGCCGATGCACAGTCTGATCAGTTTCAAGCTGTCCGTATCCAGCGTATTCAGTTTGCTGTGAAATTCCAGACAGACGATGCCGTCGCCGATGTCCCAGGCGCTGGCCGCGGCGTTGTTCAACAGCGGTGGAGCGCGGCGTTTAACGTCGTTTAAAACCAGTACGCCTTCCGGACGTCGCACAGGCTGATAATGGCCTGATTTATCCTTAAATTGCACCGTTTCGCCAGCAGATCGATACAGGCATCGCCTATCCGCCAACAACTCGGGAATGGCGCGGCCTTCCCGCGTCAGACGCTCGGCAAACCAGTCGCAGCCCAAGCGGTCGATCAGCTCAAACGGGCCATAGCGCCAGTTGTAGCCCAGGCGCATGGCGCAATCGACGGCGTTGACGCCGTCGGCGATTTCCGGGATCAGCTCCGCCGCGTAGCACAAGGTATCCGACCAGACGCGCCAGGCATATCCCTGCAAGACCTCATCGCCATCCAGAAAGGCGCGCAGGGCTTCCGGCCTATGTCCAACGTTATCCAGTTTGCATGATTCACTGTCGCGATATTCACCGGTTTGCAGATCGATAGCCTGTTTGGTTTTCAGTGCCGCGCCGGGTTGCAGCCGGTAAAATCCACCCTGACCTTTGCGGCCGGTCAGCCCATGGGCCAGCATGGATTGTAGTATCGGCGGCGGCGTAGCGATGATGCTTAAGCGGTCGCCGGGCGGTAAATTTTGTCTGAAGCTGTCCAGTACGTGCGGCATCAAATCCAGACCCACCAAATCCAGCAAGCCGAATACCCCGGTTTTGGGGACGCCGAATAAGCTCATCGCCGCATCGCACTTTTCCACGCCAAGTTGCCGGGAAATGGCTTCCCGCACGGCGGTCTGGATCCAGAAAGTACCGATGCGATTGGCTATAAAGCCCGGCGTGTCGTTGCACAGTACGCAACCTTTGCCCAGCCTGATATCGGCAAAACGGATGACGCCGTCCAGCAAATCCTTGTCCAGCTCGGGCGGCGCTACCAGTTCCAGCAAACGCATGTAACGCGGGGGATTGAAAAAGTGGGTGATCATGAAGCGGCGCTTGAAGCCGATAGCCTGATCCAGCAACAATACGCTAAGCGGCAGCGTCGAGGTGTTGGAGGAAATCAGGGTATTCGCCCGGCAAACGGCTTGAAGTTTTTGATAGAGCGCATGTTTGATGGAGGCGTTTTCCAGCACGGCTTCGATGACCCAATCCGCCTGCGCCAGCCTGCCTAGATCGTCCTCAATGTTGCCGGAATTGATCAAATGGGCGTTTTTCGGGTGCATCAAAGGCGACGGCTCGATTTTTAACAGTTTGGCGATTGCGCCCTCGGCTATGGCGTTACGATTGCCGTCTTCCTTGGGGATCACATCCAGCAAATCGACTGCAATGCCGGCGTTGGCAATGTGGGCGGCGATTGCGGAGCCCATCACGCCGGCGCCGATGACGGCGATTTTTTCGATGTTCATGACACGGCCTCCAGAATAGTGGCGATGCCTTGACCGCCGCCGATGCATTGCGTCGCCAACGCGAACTTTTTGTTTTGGCGTTTTAACAGACTGGCGGCCTTGCCGGTGATGCGGGCGCCCGTCGCGCCTAGCGGGTGGCCCAAGGCAATCGCGCCGCCGTCGAGATTAAGTTTTTCCAATGGGATGGGTAAATCCCGCAACACCGCCAGCACCTGCGCGGCGAACGCCTCGTTCAATTCAACGATATCGATGTCGGCCAGCGTCAGGCCGGCGCGCTGTAAGGCTTTATGAGTGGCGGCGACCGGACCGATGCCCATGATTTCCGGCAAGCAGCCGGATACCGCTATGGATTTAATGCGCGCCAACTTGGGCAGATCATGTTCATCGGCGTAAGCTTCGCTACACACCAGCACCGCCGCCGCGCCATCGGTCAGCGGCGAGGAGGTTCCCGCGGTGACGCCCCCATTCTTCAGAAACGCCGGTTTTAATTCCGCCAACCCCTCAGCCGTCGATTCGGGCCGCGGACAGCCGTCGAGTTCTATGGGATCGCCGCGGGCAGTGACGATGGGGACGATTTCATCGGAAAACTTTCCGGTTTGTTGCGCGGCGTGGGCTTTTTGCTGACTGCTCAGGGCAAAAGTCTCCTGGTCGGCTCGGGAAATGGCGTATTTGCGCGCCAGGTTTTCCGCGGTTTCTCCCATGCTGATGTAGGCTTGTGGGTAGTCGCGATACAGCCCAGGATGCGGCAGCAGATTGAAACCGCCCATCGGCACCCGGCTCATCGATTCGACGCCGGCGCAGATGAAAACTTCTCCGGCTTTCATTTGAATGGCGCCGGCGGCGTTATGTATGGCTTGCATGGAAGAGCCGCAGAAACGGTTCACGGTAACCCCGGCGACGCTGATCGGCAATCCGGAAAGATACACCGCCAGCCGCGCCAAATTTAGGCCTTGTTCGCCTTCCGGGAAGGCGCAGCCCAGGATCAGGTCTTCGATGTCGTCCGGATTGACGCCGCTGTCACGAACCAACGCCTTAACCACTTGAGCGATCAACTCGTCGGGCCTGACCCCGGCCAGCGCGCCTTTGTGCGCCGGGGTAAACGGCGACCTGGCGTAAGCTGAGATAATCACGTTTTTCATGATGCTGTCTCCTGTGTTGGGATGGATTCCGGTTTTAGCGCCGTAACGGCTAGACCGGGTTGGCGACTGATCAAAAACTCATTGATCGCCGCCCAGGCGCCGCCAATATTTTCCATTAAGACGCCGTGCCGCTCGGATAATATCATCCGCAGTTCTTTATGCTGTGCGCCGAGTTTTTTGTAAACGGTTTTGGCGCTTTCCGGCGACACCACGGGATCGTGATTCGCATACAGCAACAGGGTTGGGGTTTCCACGTCCGGCAACACCGCATCGACATGATGAATCAGGCGGCGCAGTTCGTACAAAGCCCGCACCGGGGTATTGCAATAGTTGATGTCGGGATGCTCCGGGATATTCTCGATAAAAGGTTTTAGCCCTTCGAATGACGACAGCCAATGCACCAGGGCGTCGGTGTTAGGCAGCAACGTCACCAACATGAAGTTGGAATTGATGAACTTAACCGGCACCGAGACGGCGACCAGGCCGATGATTTCCGGATGATTTTCAGCAGCCAGTTTCAGCGCCAGCGCTCCACCGGTGGAAAAGCCGATCACGAACAACTTTTGACAATGCAGTTTAAGAATATTGAAGCCGCGCCGCACGCTATTCTCCCATTGCTCGAAGCTTACGTCACGCAAGGCATAAGGCGAGGTGCCATGTCCCTTGAGGCGTATACCCAATACGGTATAGCCAAGGCCGGCCAAATAATGCCCGTATTCGCGCAGTTCGGCGGGACTGGCCAACAAGCCGTGTATCAACAGAATGCCGATGCCGTTGCCGGTCTGCGGTTTAATGAAAAAGGGCGTGGGGTCGGCAGTCGCGGTTTCCATCTGCTTGATCTCGGCGTAGCGCGATCCGCTGTAGCTTTGTTGTTCGAAAGCCAGACCCAGCCGTTCGTCCTCCAGAAGCCAGGCCGCCAGTTGGTAAGGGTCGATACGCCGGTATTCGCCATCAGCCGTGAGTAGGGCGTCGCGCACGGTGCGGAGCGGCGCGGCCTCATTGTTGTAGACGGCAATCGGGTTTTCCAGGCGAATGCGGTCAAAATCGTAGTCCGCGCAAAGTGCGGGCTGAAAATGATATCGTCCGTCGGATTCGGTGAGCAGCTCAGCCTGCTTGGCGATGCAGATGAACTGGTCGAAACGCGTATTGACGCCATGCAGTAAATCGACATAATCATCGGGGTTGAGCAGGCTGCTGTGCAAATGAATATCGGGATTTTTTTGCAGTTTTTTGATGGCGATGTACAACACCGTGTAAAACCGGCTTTTTTCAATTTGCTGGCGTCCGGCTCCGATGTAACTCATGATCAGGGTGGAGGCCAAGTGGCTAAGATTGACCGTAACATTGGCGTAGATATGCTCCGTATACTGGTTGCGCGCGCACTGCGCATTGCTGACGAAAACGCGCCCTAACAACCGCTCCTTCCAATTGCGCGGAGCGGTGTTGAGTTTAAAGACGTCATCCAGCTCGCGAATATCCGGCGCCACCTTGTCCATCAGGCGATGGGTGCGGTAGTCCCAGACGCAGCAAGGGTTGACCGGACTACTCATACGAATATCCATGTCGGTATCCCTGAGCATGATGTTGCCTTCG
>JBEKBU010000167.1:0-9395 GCA_050015235.1 Methylomonas sp. | reverse complement strand
GATAACCCGGCCATTACTCGTCGCCAATGCTTCAGCCAGTGAAACGCCGGCGACTTTCAATTGCAGCCTTCCGCCAAAATAACCGGCCGACAAGGGCTCGAATTGAGTTTTTGCGAAAAACTGTTTAAAACTTAAACGTTTGATCAGCAAATCCGATTGAATGATTGGAATATCTTTTTGGCCGTTCAGTATAAGACTCCCGCTAATCGTTCCATAGGCCACGCCGAAATTAAAGGGATCCATTTTCAACACGCCATTCTCTATATTAAAACCGATATCCAGATCATTTATCGGCAAATCCGGCGCTTTGATTCGATTGGCCTTAAGCCGCACATTCATGTCGGCGGCGCGTAACCGGGTTAAATTGATCGGGACGTCAGGTAACAAATGCGGACTGGCCTTTTTGCGTTCGGCCTGTGCTTTTTGTTCGGCAGACAATGTTCCTGCTGTCGGCGTGGCGCCGATAAAACCCGCCAGATCTTTCATGTCAAGAAGTTGTGAGACGAGTTCGGCTTTTACAAGACCTCGCTGTTTGCTGATATCGTAAGTTAACTCCCCCGATAAATCGCTATCGCCAACCTGCCCCTTGAAGTCGTGAAATCCCCAAATCCCATTCTGCTTTTGCAAATGACCGGATAATTTATAGGGAGACGTCGGCGGCAGCGGAATACCCGTCAAATAGAACAGATCGGCGAGATTATCTCCGCTCAAATCAAGCTGAGCATTGACGCCGGTCATCAGTACGGGATCCGAGAATGTTCCTTCAAGGTTGACGCGGGTGTTCCCCATGTTGATATTGAGCTTGAGGGGGTAAGGTTGAGTATTATTCCGCAGCATGGATAGCGAACCGCCCTTGGCCAGAATAGAAAACGGCTTGTTCTGCAATGTACCCTGACCGGTGACGCTATACATATCCTTTTCATGGCCTTCGCCGCCTTTGGCCGAGGCGATAGTCAATTGTGTAGCCAATTGTTTAGGCATATCTCGATAGGTTAATTGACCCTCGGTTATCGATAGGCTACCGATGATGGGAAAACTGTTACGGTCATTGGGTAACACGGCTTCGCTGGCGATATGAGCCTTTGAAAACAGCGGAAAATCCCAATTCTTGTGAGACTCCGTGAATTTTTCCAATATAATTTTCGGTTTTACTAAGCTGAGCGTGGGTAAGTTGAGTTCAGCCAGGAACAATTTCCAGATCTTTACTTCAAAATCAAGCGATTCGATCGCCAACATGTCTTTATCCTTGCTTTCAGCAAGGTTAGCAATCCGCAACTTGTGTAGAGACACTTTGGGCGTTGTCCAGTCCCAAGCGATATTAATATCGCCGTCAATCGCAATTTCACGGCCGAGCAATGCGCTGCCTTTATTACCCGCTAATTCGCGTAACCAAGTGTTTGGTATAAAGACTATGACTACTAAACCCGCCAGTAATAAAAACAGCAAGGTTATAGCCAGCCGGCGCAGGACTTTACTGAAGAAGATCGAATTTGGAGGAGTAGCGGACATTCTCTGTTCTGATGCTTGACAAGTCAACGACTCGCCGATTATTTTCATTGCTAGTCAACTTAAACAAAATAGCCGGCTGTGTCAGTGCGGTAAGAAACATAAATGCCGATAGCCGAATTGCGAGCGATTTCCGCCGTGCTAGATTGGCCGCATGGATTGACGGATTAGGCAATGTTCGATTCCGTACCGACTGATACAGATATTGCGGCTAAATTGTGTTGAAAATTTTTGATTCGGCCGCTCATGCTCGGACGTTTTATTTGGTCTCGGCAAGTTGAGCGCTCTCAACCTTCAACCTGAATCGAGTTCTATGATTATGCGCCCAAGATACTCATTGTTATTTGCGATGGCCGGGACGGCTTTGACGGCCTGTGGCGAAGTAGCGCAATTACCGGTTTCCGCCGGCTTTGGCCCACACCCCCAACTGCCTCCGCCTAACCCGACATTGATTCCGACCGTGAATATCGCCCCGGCCAAGGGTTGGCCCACGTATGGCAAACCGTTGGCGGCGGCGGGATTGACGGTCAACAGATTTGCCGGCGGACTCGATCACCCGCGCTGGCTTTATGTGCTGCCCAACGGCGATGTATTGGTCGCCGAAACCAATGCGCCGCCCAAACCGGAGGACGCAACCGGCATTAAGGGTTGGATCGCGAAGTGGGTGATGGGCAAGGCGGGCGCGGGCGCGGCCAGCGCTAATCGAATTACGCTGCTGCGCGATAACGACGGCGACGGAGTAGCCGAAACGCGGTCAGCGTTTATCGAAGGGCTTAATTCGCCGTTTGGCATGGCGCTAGTCGGCAACGATTTCTATGTGGCTAACACGGACGCGGTCGTCAAGTTTCCCTATATCCAGGGTCAAACCCGTATTGAGGCGCCTGGAGCCAAGGTGCTGGATTTGCCGGCGGGCCTTATCAATCATCACTGGACAAAAAATCTGCTGGCCGATAAGGATGGCTCGCGGCTCTATGTTACGGTCGGTTCGAATAGTAATGTCGCCGAGAACGGTATGGAACAAGAGGACGGCCGAGCCGCTATTTGGGAGTTTGATCTAAAACAAAAAAGCCACCGTATTTACGCCTCCGGATTACGCAATCCGAATGGACTGGCTTGGGGGCCGGATGGGGCGACGCTTTGGACAGTAGTTAACGAACGCGACGAATTGGGTAGCGATCTTGTGCCGGATTACCTGACCGTTGTCGTCGACGGCGGATTTTATGGTTGGCCTTACAGTTATTTTGGCCAACATCTGGATGAACGCGTAAAAGCTCGGCGCCCCGATTTGGTCGCCAAGGCAATTATGCCGGATTATGCGCTCGGATCGCACACTGCTTCGCTCGGACTCGCTTATTCCAAAAACGGCGCTTGGCCCGCGCCCTTCGACGATGGCGTGTTCATCGGCCAGCATGGTTCCTGGAACCGAAAGCCGCGTAGCGGCTATCGGGTAATTTTCATCCCGTTTAGAGAGGGCAAACCCTTTGGCGATCCGATTGACGTGCTGACCGGTTTTGTTAGCGGCGATGGCGATGCGTGCGGCAGACCCGTGGGCGTCGCCATGCTTGACAAGCAAACCGCATTGTTGGTTGCCGATGATGTTGGCGACACCGTCTGGCGTGTCGCCGCATCAAGAGCACGATAATCGCGATGCCTAATAAGAGGTGAATGAATCCCCCCAGGCTGTACGCGGAAACCAAACGTCAAAATCCCGCAAGTATTAGCCGCTACGCTTGCTAATCATTTGTTGTGCAACCGTTTAAATTTATCGGATTCTTACATTGCAACAAGCGAATCTATTCAGGTTAGCCTGAACAGCCGAGCAAAATCCGATTGATTAATGGTTAAGTTTATCTTTAATATTTTTCTTAACATCGCCAAATCCGGCCTGGACTTTACCGGTATTTTTTTGGACATTGCCTTCTACTTCCATGTCGCTATCATCCAATAATTTTCCGGCGACTTCTTTGACTTTGCCTTTAGCTTCTTCAACGCGGCCTTTTATTTGGTCTTTATTCATGATGTTCTCCTGATAGATTTAATTTTTATTACGATTGAGCGATGTATTCATCACTTGGAAATCAGAATAAACGAAGCATTAAAAACAGTCTGTACGTCATCCCACATAATAGTGTGCTTTGTTACTCTAGGCTTTTGTCGCTACGCACTGGTAACTTCCAACTGCTAACTTTCCGCCGTATCGCTTTCGTCGCGATGAAAGAAAGGCGCCTCACCCCACGGAATTCATCCCGCATGTGTACGATACCGAACCGACTTCAATTGATTTTGCGGCCATATTATTATTAGAGCTTCGACAGACTTTCCAAGGCAAACACATACCTGTGGAGCGGAAAAAAATCGGCCGATGACGCCTGATTTTTATATCGCGGAAGCCGGTTAAGCAAATAATTCGATATGTCAATTTTTGAATTTTTAGTCGCTTGATGGGAACAATAATCATGAGTGAAGATATATCCATCCAATTAATCAAAAACCGGCGATCTCCAGTGGGTGCGGAACGAATACAAGAAAAAGGCATACATTTTCGTGTCTGGGCGCCTGAAAGGAAGACAGTGAAACTGGTAATGAATTCTCAGAAAGAATCTGGCGATCCTCTTATCCAGCCAATTGAAGTGGAGCTGCAACAGGAAGGAAACGGATATTTTTCAGTCATTGTACAAAATGCATGCTCCGGAGCCTTGTACCGCTATCGGTTGGATGATGACCCTCAACTGTATCCGGATCCGGCCTCGCGTTTTCAACCACAGGGCCCACACGGGCCATCGCAAGTGATTGATCCTCTACTGTTCGAATGGGCGGACGCCGCTTGGCCGGGAATCGATACGCAAGGCCAGGTCATATATGAGATGCATATCGGCACGTTTACTCATGAAGGGAGTTGGCTTGCCGCCGCCGCTGAACTGCCTGAGCTGGCTAAATTAGGCGTGACCGTTCTCGAGGTCATGCCGGTGGCCGATTTTCCCGGCCGGTTTGGCTGGGGTTATGACGGTGTCAATTTATTTGCGCCGACACGGCTTTATGGAACGCCGGACGAATTCCGGTATTTTGTGAATCAGGCCCATGTCTTGGGTCTTGGCGTCATTCTGGACGTGGTATTCAATCATTTGGGGCCGGATGGCAATTATCTGTTGAAATTCTCAAACGATTATTTTTCTACCCGCTATCAATGCGATTGGGGTGATCCGCTAAATTTTGACGGACCTAACTCAGGCGCCGTCCGCGATTATGTACTCGCCAATACCGCCTATTGGATAAAAGAGTTCCACCTGGATGGCTTACGTATCGATGCAACCCAGCAAATTTTCGACAGTTCCCCGGAGCATATCATTGCTGCTATTGTGCGGGCGGCGCGTAGCGCTGGCGCTCCAGGTAAAATCTATGTTATTGCGGAGAATGAACCTCAAGACGCAGAAATATTTTTGCCTCCCGAACAAGGCGGCTTCGGCGTAGACGCTTTATGGAACGACGATTTCCATCATGCCGCCATGGTCGCAATGACAGGGCGCGCGGATGCATACTACAGTGATTATCGAGGTTTCGCGCAGGAATTTGTTTCAACTTTGAAACGAGGTTTTTTGTATCAAGGCCAATGTTACGCATGGCAAAAAAATGCGCGCGGCACTCCAGTCCTGGACGTACCCCCAGCCAAGTTTATCAACTTCATCCAAAATCACGATCAAATTGCCAATTCCGGCTCCGGTAAACGCGTCCACTTATTGTCCAGCCCCAACCGTTACCGGGCTTTGACTGCTTTGTTTTTATTGGCTCCCCAGACGCCCATGTTATTTCAAGGCCAGGAGTTTGCAGCCTCCAGCCCGTTCTTTTATTTTGCCGACCATAAAGAAGAAGTCGCCTATAAGGTTGCGCAAGGCCGCTCGCATTTTTTAGCTCAATTCAGGGCATTGGCCACACCGGAAATGCAGGCTAGGCTGCCGGATCCTAACGACCCAATAACCTTTACCTATTCTAAACTGGACTTGCATGAACGCTATACACATCAGGAGGAATATGCCTTACATTGCGATTTATTAAAGCTGCGCCGGAGCGATCCAGTATTTCAAGCCAGCCAACGAAGCCAGCGTATCGATGGCGCGGTATTAAGTCCGGATGCGCTGGTGATACGCTTTTTTGGAGACAATCCCGGCGATGACCGGCTTTTATTGGTCAATCTGAGCCGGGATCTTCGTCTGGTTCCGGCTCCGGAGCCTTTATTAGCGCCATCCAAGGGCTGTGTTTGGGATGCTGCGTGGACTAGCGAGAATCCCCGTTATGGCGGCATGGGGCTGCCGCCATGGCCCAAGAAAGGAAATTGGTATCTGCAAGGGGAATCCGCATTGGTTTTATATGCTGTAACCCAACCAAAAAAGGATGCCGACAATCATGAATAGTAATCTCGTTATTCGCACTAATTGGACCGGGGAGCCTGCTGAACAGGAAGCATTGCTTAAAAACGAATGGTTAGTCACGAACGGTCTTGGCAGCTATGCGTCCGGGACGCTCTCAGGCGTACCCACACGCCGATTCCATAGCCTTTTAACCGTTGCTCTTCCCCATCCCTTTGGGCGCTACGTCATGCTCAATCAACTAAGCGAGATGATTCGCTTTCCCGATGGCGGCAGCCAAAAAATAGGCGGTATCGAATGGGTGGGCGGTACTATGGATTTACACGGCATGTCCGGTTTGCGCGAATTTCGCCTGGAGTCCGGGTTGCCGGTGTGGCGCTATGAAATGGCAAATCATGTGATTGAAAAATCGATACTCATGCCCTATATGCGCAATACCGTGCATGTGAGGTATCGCCTGGTATCCGGGGTTGGACCGTTGCGGCTCAAGATTCGCGTAGCCGTGCATTTTAGACGCCATGAGGCTTCCTTGGCGGAAGGCTTGCCGGCGGATGCCTACGATCTCAAAGCTTTCGCCGGACGCATCGAAATTCACGGCTTTTCGATCCCGCCGCTACGGCTTTATATCGTAGGCGAAAATCCGGCATTCACGATTGAAACCAAACGCTTTAGCGATATTGTTTACCGTAAAGAAGAGTGGCGAGGCTATGACGCCCGGGGCGATCTATGGAGCCCTGGTTATTTTCGCGTCGATCTGGTTACGGGTAAGGCTGTGACCTTAGTTGCTTCCACGGAAAGCTGGGAAGACATCTTGTCGCTGTCCCCCGCCCAGGCAATTCAATCAGAACTGGAACGGCGCAAACAATTATTGGCGACAGCTCATCCGAAATTACGTCAAGGCTTGGCAAGCCAGTTGGTTCTGGCCGCCGACCAGTTTATTATCGCCCCGACCGAACGCATTACCGAAAATACGGGTGGCCGCCTTGCAATCGGCGGCGATCTGCGAACCGTCATAGCTGGTTACCACTGGTTTTCCGATTGGGGACGGGACACCATGATCAGTCTGGAAGGACTGACGCTCGCCACCGGTCGGCATGGCGAGGCCGGACATATACTGCGTACTTTTGCCAATCATCTGCGCGACGGGCTCATTCCGAACATGTTTCCGGAAGGAGAAAGCGAGGGCGTCTATTTCACCGCGGACGCGACGCTTTGGTATTTTCATGCGTTGGATCGTTATATCGAGATAACCGGTGACAGAAATCTGTTAAGGGAATTGCTGCCCAAGCTGTTGGATATCATTGATCATCATATTCGGGGTACTCGCTTCGGTATTCATTGCGATCCCACAGACGGTCTCCTGGTGCAAGGCGATCCGCGATACGCCTTGACTTGGATGGACGCCAAGCTCGGCGATTGGGTCGTTACCCCTCGTCGCGGTAAAGCGGTCGAAATCAACGCCTTATGGTATAACGCGCTACGCGTTATGGAAAAGTGGCTGCAAACGGAAAACCTAAGCTCACGCGTCGGCGAAATGGCGTCACATGCCGATGCCGCTCGCGGCAGCTTTAATCAACGATTTTGGAATGCGAAGTCAGGCCATTTGTTTGATTTGGTGGATGGCGAAAGCGGACAAAACGATCCCGCTTGTAGGCCCAATCAAGTGCTGGCGATATCGCTGCCTCATCCGGTATTGGATCAAGAGCATTGGCGACCGGTATTTCAAAACATCAGAGATCGCCTTTTGACGCCCGCGGGTTTGCGAACGCTTTCTCCGGATCATCCCGACTATAAAGCCAATTACCATGGCGATCTTCGCTCTCGCGACGCCGCCTATCACCAAGGCACTGTTTGGCCATGGCTGCTTGGACCCTACGCCGACGCCTGGCTAAGGATTAATCCCGAACAACGCAAAGATGTGCGCGACTTTTTAAAGCAATTTTTAGAGCGTCACTTGTATGAAGTCTGTATCGGCTCTGTCAGCGAAATTTTTGATGCCGAGGGCCCGTTCAATCCGCGAGGTTGTATAGCTCAGGCATGGAGCGTGGCGGAGCTCCTGCGTGTCTGGCTGAATGTGGCGGAAGACGCTTAGGAATTGTGTTGACTTGTGGAAGCGTTCCACCTTCAGGTTATGTATGAGATTATCGGTATGGTAAGGCGCTGTGTGGCGACTCGCGCTTAGAAGCCTGTCGGTTCACGGCGCTTGTCGCCATAGAGTTCATGACGAACACGAGAGATCGTTTCATAGACCGTTTTGCGCACGCGGTTGATCCCACCTAGGGGACGATACTCGGGGATCGCATGCCAGGGCGTGAAAGAGAGGTTCTCGCAGAACGCCAGTTGTTCGGGCGAGTTGAACGCCTGAACTGGGATTGTAATCCGGGCCACGGGGATGAAGGGCGCGTCTTTTTCGCTCCATTCGATCGTGGGATCCTCAATGGGCATTTCCGTGGGGAGCTGGCGTAGCTGGACCAGGAAGTCAAAGCATGCTTCGCTCTGGGCGAGGTGCTTCCGCATATTTTCGCGCAGGAAATTCGGGGCGGCGGTCTCGGCGAACGGAGAAGCGGGACTGCAGGGGCGCGCGGAGAACTTCATCTCGGTGTCGCCGAAGCGATATGGCGTCGTACTCCAATATCGGGCATACAACGGGTTGCTAACCTTCGCGCCCCGGATCGCATTGGCGATTCTGAATTCATGCAGACGGAAATTAAACGGATTAAAACCGGGGAAAAAGAACTTGAGGGGGCTGTCTTCCAAAAAGGCTTTCTGGAATTCAACGTAGTCTGTCGCGTTCCGTACGAAAAATATTGGGTGGTTAATCATGAGAAAGTCTTGCGTGCTGGAGTCGCTACGCTCGACTCCCATGAGCTTGATCGCCATCCCGCGAGCATCGCCGACCGAGTCGTCTTGCACTTTTCCGGAACCGTTAGAGTAGCGGATCCACGCAGGGTAGGCGCGGGCCTCCCCGAAGATCCCGACCCGAACTTTCTTGGGCAGATTGTCCAGAACGCGAAACCGTGCTTGTACACAACCATGGGCCTTGGCGTGGGCGTCTCGGCGGGCCAAGCCGTTCTTGGCTTCGGCCCGGACGCTGTCCTCGATCATCCGCGCGATCTGCCGGGTCGCTACGTCCTCGTTCGCTGGAACTTCTTCCTCATTACTGGAGGCCCAGGCAGGCAGGAGGGCGGACATAAGAACCAGGCTTAGGGGGAGATTTTTATTTAACATATAAATGTGCTCCTGAAATAAGTGGAAACCTTCACTCCGCACGAACGGACCCGCCACCGCGCGCTTTTCCCAAGTCAGTAAGCCAAGGTTTCGCGCAGAGTGACAAATTCTTCGGCGGAAGTAGGGTGTATGCCGATAGTCGAGTCGAAGACCGCCTTGGTGGCTCCGGCCCGAATGGCGACCGCCATGCCCTGGATAATTTCGGGGGCGTCGGCGCCCGCCATGTGTATGCCGACAACCCGATCGGCGCCGCGCGCCACGATCATCTTCATCAGGGTTTTTTCATCCAATCCCGAGAGC
>JBEKBU010000166.1:0-9422 GCA_050015235.1 Methylomonas sp. | reverse complement strand
TATCGCTAATATGGGCTTTGCCGAAGCAGTGGATTGTCCGGTGATATTGATTGCGGATATAGAGCGCGGCGGCGTATTTGCGCATATTGTCGGTACTCTGGATTTGTTATCCGCCAGCGAACGGCGACGTATCATCGGATTTGTCATCAATCGTTTTCGCGGCGATTTAACTTTGCTGAAACCCGGGCTGGATTGGCTGGAGGCTAAAACCGGCAAGCCGGTGCTGGCCGTGCTGCCGTATTTACCGGACTTGTATTTGGAAGCGGAAGATGCTTTAACTGTCCGTACTCATCCCGAGCAACACAAAAAAGAATTTCATATCGTCGTTCCCCGCTTACCGAGTTTCAGTAATCATACCGATTTTGATCCATTGCAATTGCATCCGGCGGTCAAAGTCAACTTTGCGAGCCATCCCGAACAGGCGGCAAAATCCGATCTGATCATTTTGCCCGGCAGTAAGTCCGTCCAGACCGATTTAACGCTGCTTAGAGAACGCGGCTGGGAAGCCTATATTTTTCGTCATTTACGTTATGGCGGTAAACTGCTTGGCGTTTGCGGAGGTTTTCAAATGCTGGGCAAGGTCATTCACGATCCGTACGGAATGGAAGGCCCCGCCAAAAGTTTGGCCGGCTTGGGCTTGTTGGATATGGAAACCACGTTACAAACACATAAACTTTTGCGGCAAACCAGCGGTTTTTTCTTTAACGAAGCCACCCCGGTCGCCGGATACGAAATCCATATGGGCGTCAGCAGCGGTCCGGCATTACAACAACCCATGTTTAGGTTGCGGGATGGAAACGACGGCGCTCTTTCCGATGACGGACATATTGCCGGAAGTTATCTGCATGGTTTGTTCGATCTTCCCGAGGCGTGTAACGCGATGCTGAATTGGGCGGGCCATCAATCGCGGCAGGCGGTGGATTTTAACGCTATCCGCGAAGCGGGTATTAATCAATTGGCGGACATGTTGGAAAAGTATTTCGATTTCGCCAAACTGGCGCTACAGATGGAAATTTTTAAAGATCGGCAAGAACCCGCTAGTTCTCCAACATTTTGAAAATAACAAACTAGCACTGCTTTGGTATACTTGATGCTATTAATTAAGCTAATATTCTAATTTTTTTAAAAAATTATTCATAGCAAATGAAAAAAACTCTATCTTTATCCATATTAAATGCGAGGTTATTGATAGTTTTAGTATTAACTTTTCTAATACCTTCCATCTCTATTGCCGAAGAAGCAGTTCAAATAGCGCAGTTGGATCTGCAAGGGCATTTCGTGGGTTATGTGGCGGTAACGCTGACGATTCTGGCCTATATAGTCGCAATGACCGAAGATTTGCATCATATGAGTAAAGCGAAGCCCATGGTGTTGGGATCGGCATTAGTTTGGTTTTCTATTTTTATTTATTATTACACGGTACACGGCTCGCCGAAAACCGTTACCGCCGGTTTTGAAAGCAATTTGATGGCTTATGTCGAATTGTTTCTGTTTATCATGGTTTCCATGACTTTTTTGAACACCATGACCGAGCGTGGCATTTTCGATGCGCTACGCATTGTCTTACTGAACAGGCAATATAGTTTCCGGCAATTATTTTGGATTACCGGCTTCATCGCTTTTCTGCTTTCTACCGTGATCAGCAGCTTAACGGTGGGATTATTGATGGGTTATATCATTTTGGTGTTAGGCGAAGACGAGCCGGATTTTGTCGGTCTGGCGGGGTTAAACGCGGTTATCGCCGCCAATGCCGGCGGCACCATGAGCCCGTTGGGCGGTATCTCCACTTTTTTCGTCTGGCAACAGAATATGTTGCATTTCCACGAGTTTTTTACTTTAACATTACCTTGTCTAGTCAATTTTATCGTACCCGCCGCTTTTATGCATTTCGCCGTCATCAAAAAAACGCCTATGTCACATGATGAAATACCGATACTAAAACGCGGAGCCAAACGGGTGATCTTGATTTTTGTTATTACGCTCTGTATTACCATTTCATCGAATGTTATTCTGGAAATGCCGGCTATTGCGGGTATGATGTTCGGTTTGGCCATATTGCAGTTTTTCAGTTACTATCTGACCGTATCGGAAAAAAAAGGCTGCGCCGATACCCAAAAAGGCTTTGACGTATTCAAGTGTATTGCCGGGGTAGATTGGGATACCTTGTTATTTTTCTATGGGGCCATGATGATAGTCGGCGCGCTCGGTTTCCTGGGTTACATGGACTCCATGGCCCACCATTTGTTCGAGGAAATAAACCCAACAATCGCCAATGTGCTGATAGGATTGTCTTCGTCCTGCGTGGACAACGGTACGTTAATGTTCGCCGTTTTAAATATGCACCCTAATTTTCCTCACAGCCAGTGGCTGTTATTGACGTTGACGTTAGGCGTAGGCGGCAGCCTGCTGGCGATAGGCTCGGCGCCGGGCTTACACGTATTAGGGCTTATGAAAAGCGTAATGAAGGAAGGCGAAGGCTATACGTTTACTTTTCATTTGCGCTGGATGCCCGCGGTTTTGGCGGGTTTTGCCGCGAGCATAGGCGTGCTTTATTTACTCAACGGCGGGACATTCTGAGCGCCTTGAGCGAAGTTTCCGGAACAGGAGCCGCATTGCCGCCGCTCAGCCTGTATATACATTTACCCTGGTGTATACGTAAATGCCCTTATTGCGATTTTAATTCTCATGAGCTGAAGGAAAATTTACCCGAACAAGCCTATGTCGATGCGCTGCTGGCGGATTTGGACGGCGATTTGCGTCTGCTCGAATCTCCGCGCCCGATAACCAGCATTTTTATCGGCGGCGGCACGCCGAGCTTATTTTCGCCGGAAGCTTTGCAATACTTGCTGAATCAAATAAAACAAAGAACGCTGTTGGCGGCGCCATGTGAAATTACTTTGGAAGCCAATCCCGGCGCCGTGGAAAGCGGTAAATTTAAGGCGTTTAGAGCTATTGGGATTAATCGCCTGTCGTTAGGCGTGCAAAGTTTTAATAACCGGCATTTGCAAACGTTAGGGCGCATTCACAACGCCGACGAAGCATTACGCGCTGTACAAATTACCAGCGACGCCGGGTTTGAAAATTTCAATCTGGATTTAATGTTCGGCCTCCCCGGACAAACAGCCCGGGATGCGGAACAGGATATAGAATCGGCCGTTTCACTCAATCCTACCCATATTTCTTTTTATCAATTTACCTTGGAGCCTAATACCTATTTTTATAAATTTCCGCCGGAATTACCCGCGGAGGATGAAATTTTCCTTGCCCAAAAAGCTTGCCAACGGCTATTGTCAACATACGGCTATCAACAGTATGAAATCTCCGCATACGCCAAAGCCGGTTATCAATGCGGGCATAACCGGAATTATTGGCGGTTCGGGGATTATTTGGGAATCGGCGCGGGGGCGCACGGCAAGATCAGTCTCTCCCTGCCTAACCGGATTATCCGCACCGCAAAAATCAAAAATCCTGAAAACTATTTGAAATTATCCGCCTCGATGAAGCGCGAGCTAATAGAGGTTGCACAATTGCCGTTGGAATTTTTAATGAATCACCTGCGTTTGGTTAACGGATTTAATCTGTATGAGTACACGCGCTCGACCGGTTTGGACAGAACCAGTCTGGAGCCGGCCCTGACGCAATGTATTAACCAAAAGCTATTGACGGAACAAGGACAGCAAATTTATTGCACCGAAAAAGGTTGGGATTTTCTCGATCTGATACTTGAAAAGTTTGTACCCAGCCCTGAGCAGGGCATGAGGGGAACAGGTAGCGGAAAATTAAAAAAATACAAAGCTTGATAATCTGAAACAATTTATCTAATATGCTATGGAATGTGTTGTAATTACAATGTATTCCAATCTCATGGCGCTAAAAATACATTTCAAAAAGTTTGAGAATTGAGATTGTAAGCGCAATTTTTCGCGGTGGCGGATAGTTGCTTGAGGCGTTTGGCCGCCCGTATCCAAGAGGTTTATGTTGCTTCGATTTGAAACAGACAGCGTTCAGACATTTAGTTTAGAAGGTTTATGATGAGACATCCTGAAGTTGCGGAACAATTGCCTGGCAATTCATACTTGCGGCGTAAAATGATGCAGCTTATTGAATATTACGGAGAGCTTGGTTTTCAGGCTAAATCCGGCGACCTACGGCACAATTACTCCTTGTTTAATCTATTGCAAGGCGCGCCTGCCGGACAGAAGACTCTTGCCTTTGTCGCCGAATTTTCCCGGGGTAAAACCGAATTAATCAATTCGCTTTGTTTTGCCGATACGGGATTACGTCTGTTGCCGTCCGCTCCCGGACGCACGACTATGTCGCCAACCGAGCTGATTTGGGATAAAAACGGTGGAAGTTACATCCGTTTGCTCGACATAGAAACGCAGTTGGATTATTCATCGCTTGCGGATTATAAACTTCAGCCCAAATGTTGGACTCAGATTAATCTGAATTGCAACTCTCCATCTCAAATGCAGGAAGCTTTCAAATCCCTTATCGCCACCAAGATGGTCAGCAAGGATAAAGCCTACAAACTTGGATTATGGAACGGGCGGGAATCGCCCGAACAGAAGAATAATCGGCAGGAATATATAAAAATACCCTGTTGGCGGCATGCTTTAATTAGTTTGCCTCACCCGCTTTTACAGAAAGGCGTGTGTATACTCGATACGCCCGGCCTTAACGCGCTTGGCTGCGAATTGGAATTGACATTAAACATCCTGCCGGTTGCCCAGACGATAATTTTTGTGTTAGCCGCGGATACCGGCGTTACGAAAACGGATCTGGAAACGTGGAATAGTTATGTTTGTTCGTCTCAAGGCCGGCCACGGCAGAATGTGGCGGTGGTTTTAAATAAAATCGATTTAATGTGGGACGATCTCGCCGACGCCCAAAACCCTGAGATAGCCATACAAAATCAAATTGATAAAACGGCATCGATTTTAAATATCGCCCGCAACCAGGTTTTCGCGGTTTCCGCAAAACAGGGATTATTGGCTAAAGTTAAAAACGATAGCAAACTGCTGGAAAGGAGTGGATTGAAAAAATTGGAAAACTTTATTTCTAAACAAATGCTTAACTAAAAAACCGCTCTGCGCCGCATACCCACGGACGCCCGTTTCCGCTTGGCTTATACTGAAAATATATTATGTTTGATTATCAACGACAATTTATTCAATTTGCTCTTGATTGCGGCGTACTTAAATTTGGCGACTTTCAACTAAAATCGGGGCGTATCAGCCCATATTTCTTTAATACCGGTTTGTTTAACACGGGCGGACAATTAGACAAACTTGGACAGTTTTATGCTGAAGCGTTGCTTAATTCCGATTTGCGGGTCGATATGCTTTTCGGTCCGGCTTATAAAGGCATACCTCTGGTAACCGCCGCCGCAATCGCTTATGCGCGTGGGAAAAAAGATATTCCGTTTGCTTTTAACCGTAAGGAAAGTAAAGATCACGGTGAAGGCGGTTTGTTAGTGGGCGCTGAATTAAAAGGAAATGTTCTGATACTGGATGATGTTATTACCGCCGGTACATCGGTTAGGGAGTCATTTGAAACAATTAATTCGGCCGGCGCTAGCGTAGCAGGCGTTTTGATTGCTCTTGACCGCCAGGAAAAAGGACTGCGGGACTTATCGGCCGTGCAGGAAGTAACCGCGCAATACGGCATTCCGGTGGTGTCGGTTATTTCTTTAGCGGATATTGTTCAATTCCTAGAGCAAAATGGAGTAAATCCTGAAAAATTAGCTATTATTAATGCTTATCGTCAAAAATATGGCGCCGTTGCCGGTTTCTGATTTTTGAGTTTATAAATCCTTAAATTTCTTTCACTGTACAGCTCATGGATATTATCTGTTTAAAACAAGTTATGCGATTGATTAGATCGCCTAAGTTTGTGATTACTCTGAGTCTTTTTGAATTAGTCAGTCGCGTGGGTTTGTCATGAGAAATTTGGAGTTTAAAGAACAATTACTCGACTATTCGCATTGGCGGGATAAATTAATTCAAGCTATCGAATTATATGGGGAGTGGCGGCGCCACAACAAATTTAGCGATACGCAAGGTAACGATACCATACTCAATATTTTGCAGGGATTGCGCTCCGATCAGGTGACTTTAGCGTTTGTAGCGGAATTTTCCCGAGGTAAAACCGAATTAATCAATGCCTTGTTCTTTGCCGAAACCGGCGTTCGTTTGCTGCCGTCAACGCCGGGCCGCACCACGATGTCGCCGACGGAAGTGTTTTGGGATGAAAAAGGCGGCAGTTATATTCGTTTGCTGGATATTGAAACGCGCCTGGAAGATACGTCGCTATTAAATTATAAAGATCAACCTGAATGCTGGACAAAAATTGAATTGGACTGCAATTCCCCGGGGCAGATGCAGGAAGCGTTTAAATCCTTGATTGCAACCAAGCGCGTCAAAAAAGATGTTGCGAATAAACTGGGATTATGGAATGAGCGCGAAGCGGCCGAACAGGGCAATTATAATCCGGAATCCGTAGAAATTCCTTGCTGGCGGCATGCGTTGATCAGTTTCCCGCACCCGCTTTTGAAAGAAGGCTTGTGCATACTCGATACGCCGGGATTGAATGCTTTAGGCTGCGAACCCGAGCTGACGTTAAATATTCTACCTAGCGCCCAAGCCATTATTTTTGTACTCGCGGCGGACACCGGCGTTACAAAATCCGATTTGGAAATGTGGAACACTCATGTTTGCAACATAAATGGTCAACAGCGGCAAGGTTTGGCGGTGGTTATGAATAAAATCGATTCGATGTGGGATGATTTAGCCGATAATCATAACCCGGATACGGCCATTCAAAATCAAATAGAAACGACCGCCTCAATTTTGAATATCGATCAGAACCTGATTTTTGCCGTCTCCGCAAAACAGGCGTTATTGGCGAAAGTCAGAAACGACATTAATTTACTGGAGAAAAGCCGTATCCAGAAACTGGAAAACTATCTTTCCAAGGAAATATTGGATCAAAGGCGGGAGATACTGGTAAATGGAGTTAGAAAGCAAATCGGTTTTATTGTCAGCGAATCGCTCAAGTTGATGGATAGTAAAATCATGAACGCTGAAAAACAACTGAAGGAATTTAAGCAGATTGATTTTGATAATCAGGAGATGACGGAGAAATTGATGGCGGAGACTCGTCAACATCAAAGCACCTATCTCGCTAATATTGAAAATTTTCAAGCTAGCCGTAAAGTTTTTACCGTGCAAGCTAAAATGCTGATTGATAGCTTTGCGAAAGAAAAAGTGGACGATATAATCAAAAATGCCCGGTTGGAAATGAATAAAAGTCTTACCACCTACGGCCTGAAACAAAGTATGCGTAAACTGTTCGATGATCTGCGCGATTTGCTTCAGAATGCATTGGATATAACGGATGAAACGCGCCGCCTAGTTAAGGCGATTCATAAAAAATTCCGCGACGATTACGGTTTTAACGAAATCGAACCGGAATTGTTTTCGATAAAAGATTATCAATTCGAACTGGAACAAATCTTTGAAGAAGGCGACGCCTTTCGTAATAGCGTAAAAACCACCATGACCGAGCAGACCGTAGTAGTAAACAAGCTTTACACTACGCTTATTTACAAAGCCCGCCATATTCTGCTGCAGGCTCATAGGGAAGCAGCCATATGGAGCAATAGCGTCTTGAACCCGCTAATCCATCAAATTAAAGATCATAAAACGCAAATCGAAAGCCGGCTGCTTATGCTAAAAAAAATCAACCAGTCAAAAGACATGGTGACGGTGAGCATTGCCCAGCTTGAAGCCGAACTGGCGCCGATAAAATTACAGCGCCAGCAATTACTGGGCATTATCAAAGCAATGCATTTTGAGGTTAAGCCCAAATAAAGCGGGTTTATTTGCGGGTAGTGCTGAAAGTATAAGAACGGACTACGCCTTGCGTATCAAAACGGACTAATAAATCCTGGGTATCGCTATTGCCGAATAGCGAATATTTGTAGATGCCATAAGTCCAGGTGGGATGACCGTCTTCCATACCGGTACGCCAGGGCGTTCCGAACATGTCGTTAATCTCTTGTTTGCGCGTCTGACCAACCTTGATTTCCGGTACCCGGCTGGCGGCAAATTCCTGCCCGACCGTAAAACATCCTGTCAATTGAGTAGCGGCAATGCCGATAATAAGTAATAATGATCTAAAGTTTACAGCTGTAAAAGCGTGGATTTTCATAAAGATTACCATTTATTGAAAGTAACTGTATCATCTTAACTTAGGAGGCTGCCCGAGAAAAGATAACCCTATGGTTTCTTCCGCGCCAGTCTCGTAAAATGTCCGTAATTTGAAACGCATTTTAGCAAAATACTATGTCTTCAGAAGCTTCCTCTGCTTTGTTTAACAATTTACATTTCGATAACCGGTTTGTCCGTGAGTTGCCGGCGGATCCGGAGCCTGAAAATTACCGTCGCCAAGTATACCAAGCATGTTACTCGCGGGTTCTTCCAACTAAGATGGGTGAACCGACCTTGGTGGCTTATTCTTCCGAATTGGCCGCCGAATTAGGATTGACGGAGAAGATTTGCGCATCCTTGCCATTTAGGCAAGTTTTTGTCGGTAACCAGTTGCTGGAAGGTATGGAGCCTTATGCCTGTTGTTATGGCGGCCATCAATTCGGATATTGGGCCGGACAATTAGGCGATGGCAGAGCCATTAATCTTGGCGAAGTTGTCACCCGGCAAGGGCAGTATCTGACGCTACAATTGAAAGGGGCGGGATTGACGCCGTATTCCCGTAGCGCGGACGGTCTGGCGGTGCTGCGTTCTTCGATACGCGAGTTTCTGTGTAGCGAAGCCATGCATTACCTGGGCGTGCCGACGACGCGCGCTTTAAGCGTCATCCTGACCGGCAAAATGGTCAGCCGGGACATGTTTTACGACGGAAATCCGCAAATGGAGCCCGGCGCCGTGGTGTGCCGGGTCGCGCCTTCCTTTACCCGTTTCGGCAGTTTCCAGATTTTTACGGACCGCGATGATCTGGATACGCTAAAAAAATTGCTGGACTATACGATACGCTATGATTTTCCGCATTTAGACCCGCCGTCCGTCAAGGTTTATTTGCAATGGTTCGCCGAGGTTTGTAAATTGACCGCCGCTTTGGTCGTCCATTGGCAGCGTGTTGGTTTCGTGCATGGGGTGCTCAATACCGATAATATGTCCATATTGGGATTAACGATTGATTACGGCCCCTATGGTTGGATAGAAAATTATGATCCGGACTGGACGCCTAATACCACGGATGCCCAAGGCCGGCGCTACCGTTTCGGCAATCAGCCGCAAATTGCTTACTGGAATCTGGTGCAGCTGGCCAACGCTCTTTATCCGATAATTAAACGCGCCGAACCCCTGCAGCAGGCTTTGGCAAATTTTCAAACCGATTTTGAA
>JBEKBU010000165.1:0-9422 GCA_050015235.1 Methylomonas sp. | reverse complement strand
TCGGGCGTGAGCTTATCAGCTCGCGCCTTCCCGCCTTTCAATCCGCCTTTTTGACTATCCGCCTTTTTGCCGGTCAGCTCTTCTTCCGGCTCAGCTTCGCCCGTTGCCTGTTGAAAAACATCAAAGGCGCGTTGAGTAAAATCTTTTCTTGGGTTTGTTTTTTGTTCATGCTGATAAGATAGCATTGACAAAAAAAGTTCGACTGGACATATTTTCAAAGTGAACCACTACCAGGCGTCGCCGTCATTGTATTTTTTTTTCTTAATATGCTATAACACTATAACTGCCGTAGAAGCAGATGAGCTAAAAAGACGGTTGCTTTGAAAATAAGCACTTGATGTTCTTTTGTTTGTAGCTTCGAATGTTGGGCTTCCTAACGTCAGCCCAACTTTCGGCCCTATTAAGAGGCGTGAACACCACACGGAGTTCCTTCATGAGCAAAAAGCGCGTTCTGATCATGTCCGTCAGCGCCGGCATGGGCCACGTCAAGGCGGCCGCGGCGCTGGAAAAAACCTTTGCGGCCGATGAAAGCGTCATGGAAGTCATTAATAACGACGCCCTTCAGTACACCAATAAACTATTCAGGGATTTCTATTCCACGTTCTACGCGTCGCTGGTGAAGTCGGCGCCCAACTTCCTGGGATGGTGGTACAAGACCAGTGACGAACCCTGGCGAACGGACGCCATGAGGAACATGATCGACCGGCTGAACACCAAGCCTCTGGTGCGGTTTATCCGCGCCTTCGATCCTGACATCACCGTCTGCACCCATTTCATGCCGGCCGGGATTATTTCCCACCTGATCGCGACCGAACAGTTGCAGGCCCAGCTTTCCATCGTCGTGACCGACTTCGATTTTCACGCCATGTGGCTGTCGCGCGCCTTTCACCGTTACTTTGTGGCGATCGACGAAACCAAGGCGTTTCTGCTGATGCTGGGGTTGCCGGCGGATCGGATCACCGTCTCCGGCATTCCCATCGATCCGGCGTTCGCCAAACCCGTCGATCGGACGCGGGAATGCCTACTGCTGGGTTTAGACCCGGCGAAGCCGATACTGCTGCTGTCCGCCGGCGCGCTGGGGGTCAGTCCCACGGACTTCATCCTGGAACAGCTCCTGCTCCTTGGCCAGCGGGCGCAAATATTGGTGGTCTGCGGCCGCGACGAAGAATTGAGGCGGCGCGTCGAGCGGCGCGTGCGGAGTCAGCAAAACGGCGCCGTACGGGTGTTTGGCTACACCGACGAAATGCACCGCTTGATGAAAACGGCGGATCTGTTCATCGGCAAGCCCGGCGGGCTGACAACCGCCGAAGCCGTCGCCAGCGGTCTGCCGATGTGCGTGTTCAATCCGATTCCCGGCCAGGAGGAACGCAACTGCGACCATTTGCTGGAGGAAGGCATAGCGATCAAGTGTAACGAGCTCATCACCCTGCCCTTCAAGATATCCATGTTGCTGGACGATCCGGCCAGAATGGCGCAGATGAAATTGCGCGCACTGCGCTTCGCCAAACCGGACGCCGCGCAAACGGTGGTGCGAACGCTGATCGAGGACCGCTTGCAGCCGCTGTCGTTGTCCCGCAAGGAACAGTTGGCGATGGCGGAAACCGCCAAGCTCCCATGAGATCGCGGCGGCGCGGAGATTTCCTGTGGGGGGTGGCGACGTCGGCCTATCAGTCCGAAGGCGGCTATAATCAGACCGGCATGCCCCACACCAACTGGGCCGAAGCCGAGCGGCGCGGCGACGTGGAGCCGCTGGGCCGGGCGGCGGAATTCTGGAGCCGTTACCGGCTGGACTTCGACGCCTGCCGCCGCCTGGGACTCAACGCTTTTCGGCTTAGCGTCGAATGGAGCCGGGTTCAGCCGGCAATGAGCGACGGCGCCGGACAGGCCCCCGCCTTCGACTATCAGGCCCTGGACTGTTACGGCGAAATCCTGTGCCAATGCCGGGCCCATGGCTTAGAGCCGCTGGTCACTCTGCATCATTTCGTCCACCCCGCCTGGCTGGGCGCCGACGCCTGGCTAAGCGCCTCGGCCATCGACCGCTATGTCGACTATGTCCGCACGGCGGCGCTATACCTCAATCGCACGCTGGCCGCCAAAGGCTATGCGCCGGTGCGTTACTACATCACCATCAACGAACCGAACATGCTGGTGCTGAACACTTATATCGGCCGCCAGTTTCCATCTCAGGCCCGGCGCGGCCGGCGGAACGCCGTCAAGGCCATCGATCATCTCCTGACCGCCCACGCGCGCGCTTATAACGCCATCCACGCCACCTACCGGGACGCCGGCTGGCCGGCGCCAATGGTGACGGTAAACACTTACTGCAGCGATCTCTATTGGTGCGATAAACTGTTGCTCGACCTGCTGAGCTTGCGGGAAAGGCGGATCGAACCCGCGGAGATAAACGACCATATTCGCGGCCGGGCGGCGGCATTCGAAGCTGAGCTGGCCAACGCCGCGATTCCGCTACGCAAAGACTTCGCCTCGCTGATCGGCGCCGGCATCCGCTACCTTAGCCATAGGCTGGGCATGCGCTGGTTCGATATCGGCCAGTTGCCCTGCTTGCTGGCGGCTCTGACCGATTCGCCCGGCGAGCGGCTGCTCGATTATATCGCCATCGATTATTACGATCCGTTCTCGGCGCACACCTTCCGCCCCCCGGTGTGGTGGGATCACGAGTTCAAGAACAAATCCCTGCGGGCCTGGATCATGAGCTCCATCACAAGCAAATGGTGGGATTGGACGATTTTACCGCGCGGGCTGCATTTCTTCTGCCGTTACTATGCGGACGAATTTCCCGGCCGCCCCCTAATCATCGCCGAAAACGGCATGGCCCTGCGCCGGCGCCGCGACAATAGCTACTCCCATCGCCGCGACAACATCAGCCGCAGCGAATTTCTGCGTCTGCATATCGAGGAAGTCATCCGTATCGTAGGCGACGGCATACCGTTGATCGGCTATCTGCACTGGTCGCTGTTCGATAACTACGAATGGGGCACGTACACCCCCAGGTTCGGTCTCTACAGCCTGAATTACCAGACGGACGCCGCCCGGCTGGAGCGGGATCATCACGGCGATACGCCGGCGGAGACTTACGCGCTATTGATACGGGAAGCGAAGCGGAGAATGGAGGCGGGATTGGTTTAATAAGCCAGCCAGCGGTTACTAGCAGTTAATCAAATATTTACTAGTTTGTAATAAGATTGCAACCCAAAAACAGTGTCGGCAATAATCACTCATTGCCCCATAGATGCTGTTTATAATCAACCGAGAGATTGCCATCGCCATGGAGACAGCCTATCAGACCTTCTTCCATGAAAATATTTAGCATCTTTTGCCCCTCATTTTCAGGAGCCGCGATTCTTTCGTCAATTGCTTTGTTCAAAATATCAGTCACAACTTCAGATAGCGGTTTTTTTAATCGTTGCTGCAACTCTAGCAAACGCTCGGCGTGAACATCGTCTAATATAGCTTCAATATGCATAGTAGATTCCTTAAAAAATTATTAAGAAATTTTACGCTATTTTTGTAATTATTCAGCGAATTTTAAGGTAGCGCCGGCTCTACGGCTTTTGGCGCCGGAGCGCCAAGTCAGTAGGGCGGGTTGTAACCCGCCATGGCCGCTTGATCAAATAACGGCTTGGCGGGTTACAACCCGCCCTACACAGATTGGCTGTAGCTTTCGCCCGGCCTCCATACCGGGCTAACCTCCGCCAGGCGCTCCGGCGCAAAAAGCCAAGGTGGTGAGCATTCGGCAAGCTTTTGAGAGTTTAGTTACTTAGTGAATAGTTATTTGCATTTTAATGAATCCGGGATTTTTGGACTCTGGGTTGAGTGTGCGCTTATTGAGTGCAATAATTGGCGCGATTTGAGGCGGCAAATGGGGATATGGTTATGGGGGGACATAATGCGGAAATTGTTAACCGTAAAGACGCGATTAATTAAACCGAAGCCGAATAAGTTCGCAAACGTTAACATGGAATATGCAAATGGCCGATGACGTATTTACATATGGCGGGCGTTGGTTAAAAGCCGACTTTCATCTGCATACCCGCGCTGATAAGGAATTTAGCTATCAGGGTGCGGATAATGATTATTTAAATGATTATATTTCCGCGCTGGTAGAGGCGGACATAAAGCTAGGCGTGATTACCAATCATAATAAATTCGATTGGGATGAATTTAAACATCTCAGAAAGAAGGCTGCTAAAGTGGGTATCGGCTTGTTGCCGGGTGTTGAATTGTCTATAAAAGACGGGCAGGCCGGTGTTCACACCTTAGTGGTATTTGCCGACGAGTGGCTTGATAGTAGAACAGATCATAATTTTATCCAAAGTTTTTTAACAATTACATTTGCCGGACAAGTTAATTTTGAGCAGGATAACGCCCGCTCCAATCATGATATTGACGAAACCGTTCGTGAACTTGATAAATCTCACAAAGACTATTTTTTAATTTTTGCACATGTAGAACCTTCCAATGGTCTATGGGGTAGTTTGTCCACTGGGCGCATAATAGATTTATTTGAAAACGATACCGTACGGCGTAGAATTCTTGGATTTCAAAAAGTACGTACCGATGATAAACGGCAAAAAATAAAGCAGGCATTGGGTGATCGCTACCCCGCCGAAGTTGAAGGTTGCGACGCCAAATCCCTAGCTGATATGACGGCCAGGAAGCAATCGTGTTATTTAAAATTGGGGGATTTTAGTTTTCAGGCTGTAAAATTCGCCTTGCGCGATCATGGTAACCGGGTCGCTAAGGAATCCCGTCTATATAAACATTCACACATCAGGAAAATAAGTTTCGAAGGCGCGGGCGCTTTGGGCGGCGCCGAAATTTGCCTGTCGCCGGAACTCAATACATTGATAGGCATTAGAGGCAGCGGCAAATCATCTGTGTTAGAGGGAATCCGCTACGCGCTGAATATTCCGTTTGGCGATAAGGCGTCGGACGTAGAGTATAAGGAAGGATTGGTTAAGTACCTGTTGCGTAGCGGCGGCAAGATCACCATAGACGCGGTTGACCGTCGCGGCCAACCCTATCAAATCCGCAGGATTCTGGGTGAGCGTCCGGACGTTTATGTCAATGGGCAATTGCAAACCGGTGTATCCATACGGGAAACAGTGTTGTATAAACCGATTTATTTTGGCCAGAATGACCTCTCCAGCACCGGCGCCGGATTCGAAAAAGATTTGATCGAAAAATTGGTCGGCGAAGCCTTGGCGCCAGTCAGGCAAAAAATTGAGGCCGGTCAACAAACAGTGTTGGATACCATTGCCCAGATAAAACGGCTAAAGCGTGCCGCCCATCAAAAACAGGAGTTGGAGCAGAAAAAACAGGACGCTGAATACAAGTTGAAGTTTTATCAACAACATGCCGTGGAAGAGAAGCTGCAAAAGCAAATTGATTTTGACCGGGATGAACGCAAAGCGGGTCAAGTTATTCAGGAAGTGCAAAATTACCTGGAACAGCTCGCCGGTTTTATTGCTAATTTTGAAGACGAATTAAAAAATCAATCCGTCTACAAGTCAGCCAATAATCAAGTCTTTTTTAACGAAATTTTTGCGGTATTTGCCAAGATTCTGCAAGGATTGGAAACCATAAAACAAGTTTTTATCCAGGGACAGCCGGTAATAATGGAGTTGCGTCAAAAAGTCGAGCAGTTTAAACAACAAAAGCAGGATTTAAAAGAAGAGTTTGCCGAAATTGAAAGGAAACTTGCCGGTGAGCTGAAACAAGCTGGCGCACAAGCAATTAGTCCGCAAGAATTTCGTGAATTAAAACAATTTCTGGATCGAACCGAGCAAACGTTGAATGTGTTGGATAAGATTGAGCAGCAATACGCTGATTTGAAAACATCGCTCGAAGGCGAATTGACTAAATTGAATGATCTTTGGCTTGAAGAATTTCGGGCCATAGAGCAAATCGTGGCGAGTATTAATAAGATCGATTCTCCATTGAAGATCGTGCCGGAGTTTAAGGCGAACAAGGAAGCCATGCTGAAATACCTGCAAGATTTGTTTCGCGGAAGCCGGATTAGAGAAGCAGGCTTGCAAAGTTTGATTAATGAATATAGCGATTTTGGCGCCATGTGGCGGGATATGACACGAGCTAGTCTGCATTTAGGTGGTTCTTTTGAATCATTTACTCAATACTTTGAAAATAATCTTGAAGCACTTTTAACCTGGCAGGTGCCAAATGTCTTCACCATTGAATACCACGGTAAGGCTTTGGCTCGTCATTCAAGGGGTCAGCGGGCATCGGCGCTAATACTGTTTGTATTAAGCCAGCGTGACAACGATGTTGTGATCATAGACCAACCGGAAGATGATCTGGATAACCAAACTATATATGATGATGTCATTAAGTTGATCCGCGCGCTCAAACCGGAAACGCAATTTATCTTCGCTACCCACAACGCCAATATTCCCGTATTGGGCGATGCTGAACAGGTGATTGCCTGCAGTTATTTGGATGAGCGAATTTCAACTGTCAGTGGAAGTATTGACCGCGCCGAAATTCAAAAACATATCGTCGGAATTATGGAAGGCGGCGCGGAAGCCTTCGAGAGACGTATGCAGGTGTATGAAGCATGGAAATAACGGAATTATTAAGCATTATTGCTAATGGCGAGGATAGTAGGCGTCAGTTTAAGGCCAATATAAGCAGCCCTAATTCGCTCGCCGCCGAAATGGCGGCTTTCAGTAATTCCCAAGGCGGTTACTTGCTTATTGGCGTTAACAATGACGGTACAATCGCCGGGTTAACCTCTGAAGATATTAGGCAATTGAATCAGGACATTTCTAACGTTGCGACAAATAATGTTAAACCGGCAATCAATCCTATAACTCAGAATATTGCTTTGCCCGGCGGTATGGTCATCGTTGTAACGATAGCTCAAGGGTTAAGTAAACCTTATATGGATGCGCAAGGTTATATATGGGTTAAAAATGGCGCCGACAAAAGAAGGGTAACGGCAAGAGAAGAATTACAGCGCATGTTCCAGGAATCTTCTCTCGTCCATGCTGATGAAACGCCTGTTCAAGGTACTTCCGTAGCCGATGTCGATATGGAATTATTCGAGCATTTTTTTGAACAATTCATCGGTGAATCTTTGCTTGCCCAAGAAATCCCTTTAGTTCAGCTCATGGAAAATATGAACTTAATGAAGGATGGCAGGTTAAATATTAGTGGAACGTTGTTATTTGCTAAAAGACCCCAGCTTCGTTTGCCGGTATTTATTGTTAAAGCCGTCGCCTTCCCTGGACAGAATATCGAAGACGCTACTTACATTGATAGTCAGGATATTAACGGTAAACTCTCGGATGTGTTTCAAAAAACTTTAAATTTTGTCCTGAGCAATATCCGTCATATTCAGAAAGAACAAGGCTTTAATTCCTTAGGCGAGCCGGAAATACCCAGAATCGTGTTGGAAGAATTAATAGCCAATGCCCTGATACATAGAGACTATTTCATTTCCGCCCCTGTAAAAGTATTGGTATTTGCCGACAGGCTGGAAATTATCAGTCCCGGTCATTTACCAAATAATCTGACTGTCGAGAATATTAAACTGGGTAATTCAAACGTAAGAAATCCCATTCTCGCCTCGTTTGCGCCACGAGTATTGCCGTATCGAGGTTTGGGCAGCGGAATTTTGCGAGCGCTTAAAGCTTATCCGGATATAGATTTTGTCGATGATCGAGAAGGTAATGCTTTTAAAGTAATTATCCGGCGCGGAAGAGCGATTGGTCAAGGAAGTGGCGGCGATGGCTAATTTTCAAGGCGTCAGGCAGTTATTGGTCTATCGGGCGATTTACTTCGGGCGTTAGATACTTGGCGTAACGGCGCCGGATATTCTCCATGTGCGTACCTTGCCAGTATATGCGCCGGCAATCGGCGCAGCAACGGAAAATCTCATAGTAGAGCCGGGTTTTTGGCTCGAGGCGATGCAGAATGTCCGCTTTGGCGACCGGCGCTAGCACACCGTTGCACAGCAGACAGCGCGCATAAGGCTGTATCGATCCGCGCAAGTCGAAGCGTTGCAGAACTTCATCGAGCTGGTTTTCGACCTTGACCGCACGCACCCAGTAGCCGAATTCGATTTTTTTAGCATATAAGAGACGGCGATCGCGGGTCAGGACGATGCGCTGCCCGTTCGCCGCGATATCCACCACCTCCGCATCCCGGTAATCGTTGCGATATTGGCTATCGAAACCCAGCAAACGCATGACTCTGGCCAGTTTGCCCAGATTCACGTCCAGTACGAAGCGGGCGGTAGTCGGGGTTTTTTCCCGCAAAATGGACAAGGGTGCGATATCCAGGGTTTTGAACACCGGGTAAACCGCGACGCGGTCGTTAGCTTGCAACTGGTAGCCGAAGCCCTCCGGCCGGCCGTTTACCAGTATCATCGCCACTTCGGTGTGAGGCGGGCCGAGAACTTCAATGGGATCCTTGATCCCTGGATGGCCGTTGAAAGCATAGAATATCGTCCGCCCGCGCTTAGCCGCCGGCAGAAAATCGTTGAGCTCCGCATAGAAACGAAATTCGGCCATGTGTTCGTGTTTCATCTCCGCCGCCGCGCCAAATAAGATTTATGATACAGTTTAGTAATAGGTTACAGCCAAATTTTTTTGGCTGAAGCCTATGGGTATCGGGTATTATTTTAAGCGTTCAGACCAACTTTTATGAATAATCCAATCATTGAAATACAATCCGCCAAATCATTTGCAATGGGTAGCCACCCCCTGATCTATATACGCTCAATAAAAACTATCATTGTAATAATTTTAATCTCAACGCTGTTCGGATGCGCGGACGAGCAAATTAATGGCCAAATCATCGGCACGCCGGCGCCAAGCAGTAAATTTGCTAAACTGCAAATCGGCATGTCGATATACGATGTCAAACAACTGATTGGACAGCCTGACGAACAATACGAGGATTTCAGTAGTTCCGGTTATGATCGTAGAATAGAGTTTTATTACAAGAACGAAGGTCAACTTACCTTTGATTATTCCAGCTCCATGGCCAACGAGTTGGTCACTATCAAAGTTGACCGGAACGCCACCGGCTATAGACAATAATCTCTTTTTCACAATGCCGCCAAGTTAAGGCGTCCGTAGGTAGAATTAAGCCTTAACTTAACGGCGTTGTATCTTTTCCTCGATCAGGGATTCTATTTATTCTCGTTCTCTTGCGCTTGATCCAAAATCTGTTTATACAGATGAACGACCCGTGAATATAATGCTTGGTGTTCAGGGTGGCGATCGACCATAGGCTGAATTTGTTCGGCGTTCCTGATCATCTCTTCCAGCACTTCCATATCCCAATGATCCATTAGTTCGCCAACGGCTAACCTTTCCTGAATGCTCGTGGCTTTGGGAAGTATTTCCACTAATAGCCGATCCAACAGTGTTTGC
>JBEKBU010000164.1:0-11944 GCA_050015235.1 Methylomonas sp. | reverse complement strand
CTAATAATTCATGAATATATAGTTATATTTTAACTTTAACACTGCGATTCAATGAAGCCTAAATGAATAAAATGACTAAATTCACCAATACGCCTAAAAAAAATAATGTATCTGTACGAAAAAAAGCTTTTTATGCGCTTCTTTTTATTTTTTTTAGTGTTTTTGGATCGATAGGTTTAATAATTAATATCAATAGCAAGTTTTTTATGCTTGCTATAGTGCCTGCTTATTGTGGTGGTTTATATCTTCTTTCTCTTCGTTGTCCTAGTTGTGGTAATAGAATTTATAAAAGAAAGGCCAAAGTGTCGGGTGAAACTGTTACATATTGGGGTGGATTTGGCATACCAACCCATTGTGCCCATTGCAATACAAAATTATGATAAAATTTTATAAAAATTTATGTTGATCAGTCGCGCCTGACTTTGTCCAAAATGAATATCTCAGTGAGAAAGAGGGTTATTTATGCTTTATTTATAGCCATTACTAATTTTATAGGCTTTGTGATAGGTTTTGTGTTTTTACCTAAAGATATAGAAAGCATATATTTGCCAGATAATTATATATTAATTTATTTTGTATCTGTAATCTTAACACAAGTTTGTTCTATTTTATATATATTTTCTCTTCGCTGCCCTAATTGTGGTAATAGGATTTTTAAAAGAAGAATTAAAATATTTGGTAATAATTTTATCTATTTTGGCGGGATTAATCTTCCAACTTATTGTAATCAATGTAATTACAAATTAGGGGAATAACGAGATAAGAAAACGGGGTCGCTTCTAAGTTGCGGTCGGGCAATAACGCATGGCGCTATTACCTATGATTAGGCAGGCCACCCTACAGTGCTAACCGACGCCAACGCCGCCGCCTGACCCAAACCGCCGACCCGTTAAACAATTTCGAAACCTATGTCAACGACGAGGCAGGTAACGTTATCCAGATGACCGACCGCAAAGGCCAGCGCGGTAGGATGGGTAGAGCTGTAAGCGAAACCCATCGTTTAAAATATTTAAAATCAACATATGTTGCATTATGACTAATTTGATGCTTTTAATGTTGAAGTGATGGGTTTCGGCTAAGCGCCTCTACCCATCCTACCGACTATACGGCGGCCTTTTGTCCGTCACCGACGCCAACGGCGCCGCCACGAATTATCAATATGACGATCTTGGCCGCCTGGCGCAAACCACCGACCCGTTAGGCAATATCGAAAACTATGTCAACGACGAGGCGGGTAACGTGATCAAGACGCTATACCTGTACGACGTCATGAACCGCAACACCCAGGCCTTTCATATGACCGACACCAGCCAGGAGTTTATGACTTACAACAGCATAGGCGACCTGACAGGCATACAAAACGCCGTCGTCGCCTACGGTTACGCCTATACTTCGCTGCATCAGCTCAACAATATCTACGACAGCGGCAACCCCACCTACAATCGGCCCGCCGGCAAATACAGCGTTTTTAGCTTCGATGGGGTGGGCAATGTTATCAGCAAAACCGATTTTCAGGGCGATGTCACCAGCTATCAATATGATGGCGCCAACCGTCTGACGGCCGAATCCAGCCCGGCCTACCTGCAAGTGAGTTATCATTACGACAACGCCGGCCGGCTGCTGGATCGCATTCTCAGCAACGGCGCGCACACGCACTACGAGTGGGACAAAGCCAACCGCCTGAGCCTGTTGCAAAACAGCACCGTCAGCAACCAGATGGTCAACAATACCAGTTACACAAGAGACGGCGTCGGCAATATTCTCACCGCCACCGAAGCGGCCGGCACCAGCGAAACGGCAGGCGTAACGGCCTATAATTATGATGCGGACTACCGCCTGCTGAGCGCCAGCTATCCCGGCGCCTTAAGCGGCAACAACGAAAGCTATACTTACGATGCGGTCGGCAACCGAAACACCTATACAAAAGGCGGCGTCAAGATTTACTATAACCGCATCGCCAACAGCAACCGGCTGATCTCCACCACCACCGGCAGCGCTAGCGGCCCACTCTACGAAAGCTATAGCTACGACAACAACGGCAACATGAAGCAAATCAGCACCGGCCCGTACGGCAGCGGCAGAAATATGACCATCTACTGGAACGTGCTGAACCAGGTAACCGGCATCAACGCCAACAACTATTTATACGACGCCGCGGGTTACCGCATCTATAAGAACTATGGGACAACCGCCATTGCAACGAACTACTTCCTGAAAGGCGAACGCCTGGAAGCCGCCTACGACGGCAACGAAAACCTGAAAGCCAAATATATGCGCGGCAGCGTGATAGATGAGATCGTGAACGGCTACCAGATAGACGGCAACGGCAACCTGACCAATTACAGCTACCACCACGACAACCTCAAATCCGTACTTGGCCAAAGCAGCCATGACGGCAATATACTGGCGACACAGGCTTATAGCGCGTTCGGCAACTACCTCGGCGCCACTGGCGTCAGCAACAATAAGCTGAGATACACCGCTGAGATACACCGGGCGCGATCAGGATCCCGAAACCGGGCTGTATTATTACCGGGCCCGGTATTACGACCCGCTGGTGTTGGGTGGGTTTTTGAGTGAAGACCCTTTGAGGTTTGGGGCGGGCGTGAATTTTTATGTCTATTGCGGGAATAATCCGGTTAATTGCAACGATCCAACTGGACAAGATGGAGAGATGGTCATCTTTCCAGGATATGTGATTAATTATAATGGTTACGCAGTACCTGCAGTACATGCAGGAGTTGTTTCGATTGATGATACAACTGGTGCTGCAAACTATTATCAATTTGGCTTATATGGCGGGCAATATGGTAACGTTCAAGGCCCATATAATGTAGGAACAGTTCAATTCGACAATCAAAATAATCCAACGGCAACGTCTTTAGCAGCAGTAAATCAGACGGTAGCAACGAATTATGGACAAGGAATTACTCCAACGACTATCTATAACAATGCTGCTGATGCAAATGCAATTGGGCAATATGCAGCCAATCAAAATGCTAATTTGGCAACACAACCATATACGATCAATCCGTTAAGTTCCAATTCATTTAATACTTGTATTACATTTGCCTGGAATGCTCTTCAAGCGGGAGTAAACGCAGCGGCAAACAGCCAAAATTCGGCAAATAGTCAAGGTAATTCTGGTAGCTCCGATCCGTCTAGTGGGTTAAATAACGCATCATCCAGTACTATGCCGATATACCCGAATAGTTCGAATACTAGTCAAATACAATCTGTTTATGAAAAGCCATAAAGTAAGATTCTATGAAACTATCATTGCGGAGTTTTATTCAATCTTGTCCTGCTACTTTTTTTCTTATTTTATTTACAGTTATCAGCGGATGTAATTTTGTACCGGATCATCAATATATTATCGTTTCTGGTCCGTTACACGTTACCGCCAATTCGACTGTTGTGATTAAAAGTCCTGAAGCTATATCGACGCCCTATTATGTTAATTCACTTTGCTTGCTACCAAGTACACCTATGAATTTTTTACAAAAAGGATTTGGTATTTTATCGCCTGACGGTAAGGAATTGTTTTCCCCTAAAGTAGTGCTTCGTAATGATAATAATGAAGAAGATTTACTAGAACCAAATGGATATCAAGGTGGTGCTGATGGTGTATTTATTTGTTTTACTCTAAAACGCATAAATGATCACAAAATACACCATAAATATCACTCACCATACACTACTGTAGAGATTATAACTCCTTACGATCTTAACCTTAATAAGGTTACGTGGTTCAGCGGTGATAAATGACAGAAGAAGCATTTATAAAAGTTAATGCGGGGGTTAATTTTTATATCTATTGCAACAATAACCCAATTAACTGTAACGATCCTACAGGCAAGGACGCTCAATCTATTGCCCTGAATGCCGCTCAAGGCTTGGCGGTTGGTGCTGCTGGCGCAGTTGTCGTAGGAGCTGCCGCAGTTGGCGCTGTCGCGGTTGGTGTGCCTGTGGCCGTTGTTACTGTCGGACTTTTTGCTGGGGCGGCAGTGAGCACTGCGGTTACCTCGTATAACATTGGAACTGATATTCAGAATAGTAATTGGGATGGTGTTGCCTATAATGCTGGATCATTGGTGGGTAGTCTTGCTGTTGGGGCTGCTACTGGTAGCGCTGTAGCTGAAGGTGTTAATGGAGTAAAAGGAGCACCTTTCACTTGGAACGATTCGGCCCAGAATTATAATCCAGACCTCGGAAGCATTCCAACTTGGTTAGGTACTGGGCCAAATATTGGAAGTGCTGGCCTTTCAGTTGGAGCTGGCGGTTCTGGTGCATCTAGTTTAATTAGTGGAACTGTAAACCCTACGCCTACTTCTGACAATTCAGAAGAATCAGCAGCAGACGGTGGTTTTGTACTCTATCCGAATATGTCGAATACGAATCAAATTCAGAGTGTTTATAAAAAATAACGATGTTCTGATTATCCGCATGGAGAAACTTAGTGATGCCTCATCAGAGTGATGATTCTCTTGTAACAGAAACCAATGAATATGGTTTCCGATGCAATACGGAGGGCAATGGGGAGATCTATAACCGTGACAGTAAAATGCTTTGGCGTTTCAGAACACCGCATCAAAATAGTTTTCTGGCATTCCCTCGCTTTTTCTTTCAACTATTGCCTGATTTTGTTTTCTCCGATACTTCTGAAAAAGAATTGTTAACGATAAGGTGTGAACGAAGGTATCCTCTGACAAGATTTGTGATGTTCGAAAATGGTTCCCCTGTCTGTACAATACAACAAAAGAGTGTTCTGCAAAACAAATACATAATTGAGTTTGATGGTGGAGATAGATGGTTCTTTCATCTACCTTTGTTTACTGTATTTTACAAAGGTGTTTCCGAAAACGGTGCTGAAGTGCAAGTACGCATGGAGCGCCACCACACATGGTATGTGAAAATTTCTTCCAACTCCGATAATTTACACTTAGTAGCTGCGTTAGCACTCATACATCGAGAGCGACAATACGCATAATACGGAAAAACGGCGGAAAAACTAGGCCGCTTCTAACATTCCAACATTTTTGCTAATTTTAAAATAATGGCCTCTCATAAATACAATAAATCCAATTGCCCGATTTTGTTTATTGATGGGTTTCGCTTTCGCTCTACCCATCTACAGCCATTAATTCAACTGCTTTTTAAAATTGGGATGAATAAATACAAAACTTTAAAACCTAAACTGGCTTTGCACATAGAAATAATCAACGTCCTGTGGAGCGGGCGCATTAGCGCCTTCCTTGGCGAATTGGCCTTTAAACAGACGATACCAGCCGGTTTCAAAGTTTAAGCTGCTGTTAAAGTCGTAACGGGCTGTAAACCCAAGCATATCTCCAACATAACTGCCGCTGGTTTTAGTGGGCAGCATAATCAGATTGACGCCGGGGGCGCAGTTGGACATACCCCAGCAATCGTTCGACGACGCCAGCCAAATCAAACGTTGCTGCATGGATAGCAAGACGTCGTGGCGAGGCGAAACAGCCATCCGATAGCCAGGGGTGTTGATGTTGCTACGCACAAACGGTTGAAAAATCCCTGCCGGGCCGAAGTCGACGGGAGATGCGCCGTAAAGGGGATCGAAGCGTTGATCGGTATTGCCGCCGCGTTTGTTAGTGCCGGTGGCGTAATCGTATTCCATCGAAAAGCGCGGCTTCCAGGGCATGTCGATCGTATATCCGGCTTCTACATGCGATGACCAAGCCTGATGATAAAGATTCTGAGTCGATGTGGTCGTCGCTCTCACTGTCCCGAACTGGCCCATGCCTTCCGCCTGGAAGTCGAAGTTTCCCGTGCTTGGTTTGATGTAAAAACGTAATCCAGGGGTAAAATACTGGCGTTTGCGAGTCGGATTGTTAAAGCTGTCATTTTCATCCAAATTATACAGATATAGTTCGCTATTGATATGCGCGGCCAGGTTGTAACCTTCCAGAAAGAAACCGGAAAACCAGGTGCGGGTGGCTTCCTGATCGAATTGCGTAACATTATTATTAATTGCGGTTGGCGAGCTCGGTAACTGTAGTACCGGCATGGTGGCGAAAGCGTTCAACTGCCATTTTGCATTCTCGAGCAACCGCAGGCGGGCCCCGGTAAATCTTGGGGCGGTATTGCGGTAAACGATTCTTGACACTAAACGTCCGCTGCCGTAGTCCATGGTTTGGCGTCCGACTTTCACTTCGGCGCCGAGGTCTGTGTTCAATAGATTTTTGTCGGCCCAGGAAACATAAGCCTGCAAAAAGTCAAGCGTATCGACGGCATTGTTAGTCACGTTATTGGCGTTATTACCGGGGCCGACATTTCCGCCCAACTCGCGAGCATCTTGAAATTCGGCGCCGATCCGAAATTTGCCCAAGTGGGCCGCCAGCCATAGATCGGTTTGTAATGGAATTTGTTGGTCTCCGCCCTTGGCGCCCGCTCTAAATTGGCCGTCCATGTCTTCATAACGGGTACGCTGATCGACTGTCAATTCAAGCCAATCCGGTAAACCAATTAGATCATGAACATTCCAGACCGGTTTTTCGTATTTAGTATTACCCAGCAGCGGATCATCCATTTGACTCCCCCAGGACATCATGGGCGTTCTGGTATAGGCAGGCGGCGGCAGGTCGGCATAAACCGCATCGCCGTTGCTTAAGTAAAAACCGCCGGCCATGGCCAATTTCAATGCATGAGCGATTGTTGTCTTGGTAATTGCATTTTTTTTCATTAATTAATACCTAAATGTTTAATTGAGACGGCTTATCCGTGGGTATAAAAAACGTGTACATTTGCCGTCATTCGGCAATGACCTCAATACATGGCCCTACCAACTTGCGCTTGGTAATCTAAAATCGGGGGTAAACGTTGATTTTGGCTAACTAATCGATGTGCTTCTTGAAATTAAACATCGTTATAAATTTTCCGGGGAATGTGTAATTTATTGGGGATTTAAACTAATGGCCGCGGTCGCATTCGGCCAGAAAACTCAGTAAACTCTCCCGATAGCGGTAATAATCCGGATGTTCCAACAGTGCTTTCCGCGAACGCGGCCGAGGTAAATCGATTTCCAGTATCCGGCCGATTTTTGCTCTAGGGCCGTTAGTCATCATAATTACCCGGTCGGCGAGCAAAATGGCTTCGTCGACATCGTGGGTCACGACGATGGCGGTAACATGGGTGCGTTCCCAGACTTCCATCAACACTGCCTGTAATTCCCAGCGCGTCAGAGAATCCAACATGCCGAAGGGTTCATCCAGCAATAATAACTTGGGGGATAAGGCGAACGCGCGGGCGATGCCTACTCGCTGCCGCATGCCATTGGACAAATCGGCGGCTTTTTTGGACAGCGAATCCGCCAGACCAACACGGGTTAGGTAGTATTCCACGATGTCATGACGTTCATCCGGCGAAGCATGGGGATAAACCTTTTCGACGCCAAGCATGACGTTCTCAAAGGCGGTCAACCAGGGGAATAGGCTTGGCGCCTGAAACACCACGCCGCGATCGGGCCCGGCGCCGTCGATTTCGCGATTGTCCAGGATAATACTGCCTTCGGATATTTCATTAAGACCGGCCGTCATTGACAAAACCGTTGATTTACCGCAACCGGAGTGGCCGATAATGGAAATGAATTCGCCTTTTTTCATTTTCATGTCGAAACCGTCCACGACCGTCACCGTACTATTACCGTCCGGGGTGGGATAGACTTTCGATAATTGCACAAACTCCAGATAACGCGCCTTACCCAGATTGGCTTGGCTGGGTTTAAGCGCCGACCTATCCAGTTTCCAGTCGTTGCTGGTGTTGGGCCTGACATCCGGCAGTTTAATTTTATCGCCGGTTTCGTCCGGGTTTTTTTCCATGCCGATAGCCATTAAATAACGGGTAATCTCGGCGCGTAAGCTTTTGAATTCCGGATTATGATTTAAGGCGGTTCTATCGCGCGGACGTTCCAGATTAACCGCGAATGCCGGGCCGAAGCAGGCGCCCGGGCCTGGCTGAAGCGGAATCACCCGATCCGCCATATAGATAGCTTCGTCGACATCGTTAGTAATGAGGATAACGGTCTTTTTTTCCTGCTCCCAGATTTGCAGAATTTCGTCCTGTAAATTTCCTCTGGTTAATGCATCCAGCGCACTCAACGGTTCATCCAGCAATAAAATGTCGGGATTGGCGGCCAGTGCGCGGGCGACATTGACGCGTTGCCGCATGCCGCCGGATAATTCAGCCGGTTTTTTGTCCATCGCCCGGCCCAAATTGACCATCCTCACGTATTTCTCGGTGTGAGCGCGGCGTTGCGCGGATGTCCAGCCCTTGAAGATGGCGTCCACCGCAAGCGCCACGTTTTCATAAACAGTCAGCCAAGGCATTAGCGAATAGTTCTGAAACACCACGCCACGATCAGGGCCCGGCTCGGTAATCGCTTGCCCTTGTTTCAGCAATTCGCCGTTATCGGCAGGGATCAAGCCGGCGATCATGGAGATTAACGTTGTTTTCCCGCTGCCGGAAAAACCGACGATGGCTATAAACTCGCCTGCACGGATATCAAGATTAATATTTTTTAATATCGAAACCTTATCTTTCCCCTCACCATGGGATTTGCAGACGTTTTTTAATTCCAGCAACGGCGTGTAGGCGTCGTTAGCAGGCGTGATTGTAGAGTGTTTATACAAGGAAAGTTCGAGGATTTTTGCTTGGGCGGTGGTCATGGCTGCTTCCTAAATCTTTTGAAACGAGAACAGATTTTGTAAGGATTGCATAAGGCGATCCAGGATGAAGCCAATGACGCCGATGGTCAATACCGCCACCATAATCCGGCTTAAGGAATTGGCGCTGCCGTTTTGAAACTCGTCCCAGATGAATTTACCGAGGCCGGGATTTTGCGCCAGCATTTCCGCGGCGATCAGCACCATCCAGCCTACCCCCAGCGACAAACGCATGCCGGTAAAAATGTAAGGCAAGGCGGAAGGCAGGATGATGCTCTTGATCTGCGTGCGCCAATCCAGACGTAATACTTTGCCGACATTCACCAAGTCGCGGTCGATTGACGAAACGCCTATGGCGGTATTAATCAGGGTCGGCCATAGAGAGCAGAGCGTGACGGTAATCGCCGAGGTTACGAAGGACTTGGCGAACCAGGCGTCATCGCCCGTCACATAAACCGCGCTGACCACCAAGGTGACTATTGGTAGCCAAGCCAGCGGCGATACCGGTTTGAATATCTGGATCAGCGGATTGAGCGCGGTATTCAGCACGGGACTCATCCCGCACAGGATGCCCAGCGGTACAGCCAGCAAAGTTGCAATGCTAAACCCGGCAAATACCGTGCGCAGACTGGTTAATATCTGGTCTAGATAAGTCGGCTTACCCGTATAGGGTCGAAATTTGATTTCAGCTTTTGGATCTTCGGCCAACTTTTCCTTGTTGCGAATCTCCTGGCGTTGATAAAATTCAGCCATTTTGGTTTTTTCGGCGATATGTTCGCTGACTAGGCCGCCCACTTCCGTCCATACCGCTTCCGGGCCTGGAATCGCGCCCAGACTGGTGTTGACGCCGGACGCCGTTACGCTCCAAAAGCCTAAAAACAACATAAAAGCGATGATGGGAATGCCCATGACTAGCCATAATTGACGGAATTGTTGTTTGGGATTTTCGCCGGCGGCAATTTTTACCAAGGGAACAAACCAGGTCAGGCCTGTGATGTTGAAAAATTTAATCAGTTTGTTCGTCATGACTGTTACCTATTGAGCTAGGGTAGCGTGAAAAGTAGAGTTTATTAATCGACGATTTTGCCGCCGGAGACTCTTTGTTTACCTTTTAAACCGATAGCGAATTTAGCGAGATAATCGTTAGGCTTATTGGCGTCGAACGGAATGTTGTCGATAAAGAAATTTTGCGAAGGTTTCAGGCTGTTGTCGGTGGGGAAATCTTCGGCCTTGGCCTTGCCTTCGGCTACTAATTCTTGGGCGGCGGCTAAATAGATGTCAGGCCGATAAACTTTTTTAGCGGTTTCCAGGTACCAAGCGTCGGGTTTGAATTCGTTGATTTCTCCCCAGCGGCGCATTTGCGTCAAATACCAGATCGCACCGCTGTATGAGGGGTAGCTGGCGCCCTGGCGGAAAAAGGTGTTAAAGTCGGGTAAAGAACGTTTGTCGCCTTTCTCGTATTCAAAAGTGCCGTTCATACTGTTCGCCAGCACTTCGGCATCAGCGCCGACGTATTGCTTTTGCGCCAGCATATCGACGGCTTCCTTGCGGTTTTTGTTGTTTTCCGCGTCCAGCCAAATTGAAGCGCGAATCAGCGCCTTAATAACAGCCTTATGAGTGTTGGGATACTTTTCAGCCCAAGTCTTAGTTACGCCGAAAACTTTTTCCGGCGTGTCTTTCCAGAGTTCCGCATCAGTAACCACCGGAACGCCGATGCCTTTGATCACGGCTTGTTGATTCCAGGGTTCTCCGACGCAATAACCGTAAATAGTGCCGGCTTCCAACGTCGAAGGCATTTGCGGCGGCGGGGTCACCGATAAAAAAACATCGGCGTTGATTTGGCCGGAAATATCTTGCGGCGGCGCGTAATAGCCCGGATTAATGCCGCCCGCGGCCAGCCAATAACGTAATTTCAAGTTATGACTGCCGGTTGGAAATGTCATCGCCATATTGAACGGTTTGCCTTCGATTTTATATTTCTCCACAACCGCTTTCAAAGCGTCGGCCTTAATTGGATGCACCGGCTTTCCGCCTTCCATGGGCAGGCCTGGTTTCATTTGTTTCCAAATTTCATTGGATACGGTAATGGCGTTGCCGTTGAAACCCATGCTGAACGCGGTCACAATATCGGCCTTGGCGCCGAAACCGATGCCGGCGGCCAATGGAACTGGCGCAAGCATATGCGATCCATCCAGTTCGCCGTTAATCACCCGATCCATCACAACTTTCCAGTTAGCTTGCGCTTCCAGTTGCACGAATAAGCCCTCGTCTTCAAAAAAATGCTTTTCCGCCGCTACGGCTAGCGGCGCCATATCGGTGAGTTTAATAAAGCCGAATTTCAAATCTTCTTTTTCCAGTTTACCGGCAGCCAAAAGCTGGCATGAATAGCTGATTCCGGCTACGGCAATGACCGTCAATATTTTTTTTTGTAGGCATGTCTTCTGAAATTTCATGATGAACCCTGTCGATTGAAAATTTAGGCCAAAAAAAAGGCGCCGTCGCGTATGGGAAACCCATACGCGAAAGACGCCTTTGTCCGGTTTACTCAACATTGAGCCAAATTGTTAACCCCAGCACTGGGGGTATAGATAACTCACAGCAATAATAATGCCATTTATTTATCGGCAGAAGCCTATGGGCTGTTTCCAATAAAAAGCAAATGGATACAAGGATTTAAAATGATAACGTCCATTATTGGCAATCATGCGGAGTGCAAGTGTTTTGTCATTTCGCACAGGCATGGTGCGACATTGTTAAAGCATGGTGCGGATCTCTACATTCTTTGTTTATTTGGGGTAGTGACCACATAGCTGCAAAAACGGCCATCTAATCTATCAAAATCAACTATTAATTTCATTGATAGGTTACGTATTTTTTGCTATGTATTGATTTCGCGGCTCAAAGTGTCGGCGGCCCATTGGTTAAGGCTTTTTCCGAGTGATTGCGCCTTAACCAAAGCCGCGGCGTGTAACTCCGGCGATACCCTTAACAACACTCTACCGCTGGCTGGTTTTTGTGGCGACTTTCCCTGGGTCGCGCAATCTTCCAGATAGAAGTCGATTGCAGCGTGGAAATCTTCGGTTAGTTTCGAAACCGTGTCGCCTTCAAAAGTAATGCTGTCCTGTATGCCTAGAACTTTGCCCCAGAAGATACTGTCGCGTTCGTCAAATTCGATGCGGGCAGTGTAGCCCCGATATTTCATGGTATTCATGGTTTAATCCCCAGTGATTCAAGCCAGTGGCGAATTT
>JBEKBU010000163.1:0-14519 GCA_050015235.1 Methylomonas sp. | reverse complement strand
ACGCCGGCTTCGCCGGCAATGGCGCGCGCCAGCAAGGTTTTACCGGTGCCGGGCGGGCCGACCATCAGGACGCCGCGCGGGATTTTGCCGCCCAGGACTTCGTATTTGGAAGGTTCTTTCAGGAAGTCCACCATTTCCACGACGTCCTGTTTGGCTTCCTCGACGCCGGCGACATCGCTGAAGCGCACTTTCACCTGATCTTCGGCCATCAGCTTGGCGCGGCTTTTACCGAAACCGTTCTGGCCGCCGCCGCCAAGCATTTGCTGCTTGCGCATAAAGTAAATAGTGACCGCGATCAGGAGCAACATCGGCGCCCAGTTAATCAGAATATGCATGAATAGCGAAGGCTCTTGCGGACGCTCCACTTTTATTTTCACGCCATATTCGAGCAGTTCGTCGATCAGACGCGGATCGTTGGGATTGTATGTGCTGAAATGCTCGCCGCTTTGCCTGCGGCCTTCGATATCGTTGCCGTCTATCAAAACTTCGGAAACGGCGTGACTGCGGATATCGTCAATAAAATCGGAATAAGTGACCGTATTCAGCTCTTCGGAGTGCGGCGTATTCCAACGGATGATAAAGTTGAACAACAAAGCGCCGATGACGGCGGCGATAAAAAAACGGATGACATATTTAATCATGGCCTAAACCTCAGCATGGAAAACCCGGCGCCGCCGCCGATTCGGAATGCGGTCTTTCTCGAAACGTAGGCGGCGCGCAATTATTTTTCATTGTTATAATATTTAAAAAACTCGGAATCCGGCTTTAACACCAGCGTATCGGCGGTTTTTTCAAAAGACGTCTGATAAGCTTGCAGGCTGCGGTAAAACGCAAAGAACTCCGGATTTTTGCCGTAACTTTTTGAGTAGATATCCGCGGACAGGGCGTCGCCTTTGCCGCGCAGATTTTCGGCGTCGCGCTGAGCGTTAGCCAGCAGCACTTGTCTTTGTTTGTCGGCTTCGGCGCTAATCAGTTCGGCTTGTTCCTTGCCTTGGGAGCGGAAATCCCGCGCCACCCTTTCGCGTTCGGCGCGCATGCGCTGGAATACCGAGCTGCTGACTTCCGGCGGCAAATCGATACGTTTGATGCGGATATCCAGTAGTTCAATACCGAATTTATCCGCCACCGGCGCTAATTTCTCCAGCAGGGATTTACGCAGTTCGCTACGGTCTTCCGATATCAGCTGTTTAATAGTCCGGACGCCGAATTCGCTACGGATAGCGTCTTTGACAATCTGCTCCAGGCGCAGATTGGCCTGGTATTCGTCGCCGGCGACGGTGGTGTAGAATAGCCCGACATCGCCAATGCGCCATTTCGCGAAAGAATCGACAATGACGTTTTTCTTTTCGGAGGTCAGAAACCGCTCGGGCTTGGTGTCCAATGTCAGCACCCGCGCATCGAAACTTCTGACCTGATTAATGAACGGCGTTTTAAAGTGCATGCCGGGCGTATAATCGGTGCTGACCATTTTTCCTAAACGGAAGACTATGGCTTTTTCATTTTGCTGTACGTAAAAAACCGATAAATAGCTGAGTATCAGCAATGCGGCCAAAAGCGGCATTGCATAGTTCAAGGTTTTAGCGTTCATGGTTTGCTCCGGCTGGGACGTAAATCGCTGGCGTGCGCGGGTTTATGGCCATGCTCCTTGTCGTCGCCGGGCGCTTCGGTATTTTGCGCGGCTTCGGTTGTCGACGCGGAGGAATTAATAGGCTGTTGACTAATGTTGGCCAGCGGCATATAGAATTGCGCGCCGTTACGTTCCGATTCCAGCATGATTTTATGGGCGCCGCTGTAAAGTTTTTCCTTGGCTTCCAGATACAGGCGTTTGCGGGTAATCGCCGGGTTTTTCTCGTATTCGGCCAGCAATTGCTCAAAACGGCCGGTTTCGCCGGCGGCTTTGGCGACTTTTTCGGTCTGATAGCCTTCGGCTTCCAGCAATAAACGCGCCGCGTCGCCGCGCGCGATAGGGATGATCTCGTTGCTGTAGGCTTCGGCTTCATTAATCAGGCGCTGTTTGTCTTCCCGGGCGCGGATGGCGTCTTCAAAGCTGCCTTGCACCTCTTCCGGAGGCTGGGCGTCTTGCAGGTTGACGCTGGCGATGGTTATGCCGGCATGGTAACTGTCTATCGTCGTTTGGATCTCGCGTTTGATTTCCGCGACGATTTCGCTCCGGCCTTCGGTCAGCACATAGTCCATAGTGCTTTTGCCTATCACCGCCCGTTCGATGCTTTCGGTCAACTGTTTGAGCGTCGCTTCCTGGTCTTTAACATTAAAAACATAGTCTTTGGCGTTATTGATCTGATACTGAACGGCCAAGCGCACGTTGATAATGTTCTCGTCGCTGGTCAACATCAGCGATTCTTCGGGAATCAGCGCCGCTTTGGCGAAACGGCCGCTGTTGTGGTAGCCGACTTCGATAAAGCGCTGCTGTTCGACATTGATAATCTTGACGGACTCCAGGGGCGCCGGCAAACGCCAGTTCAAGCCGGGCAGGGTGGTTTCGCTAAAAGCGCCGAAACGGCTGACCACGCCGCGGTTGCCTTGGTCGACAATGTAAAGGCCGGAGCCTAGCCAGGCGGCAAAAAAAACCAGCGCCAGCGCCGGGACGATTTTTTCCGGGGCGAGCAATTGTTTGTGGGCATGGTAGAAATCGCTGCTTTTGCGGCTGATGCGTTGCCAGTGTTTGTCAAACTCCGCTTTCCAGTCGGGTGGTGGCGTGGGTTTACTGGTATTCGGGTTTTCTGTTGACATAATCACTCCTCAGTAGTGTTCGGGTTTACGCCTAAGCCGTTTTAATGATCGTAGCTTTCAAGAAACGGCGCCAGTTCGTTCCCAAACTGTTGTTTTAATTTTTTTAACCCCTGATTCTGTATTTGCCGGACGCGTTCCCTGGTAAGGTTGAATTGATCGGCAATCGCTTGCAACGTCATTTCCGTATGATTTTTCAAACCGAAACGCATGTTCAGAACCGCCGCTTCTATCGCGGGCAGACTTGCGACAATATTTCCCAAGTGTAGAGCTAGGTTATTATTAATAAGTTCAATTTCCGGTAAGGGAAATTGTTGTTGTTGCAAATTATCCAGCAAAGTATGGTCGGGTTGTTCTTCGGAAACCGAGGCGTCCAGAGAATGGGTGGCCTGAAAATAATTGCTTATGGTTTTCAATTCCTCGGCCGGCAGACCGCATTGCGATTGTAATTCGGTCAGCGATGGCCAGGATTGATTGTCCAGATAATGGTTGCGCATGATCTCAAACACTCCGGCGGCCTTTTCAGCCAGCGCCATCGGTAAACGGACGACTTTCTCCTGTTTAATTACTAAACGGCTAATCGCTTGTTTGATCCAGAATACCGCGTACGTTGAAAAACATACGCCGCGCTTGGCTTCAAAACGGTCGACAGCCCGAATCAAACCTATCATACCTTCCTGGTGTAAATCGTCAATACTCAGATGGCTGGTTTTGTAGCGGAAGGCTAGAAAAGCGACCAAGCCCTTATTGCCAACGATCATTTTTTGTCTGATGGCTTCAAGTTTTTTACGCGATTTTTGTATCTCCGCGCAAAAAACGCTATCGGCGTCCGGAACCGATTCCATCTGCGAAGCCAGTCGGATTAATACAACCGGGTATATATGCAGGTCGGCGTTAAAAGTATCCGCGTCAGATTGTACAAAATCGGCGCTTTGTACAACTTTATTTTGGGGCTCTGTATCATTAGCCGCTAAGGAATAGTGTAAATTCTCTTTAAAAGTTTGTGTAAACTGAGTGGTAAGTAAATGTCTGGATTGTGGATTCCGTAGCAATAAATCCAGAAGCGCCCGCCGTTTTTCCTCCATTTCCAGCGCCAAGGCATGGGATGAAACGGCCGATGACGGCTCATGGGGCCTGGAAACGGTAGTTTGAGCTTCGGCCGCCGCTTTGAGCGGGGCGGGAAATGCCAGGCGCGGCGCGGTTTGAGCGGCTGTCATGGGATGGCTGCCTGAAAAAGCCTGAGTTTCGCTAATTGCATAGTCATCTCGTAGCGCCATGGTCAAACCCTACTTGTTAATAATTTTCATTTACCTTAACTTATTGTAGTATATTTGTCAAATTAAAAATTGTACAAAACATAAACAATGTATTCTATCAAAGCCATCGCCTCATTAACCGGTTTGGGCGCCGAAACGCTACGCGCCTGGGAGCGCCGCTACCGCACCGTAACGCCGAGACGCGACGCCGGCGGCAGACGCTATTATTCGCAGCAAGATTTGGAGCGTTTGCTGCTGCTGGCCCATTTAAGCCGGCAAGGCCATACCATTAGTAAGTTGACAGGATTATGTAATGAAGAGTTGCAAAATCTGAAAAAAAACAGTGAGGAACAAAGTGTCGGCCATCCGGATTATGTCGGCCAAATTGTGGATGCGCTTAAGGAATACCGGATAGACGATTGCGAATTATTTTTGAAACGGGCGTTGATGGCCAAGGAGCCGCTGCCGTATCTGCGCGATATTCTGATACCGGCGCTGCAGCTGATCGGCGAATTGTGGCGCCGGCATAAACTTGGCATCGCCCAGGAGCATATGTTTTCGGCTTGCGTGAAACGTATCCTGCTGGGCATGGTCAATAATCTGCAAAGCTTCTCGGCTAACCGTCCGGGCATGCTGTTCGCCACCCCCAGCGACGAACCGCACGAATTCGGCATTTTAATGTGTAGTCTGCTGGCCGCCGAACAGGATTATCATTGTTTCTATTTGGGGCCGAACGTCCCGGCTGCGGATATTATCGCCGCCGCCCACCGGCTCGGCGTCGATAGGTTGGTGTTAAGCCTGACTAAATTTCCGCCGGACGCCAAAACGCTTAGAGAGTTGCAGTCGGCCGCCGCTCTGGCGGCGGAAAATAATATTAGCGTCTGGCTGGGCGGCAGCGGCGTAACCGCGCTGCAAGCCGAAAAAATAGCCTTGCCGAAAAATTGCCGGGTGCTTGCCGATATCGATGATTTTTATATGCGGGCCAAGCAATGGCGGTTTGGCGGCGGTGTTTACCTCTTCGACAAGCATTCGCATGGTCTATATATCGTTTTTGATTGTCATGATGTTGACCAGCATCGTTCCAATACCCATTACCAGTACGATTTGTTTTCTGCTGGTCATTTTCCGGCCCGCCTGGTTTAAACGGCATATCGATCTAATTTATGCCGATAAAGAGGATGGATAGGCCAGCGTCATTTTTTTATCCCTATCCCCTTATGCAATAACAGTAAACTGACGGCTATCAGTAATAGCGTACAAGCGCCGGTCATGATAAAAGCCAGCCGGATATCCACGTCCGTTATGCCTATCAAACCGTAACGGAAGGCGTTGATCATGTAGAGTATCGGGTTGGCCAGGGCTACGTCGCGCCAGACGCCGGGCAGCATGTTGACGGAATAAAACACGCCGCCCAGATAGCTTAACGGCGTTAATACGAAATTCGGGATTATGGAAATATCGTCAAAGCTTTCGGCAAACATGGCGTTGATAAAACCGGCCAGCGAAAACAGTATGGCGGTCAGAAAATAGATAGCCAAGCTAATTTCCCAGTGTTCGACCCTGATATCGGCGAACAACAGCGAAACAGCCGCCACCACCAGGCCGACCATAACGCCGCGGGCCGTCCCGCCGCACACATAGCCGCATAATATGATCCAGTTCGGCACCGGAGCGATGAGCAGCTCTTCGATATGCCCTTGAAATTTGGTTGAATAAAACGAAGAAACTACATTGGCGTATGCATGGCTGATGACGGACATTAAAATAATGCCGGGCACTATGTAGTGCATGTATAGCGCGCCGTTCACATAGCCGACCCGGCCGCCGATCAGTTTGCCGAAGATCAAAAAATACAGGGCGGTGGTGATGGCGGGCGGCATCAGGGTTTGCGGCCAGATACGGACAAAACGGCGGATTTCCTTGCTGACTATGGTGAGAAATGCAATGCGGCGGCTCATCGTGTCAAGTCTAGAAAAAGTTGTTCGAGACGGTTGGATTTGTTTTTTAAGCTCGAAATTTCTATGCCTTGCCTGCTTAATCCGGCAAACAGGCGATTAAGGCCAAGCTGTTTTGGGACGGCGACGTTCAGCGCTTGCCTGCCGGCCAATTCAATCTGGTAACCGTCGATAACCGGCGCCGCGGCCAGAGGGGCCACGGTGTCGAGCACGAAATGCTCAATTTTGATGCTGTTTAAAAAACCATGCATGTCGGAATTTTTGATGATCCGTCCGTCGTCTATGATGGCGATGTGCTTGCATAAGCTTTCGGCTTCCTCCAGATAGTGGGTGGTCAATATAATGGTAACGCCCTGGGCGTTGACATCCCGCATCATTTGCCACATGGAGCGCCGTATTTCGATATCCACGCCGGCGGTGGGTTCGTCGAGAATTAACAATCGCGGCTCGTGCGCCATTGCTCTGGCGATCATCAGCCGCCGTTTCATGCCGCCGGATAAAGTCCTGGAAACGGTATGGCGTTTTTCCCACAGGTCCATCTGCCGCAGGCATTGTTCGACGCGTTGTTTGGCTATTTTTTTGCGGATGCCGTAATATCCGGCCTGTATCAACACCACGTTTTCGACGGTTTCGAACTGGTTGAAGTTGATTTCTTGCGGCACCAGACCTATACAGGTTTTGACTTGTTCATTGTGTTTGTCGAGATCGTGACCGAACACGCTGACGCTGCCGCTGGTTTTAGTCACCAGGGAGCTGACGATGCCGATTAGTGTGGACTTGCCGGCTCCGTTCGGGCCCAGCAAGGCAAAAAAATCGCCGCTTTCAACTTCAAGATCGATGCCTTTTAAGGCCGTAAAGCCGTTTTTATAGGTTTTTTTAAGTTGTTTGATAGATAAAGCGTTCATTCTCTAGGCTATAATGGGGCAGACATTAAACCGGCGCGTAACGATAGATTCCGCAAAATTTTAAATTTTACCAGAAATTCCGTTTTTTCCAGAGCCTGAATAGGATAGTCATTGTGCCACAACAAGTACCTCTAAGCGTTGCAGCGGTCGATCTGGGCTCCAACAGCTTTCATATGATTATTTGCAGTTTGAAAGACGGCAAATTACAAACCATAGACCGCTTGAAGGAAATGGTGCGTTTAGCCGCCGGTCTCGATCATAACCGTAATCTGGATCTGGCTACCCAGGAAAAGGCTTTAGCCTGTCTGGAGCGATTCGGGCAGCGCATCAGCAATTTTCCGCCGCATAGCGTCAGCATAGTCGGCACCAATACGCTACGCTTGGCGAAAAACGCCCAGCAATTTATCGGTAAGGCTGAAAAAGCCCTCGGCCATCCGATTCACATTATTTCGGGCATTGAAGAAGCGCGCCTTATTTATCAGGGCGTGGCGCATAGTTTGGCCGGTAATGGCGGCAATAACCGATTTGTGATGGATATCGGCGGCAGCAGTACCGAATATATCATCGGTCAGCAGGATACCGCGCATACCAAGGAAAGTCTGAATATGGGGTGCGTGACGGTGAGCAAGCAGTTTTATAAACGCGGCAGGATTTCCAAAAAAAACTTCAAACAAGCCTGTTTGTTCGTGGAACAGCAATTGGAGCCGTTTCAACGCAAATTCAACCGCCGCAACTGGGATGAAGCCATCGGCGCCTCCGGAAGTTTGAGATCCATCAACAACGTTTTGCAAACCAGCGGCTGGAGCGATAACGGCATTACCATGAACGGCCTGGAGCAACTCGTTACGCAACTGCTTAAACTCACCCATTACGATCAGATACAATTTCCGGCGCTGAGCTTAGAGCGGCGGCCGGTGTTCGCCGGGGCGGTGAGTATCGTCTACGCTACGTTTAAAACCCTGAATATCGATCAGATGACGGTCTCCGACGGCGCTTTGCGCGAAGGCCTGATTTACGATCTGTTGGGGCGTATCTATAACCATGATATCCGTTCCGAAACCAGTAAATTAATGGCTAAGCGTTATCATAGCGATCAGAAACACGCCGAGCAGATCAAAGCGACGCTGCGCTTCATGGTGGAGCAACTTCAGGAACAGCCGTGCTTTCAGGACTGTCCGGAAAGCATGCAATTTTTAGAATGGGCCGCCGATCTGCATGAAATCGGGATTGAAATTGCCCATAGCCAATTCCAAAAACATAGCGCTTATATTATCGAAAACGGTGATTTAGCCGGGTTTTCCAAACAGGATCAACTGGTGCTATCCAGATTGGTGCGTAGCCAGCGTAAAAAATTTAACCTGGACCGCTTTGCCGATTTGCACTTACCCTGGCGGCATTTCGCGCCGATAATGGCTGTCGTTTTCAGATTGGCGGTGCTTTTGAATAGAAATCGCCTCACGCCGCCGCCGCGGTTTTCGATAGATTTCACGGGTCAGACGGTGCGGTTGATTTTTCCGGACAAGTGGCTGGAGCAATCGCCTTTGACGCAAGCGGATCTGGAGCAGGAGAAAGATTATCTTAAGGAGGCGAAATTTAATCTGCTGTTTGGTTATGCCGAAAATCTTTAATAACGACAAGCCGCTGATTTTCTATTGCGCTACCGCTTGCCGCGGCTTACAGGCATTTTGGAGAACCATCTTTTCAGGCCGGCGGAATTCGAGTTGCCGGAAATCGGTTAAATTTTTCGGCTACGGTTTTGTAATATTGGCCGTTACGATAACCGTGCTGTTGTGTTTTGCGCTGGATGATACGCCGCAAGTAGTCGTCATGCAAGGATTAAGCCGCGACGACATCCAGCGCGCCAAACAATTGCTGCATGTAGAGCCGCAAGAATTCGACACTATCAAAAGTCTGAGCCTCAATCAGAAAGATTTGAATATCGCCGTCAGTTATTTGCTTGATCATTTTGTGGAAAACACCACTGAAGTATCCATCGATACCGACCGGGTATTGTTTCAGATAGCCGTTTTCGTACCGGAAAATCCCTGGGGCCGTTATCTGGATTTTCATTTCGTTCTTAAACAAAACGCCGACGCCCTATTGATTAAATCCTTTAAAATCGGCGAGATATCCATACCTGACACGGCGGCTAATATCTTGGTTCCGTTTATCGTCCGCCACACCGCGCTGAATAAATACTGGTCGGAAATCCGTCCCAATATCAAGGATATCCGCATTACGCCGCCGACCGTTGAAATCAGCTATTACGGGCGGATAGTCGAGAGCGTGAGGCAATTAGCCATACAAAAACATAAGGATTACCCTAATCTGTATCTTTACCAGCAACAGATCAACGATATTGTCAATCAGCACGATCCCAATTGGCGGCTGTCGCTGAGCGAGATTATGCAACCGCTGTTTTTATCGGCGCTGCACCGCTCCGATTTGCAGAACGCCGCGCGGGAAAATCGGACGATAATCATCGCCGTCGCCAGCTATATTTTCAAAAGCGATTTGCGGAATTTTTTGCCTATCGGACTGGTGTACAGCAAGGAATATCTGGTTTTCGCCTATAAACGCAACGACCTTCCACAGCATTTTATCGCTTCGGCGCTGCTGACGGCGGTCGAATCGCCGCTGTTAAGCCAGCAAGTCGGTATCGATAAGGAAGTAGGGGATGCGCAAAAAGGCAGCGGCTTTAGTTTTATCGATCTCAGCGCCGACCGCGCCGGCGCCCGTTTCGGCCAGGAAGCCGTGGCCGCGCCGGAACGGGCGCGCCGCTTTCAGGAAAAAATGGCGGCCATTAGGGATTACACGGCTATTTTGCCCGATATAGACGGCTTGCCCGAACATATGGACGCCCAGACATTCAAGGAGAAATATATTGGCGTCGACAGTGAAGCTTATAATGAACTAATACGCCTGATCGATGCGCGGATCGCCGCGTTGCCGGTTTATCGGGATTAATTTTGGGTTTTGTGGGTTTAACGAATAATTTTACCGGCTAAGGCTTAATCCGATAGAAGTGAAATACGACTTGACAAGACTCCTTGCTAAAGCGAACGCAGAAAATCCAGCAAATCCTGTTTGTCGTTTTCGGAAAGCCGGGAAAAGTTTTTAACTACCTGAATGGCTTCGGAAAGTTGGTAAACGCCGTCGCCATCGCTGGAATGCTCCCGGATCGCCTGTAGCAAATCGCTGGTGCGGCCATCGTGCAAAAAAAATATCCGTTGCCCCAGACCCCATAGCGGCGCGGTACGGAACTCATCCGCGGAAGCTAAGCCTTGCTGAACGCCATCGGCTAGACCCGGCCCCATCTTGTGCAGGGCAAGGTCGGAAAATAAGGACACGCCGCCGATGGCCGGAGTATGGCAGTTGTCGCAGCCTACCATGCTAAATTGTTTTCCCCCCCTGGCGATGGCGGCGTTTCCGCCCGGCATTGAGCTTGAGGGCGCGGGCGGGGCCAGATAACGCATAAAATACGCGTTCTTTTCGCTTAAAGTCATGAAGCCGCTGTAGTCGCCGGCATAGAGATTTGCTTTTCTTGGGCTTGAAGCAAATCGGCAAGCCGGATTATTGTCCCGTTCCAACGGATATTCCTGGTTGGTGAGACCCATCTCGGCATTGTAGGCTTCCGAACTGAACAATACCATCGACGCATGTTGCGCTTTCCAGCCGTAACGGCCAATATCCCCATTGCCGCCGATTTTATTCAGATGGCCTTGGATGCCCAGACTTTGCTTTTGAGCAAGATTCCCTGCTAAATTCGCTTCCAAGGCGTTATCGCTAATTTGTTCGATTAAACCGAGCCCAAAAAGCGGTGTCGGTATCCTGAAACTTACGTTATGATTGGCCGCCTGGGCATCGAAATTTTCCTGCGCGGCGGTACAACCCGAGGCGTCCGCGCCGTCGTTGCGGCCGCTGATCACGAATAGGCCATGCACGTCGCCGTCCGGAGCGCCTTCGGGAGTGGTAATAAACCGAACGACCCTAACGGGGCCGTTGATGCTTAAAAATGAGGGAATGGTATTTTTCGCGCCGTAAGCGGCGGCCACGGCGATTTGCGGGTTGGCGGCGGGCGAACTGCCGCCGGGCGCCGGATAAGCATGGCAGCCTCCGCAAGAGTCCAAATTGAATCTTGGCCCAAGGCCATTGGCGACCAATTCGGCGGTCTGAAAGTTTTGCTTGCCGCTGGCGAAAAACTCCTGCTGCGTCGAATCCAAGCCCAACAATGCATTGCCTGCTCCCGCCGACCCGCCGCGTAAACCGGGGTCGTGCGCTAGCGAACTTTCAATGTTGTTCTCCGCAATTACCTGAACCGGCGCGAGCATACCGATCATTAACGCCAGTAACTTTGATATCTTCAAAACGGTATCCTTAGATCTAAAGAATAAGTAACTATTCACCGAGCGGCTAATCTTTCAAAAGTTTGCCGAAAGCTAACCACCTTGGCTTTTGACGCCCGAGCGCCTAGCAAAGAACGCCCGGCCTTCATGCCGGTCAAACCTCCGCCAGGCGCTCCGGCGCCAAAAGCCGAATTGCCGACGCTAGCTTAAATTTTGCTGAATAGTTACAAGTAAATTCAAAAGCAATTCGATTTGTTGACGATTCACGCGGCCATTACAATCTGACTTAGCTAATTGAGTTTTGAAATAAACTGTTTGCAGGCAAAAGTGTGGTCGGCTTTCCGTGTATTCAAAATATACTAAATCTACGATTTCGTAAGGTTTGAAATTGGAATTTTATATATCGTTCTCACAATTTAAGAAAAAGCCGGGTTTCCGCATGAGGTTTTTTCAATGTCTTAAGTGATTATTTGGTTAAGCTACGCACTTTTCAGGACAGCAGCCTTCCTTTTAGATCAGCCGCGGCAAATGGCGCCGGTTCGGCGATCAGAGCGCGGGCCGCATCCACGCGATCCCAAACGTTCCATAACAATACGCCCCGCACCCGATTCTGTTGCAGGTAATAGATCACGCCTTTTTTATAGGGCTCGACCCAATCCTCCATGGTTTCCAAACGGGGATCGGTTCTGCCGACGGCTTCATAGCCCAGTTCAAACAGATCGGAGTAAAAAAAAGGCAGATGATGGTAACGGAGCGAGTCGCCGGCCATGTTGCGGCCGGCGCATTTACCCATGGTCAAGGCATTGTCGTCGTGTTCGGCCCGCATGCGCATATCTAAATGGGGATTGTAGAAGTTAGCGACGTCGCCCGCCGCGAAAATATCAGGGTTTTCGGTACGTAGCAGTTCGTCCACGACGATGCCGTTATCGACTGCCAATCCTGCCTCCGCTAGCAAGCGGACATTGGGTTTAATACCAATACCGGCCACCACGGCATCCACTTCGATACTGCATTCGCCCGCGCCATTAGCGTCGCGGGCGTCCAAAAACAACCGGTCGTGCTGGCGGGTAATTCCTGTCACCGTCTGACGGGGTAAGACTTCGACGCCTTTGGCGCGGTAATAGTCGTTCAGAAATTGATTCAGGCCGTGCGGAAATATGGACGCGCCGATACCTTCTTCGGGGAAGAGCATCGCCACTTGCTTGCCGTTCATAGCCAGCGCCGCGGCGATTTCCGAACCGATGAAGCCGCCGCCGATCACGGCAAAACGCTGCTTTTGTTCGCTAAGACGGCGAAGTTTTAGATAATCGTTCAGGTTGCGGAAATAAATGACCTCATCGCCGCCAAACGGAAGTTTGACGGCGTCTCCTCCGGTCGCGATGAGTAATTTGTCGAAGTGATAGCGGCTGCCCTGATCATCGATAATGGTTTTATCGGTAGTGGCCAAGGTTTGCGCGCAACGGCCCAAATGTAGCGAAACCTTTAGCTCTTCTAACGGGTACCAGATTTTTTCCATCGGTTTTCCCTGCCATAATCCTTTGGAAAGTGGCGGGCGTTTGTAAAGGGGAAAGGTTTCGGCGCCAATCAAGCCTATGCCGCCATTCGCATCGACGGCTCGAATGCCGTTGATAGCGGCGTACGCCGTCATGCCGCCGCCGATAATAAGATATTGATAATTTAACATTTTCGCCTCACCATCAATCAAAAACAGTTATCCGGAGAGATAAATACCATTAGATGAGACAATGTCATTTACTTGCGGTTCCTGGTGATCGGCGCTGATCAACAATTCCTAGGTTCTAACAAATAGTTCTCCGGCAAAATGATTTCTTCGCATGGGGCAGATGAAAAAATCATAATCGTATTGTTTAACGCTACTTGCGAAAGCGTAGAGATGACTAATTATCCCCGCTGTTACCGCTTTTCCAGATAGAAACCAATAACCAAAGCCCGCAAACAGTGGCGAAAGTGTAGCCCAGTAATCCGAACGCCGGTAAACCGAACAATACCGGACCGCCCGTGACTGTCATGATAATCGAGGAGCCAATAATCAGTGCGGCGGTAAACAAACCCATGGTCAATCGGCTAATGGCTTTGTCTATGGTATTTACGTGGCGTTCGATATGCTTGACGTTGATATTGACCTGAAACGCCCCCTTGCGAGCGGCTCGCAACAAGTAACGTAAATCTTTTGAAAAGCTGGAAAGGATCTCGGAGAGACTGATCATATACTGCCAACCGCGCTTGGCGATGGCTTCGGGTCTGTAACGCTCCAGCATCAGTTTCTGAACATAGGGTGTAGCAAATACCAGGGTATTAAAATCCGGATTAAGGTATCTGCCTAAGCCGTCCAAAGTCAAATAAGCTTTTATTAACAAGGCGAGATCGGGAGGTAATAATAAATTATGATCTCTGAAGATGGTCATGAAATCGCTCATCATGGCGGTCAGGCTTAAATCCTTCAAGGCTGATGAGCTATATTGATCGACGAAGGCGTCTATTTCCACGGTCAGCGCATGTTCATCCGTGTTAATATTATCCGACCATTCCAGGAAAATTTCCGCCACTCTTTTTGGCTCGCGGTTGATCATGCCATACAGTAGACTGATGACTTGCTCTTTCCGCTCTTCGGTTAACCGGCCAAACATGCCGAAATCGATAAACGCCAACCTATTTCCAGGCAGATAAAATACATTACCGGGATGCGGGTCGGCATGAAAATAGCCGTCTACCATGATCATTTTCAGGATGGCTCCGGCGCCGCGATCCGCCAGCAGTTTTTTGTCCAGGCCGGTTTTTTCAATCGCTTCGATATCCCTGCCTTGAACGCCTTGGATGTATTCCTGAACGTTAAGCCTTTCTCCGGTCCATTCCCAATATACTTTAGGAATCACAATATAGGGATAGTCCGCCAAGTTAGACGCGATACGTTCAGCATTTCTGCACTCTCTGGCCAGATCGAGTTCCTGACGTAGCGATTGGTTAAACTGCTGGAGAATTTCTTTCGGATGAAAGCGGCGGATGTCCGGCGATTCGGATTCGGCGACATCGACTACGCGCTGTAAAAGACGTAAATCGGCTTCAATGATTTTGCGCAGACCCGGGCGGCGGATTTTTAAAATAACCGGGGTTCCGTCTTTTAAAACAGCTTTATGCACTTGGGCGATCGAAGCGGCCGCCAATGCTTGTCTATCGACCTCTAAAAAAATTTCATCAATGCCGCCGCCGATATCGTCCTCGATTTGCGGCAGCAAATCTTCAAAGGGCAGGGGAGGCGCTTGGTCTTGAAGTTTTTCAAACTCGGCAATA
>JBEKBU010000162.1:0-9596 GCA_050015235.1 Methylomonas sp. | reverse complement strand
CTATCTCTTCAGACATCGCTAGTTTATGCCGACAGTCCTTGCGGCGGGCCAGCCGATAATCCTTGTCCGTCATGCACTCAGAGAAGGAGTTATTTACCACCCTATTGGTGCTACGAGGATCCGACTTGTATCTGCCCCAAGGATCAGACAAAAGATAAAGACTCAAGCATGTCTCAGATGAATTTTACAAAAACGGAAAAAAATAATTCGATCGATATAAAAAGCATGGCAAATGATAAATAGCGGCTTTCGATCGAAGCTTCGACAGGCTCTGCTCAGGAGAATCGACGCGTCGTTCGCGGCCGATGCGCCGCTTTCGTTGGCGCCTCCCACGGAGGCATCGAGCTTAACTTAACGGCATTGCTTAAAGGGGAGGGCGGGCTTCAGGTCAATTACACATACTTTCGTTAAATAACACCACTTTATCCCTGCCGGTCGCCTTGGCGGTATATAAGGCCAGATCGGCATAGTGAATCACTTGGTCTATATCCATCGATTCCGCATCATCGCCATATTTCAAGCCGGTACAATGCAGGCCTATGCTCATGGTAATCCGCACATCGTTATTAGCGTTCCGCCAAGTCATCGCTTTAATTTCATTTCTGATGCGTTCGGCAAAGATCTGGCCGTTCTGGCAAAAAGTATTGGTGAAAATCACGACAAATTCCTCGCCGCCGAAACGCACCAGAATATCGCTGTTCCTGACCAGACGCCGCAAAATCTCGGCCACCCCGATCAGCACCTGATCGCCGAATACATGGCCGAATTTATCGTTGATGGTTTTAAAGTGATCGATATCCATTACCAACAAACAAAAGGGATTTTTGTAGCGCTTATGATGGGCAATGGCGAATTCGACCTGATTATAAAAATAACGGCGATTATGCAAACCGGTCAGTTGATCTTGCATGGACATGCTGGCGTAATGATCTTTCAAACGTTGAGTGTCTACAACCAATTGCTCCAGCTCGGCCGTTCTGGCGGCAATCTGTAACTCCATTTGCCTAAACAGGCGGCGGTTGGTTATCAACTGCCCCAACATATTTTTATACACTTCCAGTAAGCGGATATGCCAATCGCTAAAATAGTAAGGCTCGGGGTGGGATACGTTTAAAACCCCGATTAATTGATGATGCAGCGTAAAAACCGGCGCGCTGATGATGGAGCCGTGTAATTTTACATCTTCATCAAAGCCGGAAAATCGGATATCCTCGCGGCAATTCTGGCAGTGCTGGATGCAACCGCTGGCGGCGGCGGCGCCGATAAGCCCTTCGCCGATCCGAAATTGCAAGGGACTTTGCGACCAAGCGTTTTCATCCGTAAGTTCCGTAACGCTTAAGCCGGTTACGTTGGTCAGCATATTGTCCTGATCGAGCATGAAGAATGAACAGCTTTCCATGTCCTGATTCTGAATCAGCGTGGTCAGCGCCTGTTTAATCAGTTTTTTTTCATCTTCCGCATGGCAACTGATTTCCGAAAGATTTTTTACGGCCGACAAAGAATTAAGCAGCGTGACAATAATGTCCTGCATTCCGTATCTGGCCAGTTCGTAAGGAAAATCCCCGGGCAGTTGTTGGTTCATCAGTTGCCTATAATATCCGCCAAATTTTCAATGTTCTCGTGGTTATCGGTTAAAAACTCGATTATCGCGGCTAAACCCGCGGTCGGAACGGATAACTCCAAGCCCAATTGCTCCAACTCGGCGATATCGGCCTCGCGTTTGTCCAGCAACATCGAACTTATCCGTTGGCTTAGTTTTAACAGATTAATCAATAGATGTTCTTCACCGCGGCTATCCCCATCTTCAAATGATTTTAATACGTTCTGATAGAGCGCGGGCAATTGCCATTTATGCATCAGAATATAGCCTATGTAATGATGGCTTTCACCTATTTCCCGTATAATTATTACATTTACTTTACATCCTTGCTTACGGCTTTCATGGATTATAGCGTCCAGTTCAGCCGGCATTAAATAAGCTAAAACCAGTACGCCCAGATAAAGCAGCAACCCGCCGGTATAGATATTCGCCGATGAGTAATGATTGAGTCTGTTTGCGGCGGCTATTTTTTGCGCCGCAACGGCGGTAACTAACGAACGCATCCAGAAATACTTGCTATCAAAAGCCGGGCATTTACGCGGATCGAAATGCACATTCATAATGATGCCCAAAGTCAGACTTCTGACCAGATCCAGCCCTAATACCTGATAAATTGCGGTAGACAGATCGGTAATAGACCGGGGTTGGCCGAAATAGGCGGAATTCGCCAGCCCCAATATCCGTGAAACCACGCCTGGCGATAAGGCCAAAACCTTGGCTAATTTGTCTGTGGACAGAAATGGGTCATTAATGGCGGCAATAATTTTCAAGCTGGCTTCGGGTAATGCCGGCAAGGATTTTAGCTTATTGATTTGCAAATAGATTGCTTGGTTGGTGCTTGTACTCATCAGCCTTGATTACATCCCGAAGTTTTGAGCAGAATTTGCAAACGCCGATAAGCGCCTACGGGTAATGCGTCATCAAAAATCACCAGGTATTGATTAACATTCTCAACGCAAAGATGCAAAACTATTAATAGATTGCCCGCTACGGAAGTTGAGAGTAGTTTAACAGGGCAATAATTCCGCTGATTTGCTAGTAAAATTGTCCAGCCCGCATTATCAGTATAGCGCAAACTTATAGGATTATTAGTAAGATAAAATTTATATTGATAGTTCCAGCTTAATAACGCCAGCAAGGCGCATAGCGCACTGTACAAAAATGGCAAGGCGTTCATCCAGCAAGCCGCAAGCGCCAATAGATGCAACGCCGAGATCGTAAATAACAGTTTTTTTGAACGGGTAATCGTAAATTCCACACCCGCATGTTGTAAAAGTACCATAATATAATCTAAATGGATTGGGTTATAATAAACCGTATTGCCGTACAGGAATCAAAATTGCAGACAACCGCCGAAATTTATGCTCTCGATTATTTATCTCTGCTCGTGGTTAGCGGCAGAGACCGCGTCGATTTCCTGCAAGGCCAGCTAACTTGCGATATGCGCAATTTTCCGGCGTCATCTTCCTGCTGCGCGGCTTTTTGTAACGCCAAGGGCCGGGTAATCAGCACCTTGCTGGTCATTTACATGCCGGAAGCTTTCTTGCTAATTATGCCCGCCGACTTACGGGAAGCGGTATCAAGCAAATTACAGCGCTATATAATGCGATCAGCCGTTAATATAAATCAACCGGCGCCGGCCCTGGCTATTTTAGGCTGTTACGACCCTGGGTCAATCCGGGATAAAGATATCTGTAGCCAATTACCCGGTGAAACGCCACGTTATTTATGTATTTCCGCTCATCCGCCGGCCAACGTTGAAAATGACAGCTCCGCATGGCGCTATCAAGACATCATGAACGGTTTTCCTTGGTTTGGCGCTTCCCAATCGGAACTTTATACGCCGCAGATGTTAGGTATAGACCGCTTAGGCGGCGTTAGTTTTAATAAAGGCTGTTATACCGGCCAGGAAATTATCGCCCGCACCCATTATCTGGGAAAAGCCAAACGCAGCCTGCGTATCGGGGCCTACCCGGCAGCCGCCGAAGAACCGGAAATCGGCGCCGCTTTACTGGACGGCGCAAATCGGCAGGCAGTCGGCGCCATTCTGAATACCGCGTGCTATAACGGCAATATTTATTTACTCATGGTGTTGAATAATCCCATTCAGGAAACGGATTCGGCAACGTTGATAATGGACAATGGGAAAGGCGCCGCTGTTAACATTACCGCACTTCAATAGAGGGCAAACGCCTCATGCAATTTAGATCCGTTCAAGATTTTTTGAATCATGCGCAAACCGAAATTGACGCCAATCGGCTCAAACTGCCTACGTTACCGGATATTGCCCAAAAAGTCCGCCAAGCCGTCGCAGACAATAATGCCACGTCCGAACAAATCGCCGCCATCATCGCCAGCGATCCGGCGCTTTCCGCCCGGCTGATTCAATTAGCGAATAGTTCGTTTTACCGGGGCGGTCAGGAAATAAAAAATATTCAAACCGCCGTCCTCCGTTTGGGCGGCGTCACAACCCGTACCGTGGTTACCAGTCTGGTCATGCAACAAATGTTCACTCCGAAAACCAAGGTGTTGCTTTACTATTTTCAGGACATTTGGACGCAAAGCACCAATATCGCCGCTATTTGCCGCGCACTTAGCCATCTAGCGCCTCATTTGGATCGGGAAGTCGTGATGTTGGCCGGTTTGCTGCATCAAATCGGTAAGCTGCCAATTTTAACCATGGTCGAGAATATACCAGAGTTCAGAGACAGCCCAGCCAGGCTCGGCAAACTTTTGGAAATCGCTCATGCGCCTATGGGCAAACTGATCATGGACAGTTGGAACTTCCCGGCCGAAATCAAACCGGTAGCCTATGAATATCAGGATTTTCAAAGAAACCCCGGTACTAAAGCCGATTATGTAGATATCGTCCAGGTCGCATTCTTACAAAACATCATCGGCGCCGATCACCCCGCCGCCTCGGTTGATTGGGGAGCCGTACCGGCTTTCGCCAAACTCGGTTTGCAAACCGATGTCGAAATTCTTGAAATTGAGGGCGTATCGGAAGATATTGAACAGACGCTCTCCACTTTTTTCTGACCCGGGGCTATACATCTATGGTAAATCCGCTAGCCGTCAAACATTTCCGTCATTTAGGCGTATTATGTATCTTTGCCGTATACACGGTCATCTTTGCCGGCAGCGTGGTAAGGGCTTCCGGCGCCGGTATGGGCTGCCCCGACTGGCCTACCTGTTTCGGGCAATGGGCGCCGCCGGTCAGCGAAGCGCAACTGCCGGTAAATTATCACGAGCTCTACGCCGCACGCGGCTACGAGAATACCCAGTTTAATCCGGTAAAAACCTGGACTGAATACACCAATCGCCTGATCGGCGCCAGTACCGGCCTGCTTGTGATGCTTACGGTCTGGTCTTCCCGCGTTTATCTCAAATCCGATAAAGCCGTATTCTATCTTTCGGTACTGGCGCTTGTACTGATTGGCGCCCAGGGTTGGCTTGGCTCGGCGGTTGTAGCCAGCAATCTTAAACCCATGATGATTACGCTGCATATGCTGTTAGCTCTGCTTATCGTCGCCTTGCTGATCTACGCCGTCACCCGCTCGCAAAAAGAGCTGATCTACAAACTTGATTGCCAGTGGCTGCAACCCGGTTTTATGGCGGTATTAAAAATTGCAATGCTCTTGACTTTAACGCAATTTCTCATGGGAACGCAAGTACGCGAAAGTATCGATTACATCGCCCATGATCACGCCTATATCGACCGGCAATACTGGCGAGAAAGCTTCCCGGTAATTTTCTATGTGCACCGATCTTTTTCATCGCTGATTTTGTTGGCGAATCTTTGGCTGGCCTGGAAAATTCGGCGGAATTCCGCAAATAACAGCTTATTCCGGCATATGGCGTATATTTTGGCCGGATTAACCGTTACGGCAATACTGGCCGGCGTCAGTCTGGACAGATTAGGGTTCCCGGCCGTCGCCCAGCCTATCCATTTATTAATGGCGAATCTGATTTTCGGCTCCCAATTTTTTATATACGCCAGCATGAATTACGCTAATGGAAATCAAAGAACTTAACTATATTATTCTCCGGGTTTATCAATAAGTTAGCACTTGGCCTGCAAATTGCGTTACAATAGCGCCCACAGCTGTTAATAATTGCCGGCCCATTACCATTTTTCTACAGGTATCATACATGTCAGACGCCCCAAGCCATACGCCTTCCTTCAAAGATCTGGATTTGTCCGAATCCGTATTAAAAGCGCTCGAAAGCGTTGGCTATGAAATACCATCTCCGATCCAGGCTGAAATTATCCCTTATGTGTTAGCCGGCCGCGATGTGCTTGGACAGGCGCAAACCGGCACCGGCAAGACCGCCGCTTTCGCCTTGCCGGTTTTGTCGCGCTTGGATATAAAACAAAAAGACCCTCAAGTATTAGTGTTGGCTCCGACCCGCGAGCTGGCCATCCAGGTTGCCGAAGCTTTTCAGCGCTATGCCTCGCATATTAAAGGCTTCCACGTATTACCCATATACGGCGGCCAGGATTATACGACGCAATTACGGCAATTGAACCGCGGCGCCCATGTCATTGTAGGCACGCCGGGCCGGGTTATGGATCATATGCGGCGCGGCACCTTGAAACTGGATCAATTAAAAACGTTGATTCTGGATGAGGCGGACGAAATGTTGCGCATGGGTTTTATCGACGATGTCGAATGGATACTGGAGCAAACTCCCGCGAGCCGGCAGACGGCTCTGTTTTCCGCCACCATGCCGCCGGAAATCCGGAAAATCGCCCAGAAATATTTGAATAATCCGGAACAGGTCACCATTAAGGTGAAAACGGCCACGGCCGCAAATATCCGCCAGCGTTACTGGTTTGTCAGCGGCATACATAAAATGGATGCGCTGACCCGTATTCTGGAAGCGGAAAATTTTGACGGCATGATTATTTTCGTCCGGACTAAAACCGCCACGATAGAAGTGGCTGATAAACTTGAGGCGCGTGGTTTTTCCGCTTCGGCCATAAACGGCGACATGTCGCAAGCCTTACGGGAGCGAGCGATTGAAAACCTGAAAAGCGGAAAACTGGATATTTTAATCGCAACCGATGTCGCCGCCCGCGGACTGGATGTCGACCGTATTACGCATGTCGTGAATTATGACATTCCCTACGATACCGAATCCTATATTCACCGCATCGGCCGCACCGGCCGCGCCGGCCGCACCGGCGACGCCATTCTGTTTGTCGCTCCGCGCGAAAAGCGCTTGCTGCAAAATATAGAGCAGGCCACCAAACAAAAAGTGGAAGAAATGCAACTACCTTCCACTGAATTTATTAACAATACCCGCATTACCCGTTTCAAACAACGTATTACCGACACGCTGGCCGCCGAAGAACTCAGTTTTTACACGCAATTGCTTAATCAGTACCAGGTGGAGCATGACGTACCGGTTTTGCTTATCGCCGCCGCCCTCGGCAAAATGTTGCAGGGCGATACCCCGCTGTTATTGAACGAACCGGCAAAAAAACCGCGCAAGGATTTTGTGGAAAAATCCTCCGATTTTGGCAAGGAACAACGTGATCGCGTTAATCCAAAACGCGGCAAAAATCGCGCCGGCCAAGTGGAAATGGAGGAATACCGCATTGAAGTCGGACGCAGCGACGGCGTGAAACCCGGTAATATCGTCGGCGCGATAGCCAATGAAACCGGTATAGACGGCGATCATATCGCCAGGATCAAAATTTCCGAACATTACAGTACCGTTGAATTGCCGGCCGGCATGCCCAAGGATTTATTGGAAGCGTTAAAAAAAGTGCGAGTCGTTGGAAAACCGCTGAATATTTCGCGTTTCGACAGCAATTTGGTTAGCAAGGATAAAGTGAAAAAACGAGCTTACTCATCGTCAAAACACGATAAACACGGCGAATAGAAACAGTTTCCATTCGGAGACCTATTACTATACATCCAGGCAAAAACATTACGCCCGCGGTGAATTAACTATAATTTAATCCTTAAAGCCGGAAGCGCGAGGGTCGTAAACGATGAGCGCGCCATTCGGCGCCAGACGCGATGTTTGTACGCCATCAATTCGGAAACCTAATAAAAGCCAATCAAAAAGCTTGGTGGGAATATAAAATCCGCATGCTACGGCCCCCGCCTTTAAAAAAAGCGGATCCCGGCTATACTTCCACGGTAGTGTTGCTCGCCGACGCCTCATGAAGCTTACGCAGCCTGTATGAACGTATTTTTGTCCAAACCGTTCAAAGTTGGGGAATGAATGAAGATTATCAAGCAATTGACCACGGACGGCGGCAAAGAATACTACAAAAGTACGCCAACGCATGCCGATTCCATTTATCCGGCCGAATTCCCCGGATTTGATATGGAAAAGGCTGTTAAGCAATGGAATAATTCTGATTTGTTACGTACTTGTTTACTTAAATTCGCTAAAGATTACGCGCAGATAGGTAATGAAATCATCACTTGCGTTTCGCAGGGCAAAAACAAAAAAGCCGCCGATTTGGCGCATAAACTGAAAGGCGGCGCCGGCGCCTTGGCGTTACATAAAATCGTGGCGGCGGCGGCTGATTTCGAACTGAAATTACCCTATCAGGAAGCTGCTTTGGCGGCGGCGGCGCAATTACAGGAGGCCATTGACGAAGCCGGCGCCGGTATCGCTGTTTGGGTGGCCCAAAACGGAGCGGAAGCAAAAACCCAGGCCGTTATGATACCCGAGCATGCAACTGAAAGATTGAATACGGCTAGGGAGTTATTAAACGCCCTGGACAGCGACAGCCCCGCGATCATAGAACCTGTTTTAGAAAAATCACGCACCGGACTTCCCGGCGGACTGTGCGCCGATATTGAAGAAAAGCTCGCCGATTTTGATTTTCGCGGCGCTGAAATTCTGCTGCATGATTACTTAAAGCGGCAAGCGTGAATTAATTTTGCCAAATTAGAAACATTATATGAATTGCGATCCTATTCTGGTGGTTGACGATGAACCGGTCAATCTAGTTAGTTTACGGCAAATCCTCGAACCCGAATACCGCTTGGTATTTGCCCGTAGCGGCGCGGAAGCGCTCAATGCGGTGAACAAACATCGTCCATGCCTGATTTTGCTGGATATCAAAATGCCGGATATCGACGGTTATTCCGTGTGCAGATCGCTAAAATCAAATCCGGAATTCGAGGGCATACCGATTATTTTTGTCACCGCGTTATCCGATTTTGGAAACGAGGAAGCCGGTTTCGCCGCCGGCTGCGTCGATTATCTAATAAAACCGGTATCAGCGGGCGTTGTTAGAGCCAGAATTCAAACGCATTTATCTCTAGTTCGGGTAAGTCAACTGGAAAAAAGCCATCGGGATGCTATTTTTATGCTTGGAGAAGCGGGACATTATAATGATACCGATACAGGCGATCACATTTGGCGCATGGCCGCCTACTCCCGCGCATTAGCGGAGAATGCCGGCTGGACCGCGGAAAATTGCGCCTTGCTGGAGATGGCGGCGGCCATGCATGATACCGGTAAAATCGGCATACCCGATGCGGTATTGCAGAAGCCGGGTAAACTCGATGCAGACGAATGGCGGCAGATGCAATTACATACGCAAATTGGGCATCACATACTGTCTAAAAGCGACGCGCCTTTATTTAAATTGGCGGCGGAAATTGCTTTACGCCATCATGAGAAATGGGACGGAAACGGTTATCCGGATGGTTTGAAACAGAGCGAAATTCCCGAATCGGCGCGGATCGTGGCTATCGCCGACGTATTTGATGCGTTGTCCATGGTCAGACCGTATAAACAAGCTTGGCCGATGGATAGAATACTGGAGTTTATTCAGGCCGGCGCCGGAGAACATTTTGATCCGGAACTGGTTGTGCGTTTTATGAACATTATGCCGCGTTTATTAGAGATTAGAAAAGATTGGGATCAACGAACAGTCATAGGGCAGGGGAGGTAGGTTTGAGTATGGGTTCAGTTTTGGTGGTTGAGGATGAGGCGATATGTGCTGCATTTATTGAAA
>JBEKBU010000161.1:0-9700 GCA_050015235.1 Methylomonas sp. | reverse complement strand
TTTGCCGTTTAAAAGCTCGCCGATAGCCGACCACCTAGGCTTTTGGCGCCGGAGCGCCTGGCGGAGGTTTGACCGGCATGGAGGCCGGGCGAAAGCTACACGGATGTATTCACAGCGTCCTCTGCTAGGCGCTCCGGCGTCAAAAGCCGGGTAGCTGACGCTAACTTAAAATTCGCTGAATAATTAAACTCCTTCGCCAACAGCCGAATTGCCGACTGCATTTTCACCGCTGCATTAAGAAGCTTTTAACGCCAAGGCTGTTTTTGCAAGCCTAGCGCCTAATACCCAACATAAGCTTTTTTCATGTTCCGATATTTCGTTGTCAAGTTGTGCATGGTGGCTAGGTCCGTAAGGCGTACCGCCGCTGACGGTTTCACGCAACGCTATTTCATTGCACGGCAGCGTGACCAGCAGCATGCCGTGATGCATCAACGGCAGCATCATGGAAAGTAACGTGCTTTCCTGTCCGCCGTGCATGCTGCCGGTCGAGGTAAAGACGCCCGCCGGTTTGCCGGATAAAGCGCCTGCCAGCCACAAACCGGAACTAGTATCGAGAAAATATTTTAACGGCGCCGCCATTTGCCCGAAATGCGTGGGGCTGCCGAGCGCCAGGCCATCGCATTGCTCCAGATCGTTCAATGTAGCGTAAGGCGCGCCGCTGTCAGGAATACGCTCGGCTGTTTTTTCGCAAACCGGCGAAACTTCCGGAACCGTGCGTAACACGGCTTCCGCCGTTGCAACCGACTCGACGCCGCGCGCGACGTGCCGGGCCATTTGCCGGGCGCCGCCGGTACGGCTGTAATAAAGGATGAGAATATTAACCATTCACAGTATCGCGAGTACGTTTTCGGCGGGCCGGCCTATAGCGGCTTTGCCGTTGGCGACCACGATCGGTCTTTCGATCAGTTTCGGAATTTTAACCATGGCCGCAATCAGATCGCCAGCGCTCAAGGAAGCGTCATGGAGATTATTTTCCTTGTATTCCGGTTCGTTTTTGCGCATCAAATCGCGCGGACCGATCGCCAGCAGTTTTAAAATATCCCGTAGTTCCTCTGCCCCAGGCGGCGTTTTCAGATATTCGATCACTTCCGGTTGAATGCCGCGCTCTTCCAGTAACTTAAGCGTCTCCCGCGATTTGGCGCAACGCGGATTATGGTAGATTTTTACATGCATGATTTACTCGCCTTTGGATCTTAACAAGCCGTTATAATATCATCAGTCTATATTAACAGTGTGAATGGTATGCAATTACCCAATTATTCTCAAGCCCGCGTTTTGGTTGTCGGCGATTTGATGCTGGATCGCTATTGGCATGGCTCCACATCGCGAATTTCCCCCGAAGCTCCGGTGCCGGTCGTGCACGTCAATTTAAACGAACAACGCGCCGGCGGCGCCGGAAACGTGGCTTTGAATATAGCTAGCCTCGGCGCTAAAGCGTCTTTATTGGGTTTTACCGGTGCGGATGAGGCGGCGGCGTCCTTAAAAAATCTGCTTGATTCGGCAGGCGTGTTATGCCTGTTTAAAAGTCTGCCCGATTATCCAACGATAACTAAATTGCGGGTATTAAGCCGTCACCAGCAATTGATCCGCCTGGATTTCGAGGACGGTTTCCAGCAGGTCGACAGCGGGGATTTACTTCATCTCTACCATGCCGAACTGACTCAATCGCAAGTGGTGGTATTGTCTGACTACGGAAAAGGCACTTTGCAGCAGGCTCAGCAATTCATTCACTTGGCCAGGCAATTGCACAAACCGGTTTTGGTGGATCCGAAAGGGAAAGATTTTTCCATCTATCGGGGCGCAACGCTGATTACGCCTAACCTCAGCGAGTTTGAAATTATCGTCGGCTCCTGCTCCGGACTGAGGGAAATTGTCGAAAAAGGCATGAATTTAATCACCGATTTGGAGCTTGAAGCTTTGCTGATAACCCGCGGCGAACACGGAATGACTTTGCTGTGCAAAGATCAAGAGCCTATGCATTTGCCGACGCACGCCCGTGAAGTTTTTGACGTCACCGGCGCCGGCGATACGGTTATTTCGGTTTTCGCCGCCAGCCTCGCCGCCAAGAAATCGTTTCAGGAAGCCACGCAACTGGCCAATATCGGCGCCGGTATCGTGGTCGGCAAGTTGGGTACATCCACCGTTAACACCGAAGAATTAAAAGCGGCGTTGGTAGGTTCGCGGGCGCATCATAAAGGCGTATGCGGCTTGACGGAGTTGCTGGTCGAACGTCATGCGGCGCAAGCCGTTGGCGATAAAGTCGTCGCCACTAACGGCTGTTTCGATATTTTGCATCCCGGTCATATCCGCTATTTGCAGCAAGCGAAAACCTTGGGCGACCGTCTGGTGGTTTTGGTGAATAGCGACGCCTCGGTACAACGCCTGAAAGGCCCGCAACGGCCGGTTAATTCACTCCAGCATCGTATGGAAATGTTGGCGGCGCTGGAGTGCGTCGATTGGGTGGCCGCGTTCGAGGAAGATACGCCGCGGGCCGTAATTGAACAACTTTTGCCGGATATTTTGGTTAAAGGCGGCGACTATACCGATATCCGCTCTATCGCCGGCCATGAAAGCGTGTTGGCGAATGGCGGCGAAGTGAAAATACTTTCCTTTATCGAAGGCCATTCGACTACCGCTATCATCGAGACTATAAAAGATAAGAGCCGGCTGGAATGAGCGCTAGAGGAGACAAATTTCGCCAATACTGGCTGCTGGCGCGGTTTGATAAACCCATAGGCATTTTCATTTTGCTTTGGCCGACGCTCTGGGCGGTATGGATCGCCGGGAACGGCCGTCCGGACGGTTTGGTGTTAACGGTGTTCACGCTTGGCGTGGTGCTGATGCGCGCGGCCGGCTGCGTGATTAACGATTACGCGGACAGGGAATTCGATCCGCATGTATTGAGGACGAGAGAACGGCCGATCGCCGCCGGCAAAGTCAAACCGAAAGAAGCGTTGCTGTTATTTGCATGCTTATGCCTGACGGCTTTTGCGTTGGTGTTATTGATGAACCGGTTGACAATCGCGCTTTCGTTTGTAGCGGCTTTTTTAGCCGCCAGTTATCCGTTTACGAAGCGCTATACCCATCTTCCGCAAGCTTATCTGGGCATGGCTTTCGGTTTTGCCGTGCCGATGGCTTTTGCCGCCCAAACCGGCGGCATTCCATTATTGGCATGGATATTATATCTGGCGGTAATGCTTTGGGCTTTGGTTTACGATACTATGTATGCGCTGGTGGATATAGACGATGATTTAAAAATAGGGGTTAAATCCACGGCGATTTTGTTCGGTAACCGCGTCAGGGAAATTACCGCGCTCCTGCAGTTGATTGTGCTCGGGTTGTTGATAATTGTCGGTATGATGTTGCAACTTGCTTGGCCTTATTATTTGGGATTAATCGCCGCGGCCGGTTTGGCGGCTTATCAGCAGGTTTTGATTTTTAACTTTGATAAGCCTAAATGTTTCAAGGCTTTTTTAAACAATAATTGGTTTGGCGCGGCGGTATTCGCCGGATTGGTGCTGGCTTATTGGTAAAAGAGGGGGTAGGCGATGGTTCCTGAAATTTTACAGGTGGCGATTGTAGGCATGATGTTGCTCATACCGTTATGCTTGATATATAAAAAAGCCGGTTTTAGCCCTTTATGGGCCGGGCTCGTGTTTGTGCCGGTGTTCGGCTTATTGATAATTTTTTTGCAACTGGCGCTGTTGCCCTGGGAAAATGCCCGTGAAGGCGGGGAGAAATAAGGTATGGAATTATTTTATATCGTATTGCCGGCGTATGTCCTGTTCTGCTTGTGGTTAGGTTACCGGATTTTGCAAAAAGCCGGGTTTGACGGCCGTTGGACTTTGGTGCTGCTGATTCCGGTCGTGAATATCATTATGATCTGGATATTCGCCTTTAGCCGCTGGCCGAATTTGCGAGCGAATGTAGATCAAGGCTTATAGCAGGAACTTATTAACCCGGATTTTAACTAATTTCCGATATTAGGAGAATTACCATGAAAACTTCCGTATCCGTTTGTTTCGCTATAACGGTTATAGCTGTTATGTGCCAAGGTTGCGTCGCTTATGCGCCGGCGCCTGTGGCCGCTTATCCGGCTTATCCGGGTTATTCCGGTTATCCTGCTTATTCGGGGCCCGCCTACTACGGCCCAGCGCTCTATCCGCCTACCGTCGGCATTGGAATTGCGCCGGCTTTTGGATATAGGGGCGGCTGGGGTGGCGGCTGGGGCCGCTTTCGCCGCTAACCACGGGTATCGATTTAGGGTTTTTTACAGAATGTTCTCAATTTATAACCGGCATAAAGTCTATACTTAAATCGATTTTAACCGAGCAAAGCATTTGGCTTATGGCGTCATTATTAAATTATTTTCAGCAAATTTATATTATCAATTTGCCGCACCGAACCGATCGTAAAGCCGAAATGGCCGCGCAGCTCGCCAAGATCGGCTTAAATTTAGACCAGCCGCAGATCATGCTGTTTCCGGCCATCCGTCCGGCCGACGCCGGCGCATTTCCCAGTATCGGCGCCCGAGGCTGTTTTTTAAGCCATCTGGCTGTTTTATCCGATGCTTTGCAACGTAATTTTGACAGAATTTTAATTTTCGAGGACGATCTGGATTTCGTGGAAAATTTCAATACCCGGATGCCGTTGTATCTGGATACCTTGCAACATATGGATTGGCATATTTTTTACGGCGGCTATAGCATAGTCGATCCGGTGGCCGCGGAGTCCGCTTCCGAACCGCCGCATGCCGGCCATTTCAAGGTTGCGCCGTCAAATCAGGAAATTGTCACCACCCATTTTCTGGCTTTTCAGCGCCAGGTTATCCATGAACTGGTGGATTATCTGCGGCAAATGTTGCAACGGCCGGACGGTGATCCGGCCGGCGGCCCCATGCACGTCGACGGCGCTTACTCCTGGTATAGACGGGCGCATCCCGATCGCGTCACGGTACTGGCAACTCCGGAATTGGGCTATCAACGCTGGTCGAGAACCGATCTTCACGATCCGAACTGGTATGACCGTGTTTACGTCTTCCGGTTTCTAACCGATTTATACCGGCGGTTTAAAAATAGCTGCAACCGTAAGTAAGCTTTAATCGGGCGGCGGCGTCCAACTCAGTTTTGACGTGGCCGCCTTGGCGTAACGATAAAAAGTGCCTTCAAAATTGCCTAGCGCCAGCACAAATCCCGCCCAGCCGTCCAGAAAACCCAGCTTTAAAAAATAGATACGGATAAAAGCCCATAGCCCGTGGCTGAGCGCCTTGCCCATGCTGACTTGCTTGCCGTTGCGCATCATTTTTTGCGCGCCCAGGCTGGAATAGCGCTGCATCTTATGCAGCAATTGCTCGAGATTTTGGAACGGCGTCTGCACGATGGCGGTTTTAAAATAGCCGGTTTTACCTTGAACGGTATAGGATTCATGCACTTCGTCCCTGTCGTCGAACGTTAGGGCCGTTTTTCGGAATAATTGCGGCTGCCGGTAATCCGGATACCAACCGCAATGTTTAATCCAGCGCCCCATGAACCAGTTGCGGCGCGGCACATAATAGGCGTCCGCATCCGGATCGGCTAATATGCGCTCGATCTCCGCCCGCGCTTCCGGCGTACAGCGTTCGTCCGCATCCAGACTGAATACCCAATCGTATCGGCAGGCGGCGATGGCGTCGTTACGCAGTTTACCGAAAGTGACGAAAGGCAGTTGCTTGACGGCGGCGCCCAGCTCCACCGCTATATTGGCCGTATCGTCGCTGCTATAAGAATCCAGCACCAGCAATTCATCGGCCCAATTGACGCTTTTCAGCGCATCGGCGATTTTATCCGCCTCGTTATAGGCAATGATGTAAACGCTGAGTTTGGCCCGGCGTTCGTCGGTGTTGTGGGTTAATGCGGCTGTCATGTTCGGTCCTGACTATAATGAAATAGGATGATGGCGGATATTGTCATCTATAATCAACAATGTAGATTGGGTTAGGCGCTAACCGTAACCCAACGCGCAGACCTTGCGGAAGGCGACGGCTTCGATTTTAGAGACGTTGTTTTCATAACCAATGCGATTTGAAAATGCTAATTGATTTATCCCGGTCAATTAGCGATGATATTTCCGGTCGCCAAGGTAATTTCCCGCAGCAAACAAAGCAATCCCATGGTTAAAGCCAATATAGCCAGAATAAACAGTATGGAAATGATCCGCGATATATTTAAACCAAGTTCCGCGCCCAGAAACAGCGTGACGATAGAACCGCAAACCAATAAAGCGCAAACCGTGCATAGGCTGATAGACCATTGAATCAGACGCACTCTGGCGGGTAATAAATGCATTTCCATTTTATAACCGTCCGTATCTTTAATATTCGCGTCGTCGAGTACGCGGAATCTGTCTACGGCTCTGGCCAAACGGCCCGTCAACACATTTAAAATCGCGGCGACGCCGCCCAATAGAAATACCGGCGTTAAGGCTTGTTGTATGACGTGGGCGACGGTGGGAATATTGGTTAGGTTTTCCATTTAGTTTGTTGCTGGCGTTGCGGTAAATAAGCGATAGATTTAATCCCTTGTTGCATTATAACCTTATTCACCGGGTTTTAATATTCGGACTAGCCAATGGAAAAAAGGCGGTTAGCTCATCAATCATTGATAATCCGCACAAGCTCCGGTAACAGATCGCTCGCCAGCATGCCGCGTTCGCCTTGGCGGGCGGCTACGGCGTCGGCTGCTTCTCCGTGCGCATGAACGGCTAAACGCGTCGCGGACGATGGGCTTAATTCTTGCGCCAGCAACCCGCCTATGATACCTGCTAAAACATCGCCCATGCCGCCGCTGGCCATACCGGGATTACCCGTGGCGGCGGTATAAATTTGCGACCCGTCCGCCACTAGGCTGCCGGCGCCTTTTAATACGCAAACTCCGCCGTATTTACTTTGTAACGCCGCCACCGCCGCATAACGGTCATTACCGATATCGACGGTTGCGCAGACTAATAACCGGGCGGCTTCGCCAGGATGCGGCGTCAACACCCAATTAACGTTGTAACGGGGTTGCCCGGCCAGTATGTTCAATGCGTCCGCGTCCATAACACACGGCAGCCGGCTTTCCAGAACGGCTGCAAACAGGGCGCGAGCCCAGCTGTCCTGGCCAAGTCCTGGGCCTATAACGACGACTGTCGCTTTGCGCAGCAAGGGCTCCAGTGCGGCTGGCTCTTCCACGCCATGTATCATGAGTTCCGGACGGCCTAGATTTAACAGCGCGCTATGGACGCCGCGCGTGGCGATGCTGACCAGACCGGCCCCGCTGCGTAGCGCGGCTTCGCCGGCCAGCCTAATCGCGCCGCTATAGCCGTGGTTTCCGCCTATTAACAATACATGGCCGAAATGGCCTTTATGCGCGCAGCGGTTTCGCTTCGGCAGTACCGGTTTGGCCAGCAAGCTGGCTTTTATCGGTAGCGAGGCGAGGATAGCGTCAGGCAAATCCAAGGAAGCGAGCGTGACGTCGCCGGTAAAATCCGCCGCCATGCCGGTGTATAGTCCGGCTTTAAGAGCGATAAACGTGACGGTCATATCGGCTTTTACCGCTGTACCCAATACCCTGCCGGTATCCGCATGCAGACCGGATGGCGTATCCAGCGCCAGTACCGGCGCGGCGGATGCATTAATTTGGCGGATAGCTTCAAGATAAGCTCCGCTAGGCTCGCGGTTAAGACCCGTGCCGAATAAAGCGTCGACGATCAATGTATCCGCCGGAATGTCGACCACGCCGGTAAATTTTTCTATCTTGCCGCCGGCCTGTAAAAACGCAACATATGCAGCCTGCGCGGCGCCGGTTGGATTGTCGGCCAAACTGTACGCGTTGACCTGATAATCGGCCGCCAAGGCGAGTGTTGCTACTACATATCCGTCGCCGCCGTTATTGCCGGCGCCGCAGAAAACCCGCAGGCGCTTTAGCTCGGGCCAGCGGCGCCGCAATGCGCCGAATGCCGCGCGTCCGGCTCTCCGCATCAATTCAGCGGAACTGATGTTCAGGGATTGCATGGCCGCTTGCTCGGCAAGGCGGATTTGCTCAGTCGAATATAAGGGTTGCATAGTGCGGCGCTTGGCGGGTTAGGCCGGAAAACAAGTATGCTTTTAGCCGTGCCGGATTAATAGCCATGTCCGTCCAAAGTTAAACCCGGCGCGGGTTCTGGCAACCAGTAACAGGCGGTCTTAAAATCGCCGTCCGGATAGAGTTCGAAAACCCGGTAACCCGGCGCCTGATCGGCGATTTTAAAGGCTTGGCTCAGAGGCTGAAATTGAAAACAGGTGGCCGGGGTTGAAAAAAAACCGACCCCGTTTATAAACGCCTCCCGTTCCTGATGGATATGGCCGTAGCAAACGATTTTTATTTGCCGATAACGGTTGATGCATTCGAGCAGGGCGGCGCTGTTGCTGATTTGCATAGTGTCCAGCCAGGCGCAGCCGCTGCCGAGGCAATGATGATGCATCGCCAGCAACACGGGCTGCTCCGGTTCCGCATCCAGCCGCTCGGTCAGATAGTGTAATTGTTCATCGGCTATTTCGCCGTCGGGGCTATCCGGTTTTTGAGTTTGCAGCGCAATGACGCGCCAATTTTGCAACTCTAGATATTGCTCGCAAGTGATATAGCCGCGCTGTAAAGAATTTTGCATAAGCGCAAAATCGTCGTGATTGCCCGGTAAGCACATGATCGGCGTCCGGAAATTTTGCAAGATGCCGTAGAGGCGTTGGTAACTGGCCGGGGATGGGTTTTGGGCCAGATCGCCGGTCACTAGAATCTGATCAAAGCTGACATGAGTACGGAATGCATGATTCAGCACGTTTTTAAGGCTAGCCTCGGTATCGATGCCCATAAGCGTTTCCGTTGAGCCGGGTTGAATATGTAAATCGGTAATTTGTAAAATTTTCAACATGCGGGCTAACGTGTTTGATAAGGTGATATTGGGTAAGTTATATTTGTATTCATAATAAAGCATTTTACAACGAAGTTCAGCCACTCGGCGTGTTGCAAATATCACAAATTAATGAGTCGGCGCTGTCGCCATCCTATCCCAGGCGTCAATATATCAATTGTTTTTAAAAGGGTATACCTTAATAGATAACCGACATTCTGTTTTGATCTAAAATTCAGAGCCGCCAGTATTCGCGCTGAGAGTATAATTTGTTTTTTGTAACTATTCAGCGAATTTTAAGACAGCGTCAGCTACCCGGCAGTTGGCGCCGGAGCCCCTGGCGGAGGACGCCGTGAATACGTCCTTGTAGGCTTTCGCTCGGCATCCATGCCGATCAAACCTCCGCCAGGGGCTCCGGCGCCAACCGCCAATGCGGTCAGCTATCGGTAAGCCTTTGCTAGTTTATTCTCTCGGTGAATGGTTTTTTTCATTAAAATTTGGAGCGGAAAATAATCATGCGGGTTTTAAAAATCGCTGTCTTGGTATTGGGAACATTGCTGACCGTGCGTTTGCGCGCGGAAACGGTCTTTATCACGCTGGAGAAAGATAACGCGCTGGCGGTATTGGACGGTCTGGAAGGAAAATTGCTGAAAACCGTCAATATCGGCGTGCAGCCGCGCGGTATCGTCATCAGTCCGGACGCAAAAGTTCTCTATATCGCCGCCAGTGGAGAAAACACCATTAAGATTATAGATACCGATACGCTGAAAGAAACCGGCAGGCTGCCTTCCGGCGAAGA
>JBEKBU010000160.1:0-9720 GCA_050015235.1 Methylomonas sp. | reverse complement strand
CATAATAAATCCAGTATGCGTTGTTTGTCCCAGTTCTTTTGATACAACATGCGCATCAAGCGAAACTTGGCGTCATACCTGGCTTGCGGATTTTGGCGCGTACGCTGGGTCAGTATGTGCGCCGCCGTGATTATCTGTCAATGTCGTCCCGAACAGTTTCGTAATCTAGCTCTTGCATGGTTATGTCCTTATATATCGGATAAATATAAAGTCAATTATACTGAAATTAGCTAATTCGCGAGCAGGACGGGATAAATTCCACGCCCAAGCCTTAACGCTAAATATTATCAACAAATAACAAAAAGATTATTTCCTATAACCGTACTAATCCCGCCGAAAAAATCGACTATTAACAGCTGACTATTCTTGTAGGGCGTTGATACCGCATATTTATGACTTGCTTTATAACATACGCTGACCGTCAACCGACCGCCCTGTTTACTTCCGACGGCCGCCTATCATCCCGATTCCGCATATCTCCGGCTTGACCTTTACTATGGTTGTATAATATAGTTCATAGCGTATCGTTATGGCGACAAGTACATCCCCCATGTTCTTCACCGGCGATTCAAGGCCAATCCCGGCTTGTTTCGGCGGGCTTGGCCTTGCAGGGATGCGCTTTAACTATTTTTAATCCAGCACGCCCGGTTTAAGCCGGGCACGGCGGGGACAAGGCTATTGTCCGGCTGGAAAGCCGAACCGCCACACCGGCCGCGAGGCCGGGCCGGAAAATCACGGGACTCGTCGGGAGTTGGCCGGATTGCCTCTGAGTACGGAGCGCCTATACCTAAGGCGATGTGCTGGCACTACCAATTGAATGTTTTGATGAGCGCCTGACGGCGAGGAGTTTTACGTGCGAAATTTGTTATCCCATTCTATTAAATTACTGCCAATTGCGGCGGCTGTCGCTGGCGTTTTGTCGGCTTCATCAGCTCAGGCGGCATACATCGAAACTGGCGATGTTGAGCCATTGACCAATCCTTCTACCTGGACCACAGGCTCCGGTTCAGGCATTACCGACTATATTGGTAATACCGCCAATGGCAGTTTGACCGTCAACGCTGGTAGTAGTTTGAATTCATATGCCATTGATTTAGGCGCAACTTCTGGAGTGACTGGTACTTTAAATCTTGATGGCTCTGGTACAACCTGGCTCGATCAAAACGGTATTTCAAATATAGGGGATGGTGGTGCTGGTATCGTGAATATTACAAATGGCGCACAAGCCACACTCAGTTCTAGCGCAAACCTTGGGAGTGGAAGTAATGGTATCGTTATTGGGAATGGAAGTAATGGTGTCGTTAACGTCAGTGGTGCGGGTTCTCTCTTCAATGTTGGACAGAGCCTTATAGGCTACTCCGGTGGAACGGGATTAATCAATGTTTCCAATGGCGGTACTTATGATTCTGAGGCAAACAGCGAAACCGCATTTACATTCGTTGTTGGCGACAGTACCGGAGGCGGGACTATTGATGTATCCGGAACTGGCTCAACTTGGAATTATAATGGAATAAATGGCGGTATATACCAAGGATTACAAACTGGCGATGTAAGTACAATTTCGTTGTCAAATGGGGGTATTGCAAATATAAACGCCTCAATTTATATGGGGTATGGAGGTGGTACGGCGTACATCGACTTATCGAGTGGCGCAACGATGAATATAAAAAATACATTTAATGCGGGTTATAACTATGGTACGGCATACGTCAGCATTGATGGCGCCGGAACCACATGGAATGGATCAGGCGGTTCTTTCGATGTAGCAAGTACTTCGTTTGCTACTGGTTATGTAGCCGTAACCAATGGCGCCCTTGTTAACGAAACCGGTAATACCGTCATTGGTTACAATTCGGGTAATCATGGCTTTCTAAATGTCGATGGCTCGGGTACGCAGTTTAAAACCAGCGGGGAACTTTATGTCGGCTATCTAGGAACGGGGGTGGTAAGTATCAGTGACGGAGCATCTTCAACCTCGGCTTCTGGTATTATTGACAGCACATCAACATTAATCTCGGATGTGGGTACCGGCAGTTCGATAAAAGCGACTGGCGCCTTGACTAACAATGGCACCCTTCAGGTAGTTGCTGGAGCCGGGATATCCACCGGAACTTATACGCCCATCACTGCTGGTTCATGGGCGGGTACTGGTGCTGTTCAGGCGCTGGGTGGCGAATGGCAATCCAGTAACCACACCGATACCGTCGTCGCCGCATCCAATACCACGGCCGGCGTTTCCGACACCATAGACACCTCCGTCACCCAACGTATTCTCGTCACAAGCGCCAGCGACGGTGCGGAAGTCGGCGCCGGCTTTTTGGGAACCAGCGCTTCCACCAGCGTCACTTTCGGCGCCACCAAAATCGGCGGCGCCGAGTTAAGCGCGCTGCAAAGCAGTTTAGCCGGTTCGCAAGCGCTGTTGAGCGGCTGGGATTTCACCAGCAGCGGTTACGGCAGCGCCAGCCCGGTGTATTTGTCGTTCTATGTCGGTAGCGGCTTCAACTACAACCAATTTCTGATCTGGCAATTCAACGGCTCGACCTGGGGCCAATATAAACCGACCGATCTGGCTTACAGCAACGGTTTTGTCAGCTTTACCGCCAATAACCTGGACAGCTACGCGGTCGCCGCCGCCGTGCCCTTGCCCGGCGCGGCCTGGCTGTTTGGCGGCGCGTTGGCCGGTCTGGGCGTATTCGGCCGCCGTAAGCCTGTTTTTTCAGCTTGAGTATGGTAGTTAACCTTGCCGGTTAACTAGCCAGCTTATTCTGTTATTTAATTTTTAATAGCGCCTTTAGGCGGGAGTAATGCGTGAACGCTTTAAAATGTAATGAAAGTTTGACTAGTCCAACAAAACTATGGTTATCCATCGCGGTAGCGGCCGGCCTGTTTACCGTCCCGGCCGCTCGGGCCGACGTGATTTATACGACGCCGCTGGACAGCACCGGCATACTTGCCGACGCCTTTGTAACCGACGGCACGGCGAATAACGCCAATCCCAATAGCAACTACGGCGCGGCCGGCACCATGGTGGTAGCCGGGGCCAATTCCGGCAACGGCGCCTTCGAAAGCTTGATCAAGTTCAATCTGGCCGGCGCGGAAGCGGCTTTTAACAGCGCATACGGCGCCGGCAACTGGACAATCAACAGTATTTCGTTAACATTGGCCAGCAATTACGGCGTTGAAGGCGTACAACCGAATAATGCGATTTTTTCGCCAGTTAACGGCGGCGCTTTCGATATTAGCTGGCTGGCGAACAATTCCTGGGTGGAGGGGCCGGGCACCGGCGCCGGCGTGGCGTCCAACGGCAGCACCGGCGGCATTACCTGGAACTCGCTGCCTAATTATTTAACGCCCGGCGTGGACGAATCGCTAGGTGCTTTTAATTATACGCCGCCGGGCAACAACATACCGCAAACGTATAGCCTGACTTTAGGCAGCGGCCTGATCGCCGACGTCTTGTCCGGCGGCGCGGCGACGCTGCTGTTGATGCCAGGCAATAACACGATTAACTATCTGTTTAACACCATCACATTCGCCCAAAACCATGAGTTTCTGACCATAGACGCTACCGCCGTACCTGTTCCTGGCGCGGCCTGGCTGTTCGGCGGCGCATTGGCGGCATTCGGTTTGTCTGGCCGCCGGCGGCGGGCCGGTTTTTCCGCCTGACCGTTTAGCACAAGGACAAGGACGACAGGGATGTGGAAAGGGAGCCCGGCGCAATGCCGGGCTAAGCCAGGACGGCTTTTTTTGAAAATCCCCCCCCGCGTCCCGCTTTTACAAAGGGCGAACGGCTAGCCCCAACCACAACCCTTTATCATCAAGAGGGGGCTAAGGGGGATTTTCTCTCGACACAACCCTATCCTGGCGCAGGTTGGATTAAAACCCGCGTAAGGAAAGGCGGACGTGTTTCCGCCAGGTTTTTATAAATATTTTGTTCACCGATAAAAAGACAATGCTTCCAATTTCAAAACCGATCGGATACGCGTACATAAAAGGAGAACCATGAACACCAAACCTTGTAAACACCCGGCCATCGCCACGGCGCTGGCGCTGGCGGCGGGCTGGGCCGATTACGCGGTTGCCGATACCTCGTTGCAGGTCAGCTCGGTTTCCGATACCTATCTGAACAGCGACCCGACCTGGGCTAACCGGGACTTATCCAATTTCGGCGACATGGAGATTTCCGCCAGTCTGCCCGATCCCGCCCAAGGCGTCAGTTACGCCAGAACCATGGATGCGGTGGTCGGCTACGATACCTCGTCCATCCTGGCCGGGTTCAACGCCCAATACGGGGCCGGCGAATGGCATGTCACCGATGTGCAGGTCGAGTGGTATTCGAATTACGACATTCTAGGCGTGCCGGCCAACAATACCCAATTCAACGTGCCGGCGGCGGGCGCGTTTAACATCAGCCTGCTGGCGGATAACAATTGGTTTAACCCCGCCACCGCCGGCGGTCCTGGCCTGGCGAATACTGATTTCAACTGGGACTCGGTATTTAACGCTGGCGGCGCTTACAGCAATCTGCTGGTCGGCGCGCAAACCCTGGGCGCGTATAACTATACCGGCGGCAACTTTAACGGTACGAACAATTGCGCGAACGTGTCTTGCGATCCGCGCTTCTGGGATTTAGGCGCCAATAGCGCCTTGTTTAGCGCCATCGAAAACGGCGGGCTGGTGTCGCTGTTCGGTTCGGCGGCGGACAATAACGTTTCTTATATCATCAATCAGCGCGGCGCGTCCGGCGCGCAACCGCAACTGATCGTCTACGCCTCGGCCAACAGCCCGGTTGCGGCGCCGCTGCCCGCCGCGGTCTGGTCGTTCGCCGGCGCGGGCCTGGCCCTGCTGGCCGTCTCTCGCCGCCGCCGTCAAGGGGCCGCGCATGAATAAAATATACCGCCGCCTCTCGCTTTTAACCGCCCTGCCCTTGATTTGGGCGCCGCCGGCGTCAGCCGACGTCACTTACAGCACCATCGCCGTATCCGACACTTTTCTGTCCAGCGATCCGACCTATGCGAACCGCGACATGTCGGCCTTCGGGGCGATGGAAATCTCCGCGAATCTGCCCGACCCTCTGCAAGGCATCGATTATCCGCGTACCCTGGATGCGGTGGTCGCTTACGATACGTCGAGCATTAAAGCCGAGTTCGACGCCGAATTCGGCGCTGGCGACTGGCATGTGACCGACGTGCAGGTCAAGTGGTACTCCAATTTCGACATCCTGGGCATACCCACGCACAACCCGCAATTCAACGTGCCGGCGGCGGGCGCGTTCAATATTACCTTGCTGGCGGATAACAGCTGGTTTACCGAGGCGAACGCCGGCGCCGATGGTCTGGCTAACCCGGATTTCACCTGGAATTCGGTATTCACGGCCGGCGGAACTTACAGCAATCTGCTGGCCGGCGCGCAACTGCTGGGCACTTACGATTATCTGGGCGGCAATTTCAACGGCACGAACAATTGCAGCAACGACGTCTGCGATCCGCGCTTTTGGGATTTAGGCCAAAACGCCACTTTGTACAACACCATCGCCAGCGGCGGGACGGTTTCGCTGTTCGGTTCGGCGGCGGACGACAATGTCACGTATCTGATCAATCAGTTGACCAAACCCGGCGGCCAGCCGCAGATATTAGTCAGCGCGGCGGCGGGCGCGGCGCCTACCCCTACCCCGTTGCCAGGCCCGTTCTGGCTGTTCCTGAGCGGCTGCCTTTCCATGCTGGCAATCGCCAAGGGCCGGCGGAAAATCAATTAACTAGGATTCAGCATGCAAATTTTCTCTTGTATTCTATTGCTGGGCGGATTGCTGATCATGCAGACGGCCGTGGCCGGTCGGCCCGTGCCGGTGTCTTTGCATAACGTCCCCACGCCGCCCGTGCCGGGCTTGCTGGATGGGGCCAATCCCATCGTGGTGAATAAAAACGCTGCTATCGCCCTGGGTAAGGCCTTGTTTTGGGATACCAACGTCGGCAGCGACGGCCAGGCCTGCGCTTCCTGCCATTTTAGCGCCGGCGCCGACGGCCGCGTCAAGAATCAGATCAATCCGGGCCAGAACAGCGTTAACGCCGGTAGCCAGACTTTCGATATATTGCCTTCCGGCGGCGGCGGCGCGCCGAATCATACCTTGACGCTGGACGATTTTACGTTCTATCAGTTCAGCAATCCGGCCGACAACACCAGCGCCATGACCTACAGCAGCGACGACGTGGCGGGCTCCGCAGGTACATTCAGCGGCCAATACGCCGGCGGCAACCGGTTTAGCGGCGTTAACGACCAATGCGCGCGCGGCGCCGATCCTGTGTTTAACGTGAACGGCGTCGGCGTGCGCAAGGTGGAAGCCAGAAACGCGCCCAGCGTGATCAACGCCGTGTTTAATTACCGGAATTTTTGGGACGGCCGCGCGAATAACGTTTTTAACGGCAGCAGCACCTGGGGAGACCGCGATCCGGACGCCGGCGTCTGGGTGAAAACCGGCGCTACCGGCGTGGCCAAGCAACGCTTGAATCTGATCAATTCCTCGCTGGCTTCCCAGGCGGTGACGGCGCCCATTTTCAACAATATCGAAATGGGGTGCGCGTCCCGCGTCTGGCCGGATATCGGCCGGAAATTGCTGTCGCGCCAGCCTTTGCAATATCAGCAGGTGCATAATCAGGACAGCGTGCTCGGCTCTTACAGCCTGAGCAGCGCCGGCAATTTGCAACCGGGCTTGAAAACTATATATAGAAACCTGATCACCCAGGCCTTTAACCCGCAATACTGGTCGTACGGCGGCATAGGCGAGTTCGGCGCGCCCGCCGCCGGCGGCGAGCCTTACAATCAGATGGAAGCCAATTTTTCGATGTTTTTCGGCCTGGCCGTTCAGCTTTACGAGTCGACGCTGGTGTCCGACCAGTCGCCGTTCGATATGAGTCCGCTCGATTCCAACATGAATCCCACCTGGAGCAACGTCAGCGCCGCCACGCCGGCGGCAACCTCCGCCCTGGTCACATCGCTGACGAACGGTTTTAATTTGTTCATGAACAACAACTGCAACCTGTGCCACGCCGGCGCTACGCTGACGCTGGCCGGCGTGGCGGCCAACGCCGCGTTGCTGGCGCCGGCCACGGGCGCCACGTTCGGGCCGCCGGCCACGCCTATCGCTTTCGGCCCGGACGCATTCGGGCCGTACGGCGGCGCGGCCGGGGCCGGTCTGACGCAATACGGCAATCCGGTGACGCGCGATCAAACCATACTGCAACTGCCAGAATTCATGGATATGGGCTTTGTTAACAACGGCGCGGCCGATCCGAACGCCGATCCCGGCCTAGGCGGGGTGGACGCGTTCGGCAATCCGCTGTCCTTCAGCGAGCAGTACGTTAATTATCTGACCGGTAATGCCGCCGGCATGTTCGATCCGGGCATGAATGCTGTCCGCGCCTGCGATTTTATTTTCCCGTTAGCCTATGATATACAGACCACGCTGGCGAATTATTTTTTACCCGGCGACGGGCTGATTCCGGACGGCAGCCGCGAGGGGGTATTGCGCAATCAGAACTGCGCGAACCCGATTACCGCATATATTCCGACCATCGCGGCGGCGCAAGCCAATTTGACGGATTCGAAAATGGCGCTGGCGACTAACGGCGCGTTCAAGATTCCATCGCTACGCAATGTGGAGCTGACCGGGCCTTATATGCATAACGGCGGCATGGCCAGCCTGGCGCAAGTCGTCCAGGCTTACGCCCGCCACGGTAATTTCACCAGCCCTACCCTGCATTTTCATCTCAACGCCATGTCGGCTACGCTGAGCTCCAGCCAAAACACCACCGATTTGACTAACTTTCTGATTGCCTTGACCGATGAACGGGTCAGGTATCAGCAAGCGCCGTTCGATCATCCGCAAATAACCGTCAAGCATGGGCAGGTAGGCGACGAATCGCAAGTGACGGCGGGCAATCCGCTCGGCGCCGCTTTGGGGCAGGACGAGGTATTGCAGATACCGGCGGTCGGCGCCAGCGGCGGCGCGACGCCGATTACGCCGTTCTTATCGGCTACCCCTTAGTTGGATTATTTAAACACTCGATATCGATATGATGATAACAACACTTGAGAAACCGCTGCTGATCGGCTTGGCGGCGCTGGCGTTCATGCCACCGGCCGCCGCCGACGTCTCTTACGACAGTTCGGCAGCGATCAGTTATACGGTTAACAGTATTACCAATACCAATCCGAACGATGCGGGCGATTTATCGGGTCTGACAATTACCGGCGCGTTTCAACAACTCACCGACGCCAATGATTTTTACGCCAACACGACGGGCGACGGCGCCTATCAGGCTAACGACCCGGCGATTCCGTCAAGCCCGGCGCTAAACAATGCTTTTGCCGGTACATACGCGGTTAGCGGCGATACGGCCGCGTACGGAACCGTCAGTACGCTGAACACCGGCCAGTTCAGCCTGGATTTTACGAATAGCGGCGTGAATACTTACACCATAGACGTGACGCTGAATTATACGTTGAACGCCGTGGCCAGCGGCTTGTTCGCGAATAGCGCCATCCAGCTGGATTATTGGGATACCGGTAATAATGTCAACGGCCAGGACTCGGTGACGGCCGGCACGTACGCGGGTTTTACCCAAGACAGCGAAACGGAGCCCGGTTCGGCCTTGCTGGCCTTGACGCTGGCGCCGGGCGCGACGGACGAGTTTTTCGCCCAATCCGCCGTCCAGTCGTATCTAGACTCCACCGCCGCGGCCGCTACCCCGGCGCCGTTGCCAGCGGCGTTCTGGTTTTTCGCGGCGGGATTGCCGGGCGTCCGAGGCTTGGGAAAGCTTAAACTCCGGCCGGCGGCGGTTCTTTGAAATTACGCGTTCGGGCGTAATTTTTCCTGTTCGGCGGCCGGCCTAAAGTCCAGATTACTGCTAATGGCCGCGGCCGCGAACAATAAAGTGGATAACATGAAAGCGCCGGACATGAACACAAAAACGCCGATAAAAAATAACACGCCGGTTGTGACATCCCTATAAAGATTTTTAGGCTTATTCATACGCAGACTCACTAAAAAATGGTTTCAGAAAACTACCCGTATTACATGGCGTTATAATAGCTAAAACTATCGACGGCTATCTGTGAGCGTTCTCACTAAATGTTTGTAATATGGATATAATAATTTGAAAACGTGATAGCATCCGCATTTAAGCATGAAGCCGGCCATACTATCTTTACTCGCCGAACAGATTCAAAACTTCACATGAATAAATGACAGAAGCGGACTAGGGCCAATGAAAACACTGTATTATTCGCATCCGGATTTTCTTAATCACGACACCGGCCACGGCCACCCGGAATCCGCCAGCCGCTTGCAAGCTATCAATCAGGCCTTGTCCGCTCCAAAATTCGCCTGTTTACGGCGCCTCGAACCCGAAATTCGCGCGGATATCAAAGAATTGCTCGGTCTGATTCATACGCCGCGTTTGATTAACAAAGTATTGACCGGCATACCGCAACAAGGTTACGCCTATCTGGATAGCGACACCGTGGTTTCTCCCGGCTCGGCCTCGGCGGCGTTGCTGGCCGTCAGCGCCGTATGCGACGCGGTCGACAAAATCATGCTCGGCGAAGCCGGCCGCGCGTTTTGCGCCGTCCGCCCACCCGGACACCATGCCGAACCCGATAAATCGATGGGGTTTTGCCTGTTCAACAATATCGCCATCGCCGCCGCCTACGCGCTAAGCCGCT
>JBEKBU010000159.1:0-9852 GCA_050015235.1 Methylomonas sp. | reverse complement strand
CAGCAACGCGCAAATCGGCTTCATGTTTCGCAATATACCATGCGCCCAGGAATGTAAACTGATAGCCTGACCGCTTTTATTCAACATCAAGCCCGGTTTTCTGCCCTGATTGGCCACCAGTAGTTGATTATTGTTGTTGACGCCAAATTCTTCTTCCGCTTGCGGCGGACTGGGGTTCAACAGGCAGGCTAGTAAAAACGCCTCTATGAAACGGGCGGCGCTTTTTTCTATGCCAATCGGATTAAACAGATTCAAATCCAAAGAGCGCATTTCCACATATAATACGCCGCGCCTTTGCAAGGCAAGAGTTGGTTTTTCCCCGGACGCGGCGACCTGTTTGGGACGCATGGTACTGTAAAATTCGTTTTCTATCTGCAAAATATTGGCGTTCAACTGCTGGTATTCGCCCTCGACTTTTACGCCGATTTTTTCATACTCCGGAAATGGGGTATTAATCGCCCGGCTCAAACTGGACACATAGCCGGCCAGGGAATTGTAATCGATACTCAGGCTAGCCTGATTCTTGCTTTTATAACCGATATCGCTCATGCGCAACGAAGTGGCGAACGGATGGTAAACGGTATGCGCGTCAAATTCTTCAAATTGCTTCAACAAATGCGGCCGGCTTTTAAAAAACGTTTTGCAAATTACCGGCGATGCGCCAAATAAATAAAGAATCAGCCAGCCCTGCCGGTGAAAATTTCTAATCAGGCTGAAATAGGAATCGGATATAAATTCCTCCAAAGCCGTTTCAACGCCGCTTAGACTGTATAACACCGGCCACAAGGCTTCCGGTACGGAATAGTTAAAATGAATGCCGGCAATCGCCTGCATGGTGCGGCCGTAACGATGCCATAAACCTTTACGGTAAACGTGTTTCATCTGTCCGATATTGGAATTGCCGTAACGTGCTATGGGGATACTTAAATCACCGTCTATTCCGCACGGCATACTGGTAACCAGCAGCATTTCATCACCCAACTGCGAATAGACGAACTGATGAATCTGATGCATGTAAGCCAGAGTTTGCTTGATATCGGCAAAAGGCGGCGTGATTAACTCTATTAACGCCTCGGAATAATCGGTAGTGATATAGGGGTGGGTCAACGCCGAACCTAAACTGACCGGATGCGGCGTTTGGGCGATCCGGCCATCGGCATTTATTCTAAGACTTTCTTTTTCCAAGCCTTTTAAGCCCTGTCTTAGTAAATGATGCGCATTGACATCAATCAGACTTTGCAGCCTGCAGGATAGATCGCCTTGTCGATAATTCATTGCCGGGGAGAGGGGATAAACCCATTCAGTTAGAATAAAAAGTGTTGATTATAAGGTTTCAACGCTGATAACGGTCAACGAATTTTTCGTGTTCCGCCAGCGAAGCGGAAAAGGCGTGATGCCCATCGCCTCGGGATACAAAAAATAGATAATTACTGTCATCGGGGTGTAAAGCCGCGATAATGGCCTGTTTGCCGGGCATGGCGATAGGCGTGGGAGGCAGTCCTTCGTTAATATAAGTATTGTAGGGAGTCGGTTCGTGCAAATCCTTGTGCCGAATGTCGCCATGATATTTGTCGCCCATGCCGTAAATGACGGTTGGATCTGTTTGCAGCAACATGCCTTTTTTTAACCGCCGGGTAAAAACCCCGGCAATTTGTTTACGCTCTTCCACCGCGGCGGTTTCTTTTTCAATAATGGACGCTAAAATCAGGGCCTGATACGGATTTTCCAAAGGCAGAGTCTGATCGCGTTTTTGCCACTCTTCATTTAACACCTGTTGCATTTTGTCATGCGCTCTTTTAAGCAGGTCGGCGTCGGTACTGTGTTTTTCAAAAAAATAGGTATCCGGAAAAAACAGGCCTTCCGGGTGATTTTTGTCGGAACCGATGGCTTGCATAACGGCGGTTAAACTATCGTCCGTAAGGGTGTGCTGCAAATTCGGATTATTTTTAATGGCCTGAAAAATCTGTTTATACGACCAACCTTCCGGAAAAGTTATTGAATATTGCCGGGTTTTACCTTCGTTAAACTGCCTCAATATGTCGGCGGCTGTAGACCCCTTGGCAAGAATATATTCACCGGCTTTTATTTGCCGCGAAAGATGATGCCGATAAGCATAAAACTTGAACCAGAAGGCATGGATGGAAAAATTCCGTAATTGCAATTTCTGCGTGATGGCGTCCAGTGAATCGCCTTTATTAATTTCAAAACTGGTATCCTCGGGAGCCACTGGTTTCTTTAAAATCAGGTGGTTATGCATACCTCCCCATATGAGCAGCAGACCCGACACCATCAACGTGGTGAAAGCAACAATACTCCTGGTCATGGTTTCATCCCCTCGGCGCGCATGCCATTCAACAGATTTTGCAGCATCCTGGTCATGGCGCCGACTGTTAAGCGGTACTTCTCAAGTTGACGTACCGGCCAAATGCCTATGACTGAATTGGTAATAAAAATTTCATCCGCTTGCAAGAACGCCGCTATATCCAACTGTTCTACAATAACCGGAATTTGCCGGCATGCCGCCAGCTCCATCACAATAGCACGAACGATACCCTCTACGCCACATTCCGATAGCAGCGGCGTATAAAGCATGCCGTTTTTAACCATGAAAACATTACTCATGGAGCCTTCAATCACATATCCGTTGTAATCCAGCATTAAGCCTTCTGTATAATCGTCATTCCGCCATTCCGCCCGCGCGAGAATTTGTTCCAGACGGTTCAGATGTTTAATGCCTGCTAAAGCTTTATTAATAGCCAGACGCTGTTCACACAATCTGACAGCCACGCCCGCGCTTGAAAAGTGCTGGGGGTAATCCGGAAACGGATAAAGAGCGGCTATACGGCTAGGCGCGATTTCCGCCGGTTGCTGGTAACCGCGCCCACCGCTGCCGCGGGTGATAATTAATTTAAGAACGGCGCGCTCCGTACCGGCGGATATAGTTTGCGCCTCATGGCTAAGTATATCCCGGTCCGGCGGCGGAATGGACAGTTTGCGGCAGCCGCGCTCCAGGCGCGCCAGATGCCGGTCTAAAAATAACGGCCGGCCTTGCGCGACTTCAAGCGTTTCAAACAAACCGTCGCCATAGTGTAAACCACGATCGGTTAAGGCGATGGTTCCAGCCGGCCGCCCATTTAGCAGAAACATGGGCGGAACGGGCTGCGCATCTCTTTTTACAAGTAGCGCTTGAAAATTAGAGATCCGTTGGTGCCGCCAAAACCAAAAGAATTCGAAATTGCCACATTTATTTGCATGTCCCGGGCAATTTTTGGTATGTAATCCAGATCACAAAGCGGATCCGGATTTTCCAGATTAATCGTCGGCGGGGCGATTTGATGTTTAATAGCCAGCGCGGTTAATACCGCTTCAATACCCCCCGCCGCGCCCAACAAATGCCCAAGCATGGATTTAGTGGAGCTTATGGCGACTTTGTAGGCATGATCGCCCAATGCGGTTTTCATGGCTTCAGTCTCGCAAATATCGCCGGCGGGCGTTGAAGTGCCATGCGCATTGATATAATCCACCAAGGAGGCGTGTAATCTGGCGTCCGTTAAAGCATTCCTGATACAACGGGCCGCGCCTTCGCCGGCCGGGGAAGGCGAGGTAATATGATAGGCGTCGCTGCTCATGCCGTAACCCACAATTTCGGCATATATTTTGGCGCCTCTGGTTTTAGCGTGCTCCAGTTCTTCCAGAACCAATACGCCGGCCCCATCGCTTAATACGAAACCGTCGCGGTCTCGATCCCAAGGGCGGCTGGCGGCTGGCGGGTTATCATTACGGCGCGAAAGCGCCTTAGCCGAACAAAAACCTCCCATTGCGGTCGGTGAGCTGGTGCAACGCTCGGCGCCTCCCGCGACCATCACATCGGCGTCTCCGTACTTAATCAAGCGGGCTGCGTCGCCGATATTATGCGTGCTGCTGGAACAAGCGGTGACTATGGCGAAATTTGGGCCTTTTAAACCGTATTTGATGGAAAGATTACCGGAAATCATATTAATGATATTGCCCGGTACGAAAAAAGGCGAAATTTTGCGGGCGCCGCCGGCAACGTAGGTAGCGTAACATTCTTCAATACCCGTGATGCCGCCAATGCCGGAACCGATGGCGACGCCGATTCTTTCGGCATTTTTTTCGGTAACCTCGATGCCGGAGTCTTCAATGGCCTGACAGCCGGCCGCGATGCCATAATGCATGAATCCGTCCATACGCTTGGCGTCTTTTTCAGGTATATAAGCGCTGATCTCGAAATTACGTATTACGCCGCCAAACGTTGTGGCGAATGTCGAGATATCGAAAGAATCAATTGCGCTTATGCCGCTTTTACCGTTGATAACGCCTTCCCAAGTATCGGCAACATTATTGGCTAATGGCGTTATGGCGCCTAAGCCGGTTATAACAACTCGACGTGTACTCACAAACAGACTACCGTTATATTTTAGAAGACTTGCAGATGAAGGATGTCAGCTAGCGGAGCAAAACCGCTAGCTCACAAGAACAATTTATTGCAGATTGGCGTTAATATAATCAATGGCCAATTGCACGGTAGTGATTTTTTCAGCTTCTTCGTCCGGAATTTCACATTCAAATTCTTCTTCCAGAGCCATAACGAGTTCTACTGTGTCTAAAGAATCCGCACCAAGATCGTCAACAAAAGACGCATCGTTTGCGATTTCTTCCTTTACGCCTAATTGTTCCCCGACAATCTTTTTTACTCGTTCTTCGATATTACTCATAATTTTTTTTCCTCGAACAATGCATCGACTCGACTAGAAGCCATCGCCTTATCTTTAGTATGTTGTTTTGTTAATTGAAATCTCGCCACAGGCCATGCCTAACGACTTGATGGATTATACTTGATGTTCGGGAAAATTCACAATATTCGCCTCTCCAAGTAACTAAAGGTTTTTTTCTTCATTGTGTTTTAGAGCTCAGATTTTTTACTATTTCCTCCAAAGGCACCAGATTAAGCTTGATTCTAAATAATATTGACCGGTCTTCCAGCAAACCATAGCATTCGTAAGTACGCAATTGAATATTGGTCTGGTTCAGCGTATTGCGGGCGGACTCCGGTAATTGTTTTACCAAAATATGAAGTTTATCGTTATTTTTGATCCGGGTTAAATGCTGGCGGTCTATCGAAATATCGTGTGAGGTATACACCATGGGATTACGTTTAAAATCATGATTTTCCATCTGGGCTTTTTCCAGAAGGGCGCCGGAAGTCAAACAACAAGGGAAAACTTCCGGGTAATGTGCGATATGGGCCAATTCGTCAAAATAATCGGATTGTTCGGCCAAGGAACCGGATAAAAAATTTTTAACGTTGCCGTTATTCATCCATTTACGTTTCAGAAAAAAATCGCTGCCCGGCACCATGCTTTTATCGGCAAGGCTGTTAAGGTCGGGTAAGCCGCTTAAATCGGCGCCATTCAAAAACAAAGGGCGCTTGGTTTCCTTTTTGTAGCCGAGCAAAATGGTTTTGCCCAGCGACTTAATAGTCACCCGATTGGTTAACGTCAGCTCCGGAATGGTGGTAATCAGCGTTTTTTTTATGCCCAGCGTCATTTCCTGACGCGGCCGCAAAGCGTTGACAAAGGTTATCTGATAATTACTGTAACGCAATTGATTTTCGTCGATTATCTGATTCTCATGATGCGCCTCCCGGAACAGCCGCATTTGATATTCTATCAGCGTATTCAGTTGAAAACCGAGGACGATAGGACCTTTGAAAGGATTGTGAGTGACCTGGAGCCATTTATGTTTATCGTGAAACAGATTAAAGTCGTCGGAAGCGTTACGGGCGACTTCAATATGGATTTGGTCAAAGACAAAAGATTGGTCTTTCATGCCGTATTTAAGTAAAAAAAAATTAAATCTGTTCATTTTCGCATTGTCGGAGCCGGAAAGGAAATGCGTTTTATAAACAGCATCAGTTTTATTTGCTTCGCTAGCCGACCCATAACGCCGGCGAGTCAAACGCGCCAGCAAATGGTATAGTATTCGACTAAATAAAGCCCGGAAAATCAGTTTCAATGGATACCATCAGCATACGCGGCGCCCGCACGCATAATTTAAAAAACATCGATTTGGACCTGCCCAGAGACAAATTAATCGTGATCACCGGTTTATCCGGTTCCGGCAAATCGTCGCTAGCTTTTGACACCATTTATGCGGAAGGCCAGCGCCGCTATGTGGAATCCTTGTCTGCTTACGCCCGGCAATTTTTATCCATGATGGAAAAACCGGATGTCGATCATATCGAAGGATTGTCGCCGGCCATATCGATCGAACAAAAATCCACTTCTCATAATCCGCGCTCCACGGTCGGCACCATTACCGAGATTTATGATTATTTGCGCTTACTGTACGCCCGCGTCGGTATGCCGCGCTGTCCCGAACACGGGATCTCGCTGGAGGCGCAAACGGTAAGCCAGATGGTCGATCAAGTGCTGGCGCAACCGGAAGGCGAGCGTTGGATGCTGCTGGCCCCGGTCGTGAACGCCCGCAAAGGGGAATACGTATCGTTGCTGGAGGATTTACGCGCGCAAGGTTTTTTACGCGCCCGTATCGATGGCGAAATTTACGAACTGGATGAGCCGCCGAAGCTTGATTTAAAAAAAAAACATAGCATAGAAGTTATCGTCGACCGTTTTAAAATTCGTGACGATATCGGCGTACGGTTGGCGGAATCGCTGGAAACCGCTTTACGGCTGGCCGATGGCGTCGCCATAGCCGCCGACATGGAAAACGACAGGCAATTGCTGTTTTCCGAACGCTATGCCTGTCCGCATTGCGGTTATAGCATCAGCGAACTGGAGCCTGGCCTTTTTTCTTTTAACAATCCGAAAGGCGCTTGCCCTAGTTGCGATGGGCTAGGAGTACGGCAGAATTTCGATCCGCAACTGGTTGTGCATAACGAACAGCTAAGCCTGGCGGCCGGCGCGGTTCGCGGCTGGGACCGCCGCAACGCCTATTATTTTCAAATTATTTGCTCGTTAGCGGAGCATTTCGGTTTTAACCCGGACACTCCGTTCAAAGATTTACCAAAAACCATACAAAACATCATTCTTTACGGCAGCGGACGGGAAGCAGTCAGTTTTAAACTACAAATCGGCGCAAGTAAACCTAAGCTCAGCAAATTTCCGTTTGAAGGCGTCGTCGCCAACATGGAGCGCCGTTACCGGGAAACCGATTCGCAGAGCGTGCGCGATGAGTTAGCCAAATATTTAGCTCAACAGACATGCGGCGTCTGCGGCGGCGCACGTCTGAATTTAGGCGCCCGCCATGTATTCGTTGCCGATCAACCGCTCCATCATTTAACTGCTTTACCGATTAAACTGGCGCTAAGTTTTTTTAAAACCCTAACCTTACCTGGGCGCCGCGGCGAAATCGCCGCCAAAATCAATAAGGAAATTCAGGAACGCCTGGAATTTCTGGTCAATGTCGGCCTGGACTATCTGACGCTGGACCGTAGCGCCGATACCTTATCCGGCGGCGAGGCGCAGCGCATCCGGCTGGCGAGCCAGATCGGCGCCGGTCTGGTCGGCGTAATGTATGTGCTGGATGAGCCGTCTATCGGTCTCCATCAGCGGGATAACCAGCGTCTGCTTAATACCTTATTCCGGCTGCGGGATTTAGGCAATACCGTGATTGTGGTTGAACATGATGAAGAAGACATCCGCGCCGCGGACTATGTAGTGGACATCGGCCCCGGCGCCGGCGTACATGGCGGCGTCATCGTCGCCCGGGGGTCGCCGGCTCAGATCATACAGCATACCGAATCACTGACCGGACGGTATTTAGCGGGCAAATTGAAAATCGATACGCCAAAAAAAACGACGCCGCGGAATCCGGAAAAACTACTTACCGTACGTAACGCTAGCGGCAACAACTTAAAAAATGTCGACGTCAGTTTTCCGATCGGATTGTTGACCTGCGTGACCGGCGTATCCGGTTCCGGTAAGTCCACATTGGTCAACGATACCCTGTATTGCCACGCCGCCCGCGCAATTAACGGCGCTGGAATGCAGCCGGCGCCATGCGCCGCTGTCGAAGGGCTGGAGCATTTCGATAAAGTGGTCGATATCGACCAAAGTCCGATCGGGAGGACGCCGCGCTCCAATCCGGCCACCTATACCGGTATTTTTACCCCGGTTCGGGAATTATTCGCCGCCACGCCGGAAGCCCGCTCGCGCGGTTATAATCCAGGTCGATTCAGCTTTAATGTCAAGGGCGGACGCTGCGAAGCCTGCGCCGGCGACGGCGTCATTAAGGTTGAAATGCATTTTCTGGCGGATATTTTCGTACCCTGCGACATTTGCCATGGAAAACGCTATAACCGCGAAACCTTGGAAATCCGCTATAAAGGCAAAACTATCCATGAAGTCCTGGAAATGACGGTAGAAGACGCCTTACAATTTTTCTCGTCTATTCCGGTACTGGCGCGCAAGCTGCAAACCCTGATGGATGTCGGGCTCAGCTATATTACCCTCGGCCAAAACGCGGTCACGCTCTCCGGCGGTGAGGCGCAACGGGTTAAACTCGCCAAGGAATTATCGAAACGCGATACCGGCTCAACACTGTATATCCTTGACGAACCCACAACCGGACTGCATTTTCACGACATCAAACAATTACTGGCGGTGTTGCATGCATTGCGCGACCAAGGCAATACCGTTATCATTATCGAACATAATCTGGATGTCATTAAAACCGCCGACTGGATCATCGATATGGGGCCGGAAGGCGGCGGTAACGGCGGTATGTTAGTCGCGGAAGGTACGCCCAGGCAAATCGCCAAGCATAACGAATCGTATACCGGCGCTTTTTTACGCCGGTTTTTTCAGAAATAAACAATGGCGCTATATGAGGGATTTAGGGCGAACGGCGCCCTAAACCCCCTACCCTAAAATATATTAACGTCCTACGGAAGCGGCCAGCACGCCTGACAGAATTGGCGCCGCGCCTCCCAAGGAAATACTTACAGTATCGCCGGCGGCCAGAACAGGCAGCGCTGTGCTTGTACCGCTACCCAAGGTAACCGTATAGGTGGTTCCGACCTGTGAAGCCGATACCGCGTATTCGGCGCTTTCGCCGGACAAGGTTGTCGCCGTGCTGTAAGCAAAGTCAATATCGTTAATGGCCAGATTGTATGTGGCTACTACGCTGGCGCCATTGCTGATGGTCAGGGTATAAACATTATTGACGGCAGTGTTGCTGTCAAGTATCGTCACTCCATCGATCGGCAAACTGATAGCAGCCTGAAGCCTTCCGCCGTTGGTGCTATCGGAATATTCAAAGCTTCCGGCGCCGGTAAAACCGGCGGCGCCGGTCAGGGTAGCGCCTAAACGGGTAACGGTGACTCCGGCGACGTTGCTGTAGCCATGATTACCTTCCGCCAATACAGTGGCGTTCATGCCTAATAGCAGAGCTGATGCTAAAACTGGCAAAAAAACTTTAGATGTAAATTTCATTGTTAACTCCTTAAATTAAAATTAACACACCTGATCTTATAATTAAGTGTGTGATGCTTTGTCCAGAACAAATCGGCTTATTCCCTAATGGCTATTCGCCGCCTCAAATTCCAAAATCTTACCGATTTGTCGGGCTAAAAGTGGTTAGAATTAACTTCCACCGCATCTATTACAGCAGAAAACATGCCATATTTTAACATACTGTTATTTATGACTTATTATTTATATATCAATTTTTTCTAATACTTTATTTGCAGGTTCCGCATTCTCCGTATGCAAAAATCGTCGGTTCGCCGGCTCGGTTTTATTAATTTTTCTGAGCAATCATAATTACATTTAAAACTTTGACTCTTTCGTCGACGTTGCGTAGACGAAC
>JBEKBU010000158.1:0-13129 GCA_050015235.1 Methylomonas sp. | reverse complement strand
AACTCCGAAAAGATATTTTCTTATATAAAGCATAACGTCTACGCTGTGATCACCGGGCTTGTCCAACAAACGGTTCAGATTGTGGTTCGCGTTGCTCACACAATCTAACCTTATTCGTTAGGCAAGGCGGCGCCCGAGATCATTGAAAAATCGACAGCCTTACCGGCTGATCCAGCCCCGCTCCCTGCAAAATTCAACCATCTTTTCGGTCAAGCTGCCGGGGGTAGTCTCGAAAGGCAGCGAGAAATTCAAGACGCCGCCGTAGCGTTGTTTCAAACGCTCGAACTGCTCGATGATTTCAAGCGGACAAGCCGTCCGGTAAGGGGCGGCGAACACATAGCGCTTTTCCAGGGCCGGCTTGGCATGCTTGTTGATGATGTTATAACTTTGATCCAGGATGACGCCTTCCTTGCGGAAACAGACGACGTAAGGCCCTTTATGCATGGACATGCCTTGCGCCGGCTCGATCAGGCCGATCAGGCCGCCGGACTCGATAAATTCCTCCCTATCCGCCACCCAGAAATCGATAGGCTGGGCGTCGACAAAATCCAGCGCCCGGTCGGCGGCCAGCGCCCGGTAATAAGCGCTGGGGCCGACCAGGCCCTCGGTATGCAGAAACCGGTAGTCATTGCCGAGAAAAAAACCGAACGAGCCGGCGCGGTCGCCCATGGCGAAAAAACTTTGCGGCGGGATATGGTTTTTGCGTATCCAAGCCACTAATTCGAGATTCTTCCGTCCGTAACTGTCCTCCAACTTGGCGCCGGGCAGCGCCTGCCGGGCTTCGCCGTATTTCGAGCCGATAAAAGCCAGCGCCGGTTTGCCCATATACGCCAGCGCCAACAACAATAGGCCCAGCGACGCATATTTGCGCGCGCCGTTGGCCATCGGCAAACATTGCGCCAGCAACCGCATAATGCTCAGCAACAAATAATAATCGACCAGAAAGGCCGCCCAAAAATACCAGCTCCAGATCGGCCAGCCCGACAGCGCCCCATAGTAGAATGCGCAGCCCACGCAGGCCATGATGGCGATATTGATCTCGTCAAAAAACGCCGGCCGGACGGCGGCCGATTTGTTGATGTAAACGATCAGCAACAGCAGCGCATAAACGATCAGGCCCGGCATCAATAGGCCTTTCAAAAAAATATAGCCGCCGGAAAAAAAATTTTCGCCCAAGCGGCTGCCGACCGCTTTAGCCAGGCCGGACACCGGCACGGGTAAGCCGAACAGCAGATACTCGCTTAAAGCATAAGCCAGCAGCGCCGGCCCCAGAATGCGGTAATGGCGGAAATCGGTTTCCCGTTTGCGCAAATAAAAATAAATATCGCGCGCCACGATCACCGCCAGCGTATCCAGGCGGCTAAAAAACAGCAGGGTGGCGAACAGGCCGCGCGTTTTCCAGCCTGAGGCGGTGATAAACAATATAAAAAAAACCGGAATCATCACCGACTCCATGCCCGCTATCATGTAGGAAGCGCACATGACGGCGAGTATGGCCGGAAACGCCAGCCCGTATTTGGCGCGGGATATAAAAGCAAAAATAAAAACGAATAAAAAAGTCAGGCAATAAACCTGCACAACCAATCCGGTATCCGACGCGCCGAACAGAGCGGCGGAAACGGACAATAGCGCCAGCCACAGCGGCTGGTAGCCGTTAGTGCGGAACGGCGGCAGAAAGCTGCTGACGCCGTGTTCGGCCATATTGCGGGCGATGCCCAGATAGTAATAGACGTCGTCGGCCAGTATATCGACCCAAACGGAGGCGGGGCTGGACAACATGATGAACAAGCCGTTCAGAAAAACCGCGCCTAACAGCGCCCAGGCCAAGCCGTCGGCGCCGCGCGTCGCCCAGCCGGGCATATGTGCGGGATAATCGGTATTCATAACGGATGCATTAGGTAAAGGACTCACATCAGCAGCGCGCCGGCTATGGGGGTAAATTCGTCGGCGGCGCGGATCAAGGCCGGCGCGGTCAAACCGTCCACGCCGTAAACGGCGCAAGTTACGCCGAAATCCTTGCGGATTTTCAGCAATAGCAAGTCGAAATCGCCGTCGCCGGACAGCAACACGATTTTATCCACTTGACGTGCGTAATCCAGCACGTCCAGCGTGATGCCGACATCCCAATCGCCTTTGCTGGTGCCGTCGCGGCGTTGGATATAAGGTTTCAGCTTGATGGTAAAGCCGATGTTCCGCAAAGTCCGCTGAAAACCCTGTTGCCTTAGATCGCCGCGATCCGTCGCATAGGCGAACGCCGCCACCACATTTTTGCCGTTAGCGGCCTGTTCCCAGAATACGCTGTAATTAAAGTGTTTTTGAAAGCGTTGCCGGGTTGTATAGTAGATATTCTGCACATCCACGAAAATCGCCAGTTTTTCCATCGGCCTTTTATTTCAAAAAAGAGCAGCAGTAATCGCTCGGCGTTTTTACCGTCACGGTAAATTGCGAATCGGCCGGAACCTGGAACGATTCGCCGCCCTTAACCGTGCGCTTGGCGTTATCCGCCAGGCTAACCTCCAGCTCGCCGGCCAGAATTTCCATCAATTCGGCGTCGGCGGTATTGAAAGTATAAACGCCGGGCAGCATGAAGCCCAGGGTTTTTACCGAGCCGTCGGCAAAACGCAACGTCCGGCTGTTGACGTTGCCTTCATAATACACATTGGCTAGTTTGACGATGGTAATGTTATTAAATTCTGACATGGCGGCTTAAGCGGGTTAAAAAAATAAAATATTATACCCGATTCCCGTCCCTGAAGTTTCGAATAACCCGCGGGTTTGCCGCGGATATTCGAGAACGTGAAAACATTACGGACGGGATAAATATCCCGTCCAGCTCGCGTTGGTCGGGCAAAGGTTTGGCGGGTTACGATGCGCGCTTCTAACCCGCCCTACGATCCTTAGCTTAAAAAACCGACCGATAGCTGACCACATTGGCTTTCGGCGCCGGAGCCCCTGGCGGAGGTTTGCTCGGCACGGATGCCGGGCGAAAGCCTACACGGACGTATTCACGGCGTCCTCCGCCAGGGGCTCCGGCGCCGAAAGCCGGGTAGCTGACGCCCTACATTCACCAAACAATCAAAAAACTCAACATAAAAACTAATTCATTATAAAATAGTTTCAATATTCTCCACTGCCAGTAACCATGCGCCACCCAATCAATCCCCAAGTAGACTGCGTCTTTAAAGCCCTGCTCGGCGCCGAAGAAAACCGCAATCTGCTGATGCATTTCCTGAACGCCGTACTAGGCAAGGATATAACGACCGGGAATTCCAGGACGCCAAGCTCAGCATCGTCGACGTCAAAGCCAAGGACAGCCAAGACCGTCTCTACCAGGTGGAAATCCAGATCAGCAATTTCCGCCATTTACCGGCGAGGATACTGTACAACTGGGCGGATATCTACAGCAAGCAACTGAAAAGCGGCCAGGATTATATTTTGCTCAAGCCGACCTACAGCATTTGGCTGTTAGCCGAAGATTTAATCACCAGCGACAACAACTACGAACATGTTTATAAGCTCCGCGACGAGCAAGGCCAGCTTTTAAACGAACATTGCACGATTTATTTGCTGGAACTTAACAAGTATAATGCCCGTCAGATCAGCAACGAAGAAGAGCGCTGGTTAATGTTTTTCAAAGACGGCGAAAAGTTGGATGACGCCGCCTTACCCGACTGGATGACAACCCCGGAGATGCAACAAGCCATGAACACTTTAAGCGTATTTTCCGACAAAGAACACGAATATCATTTGTACCAGGCGCGGCAGGAATATTTGCGCGAACAGCGCACAAGGGAAATTGAGCGCGAGCAGGATAAAGAAGAAAATCTACGGAACAAGAAGGAAAATCTACGGTTGTCAAAAGAGTTGCAGGCTGAACGCATGGAGAAAGAAGCCGCTCTGCAGCGTGAAGAGATCGCCTTAGCAGAAGTCGACCGATTGAAAGCTTTATTAACCGGCAAAGACCAGACTTGATCGCCGGAAAACCGTCCCGGAGGAGTACAGCCGCGTAAATTGCATAGCCTTGTTGCGGCAGACCGGAATCCAAATATAGCGCATCGGCGGCTCATGTTTTGGCTTGGGTTAAGTAAAGGCTTGGAGGGTTACGATGCGCGAGCGCATCTAACCCGCCCATATTATCGTTCTTTGGAAGACGTACCGATAGCTGACCGCCTTGGCTTTTGACGCCGGAGTGTCTGGCGGAGGTTTGACCGGCATGGAGGCCGGGCGTTGGTATTTACCAAGTTTAAGCTTTTTGCGGTTAAACGGGCCGCGGTATCAGCGGTGATTACCTAGCTAACGAATCAAGCTCATCCAGCAGATGCAAGGCCCGCTTTGGGTTTCCCCGCGGTTGAGCGGCAATAAAACGTTGTTTGGCTTCTTCTTCAGCCAACGCTTGAGCCGAAAGTTCAAACATAAGTTTGTTTCCGCTAATGTCCCTAAGTTTGGCGATATTTTTTAATCTTTCCGCCATATCGTCGGGCAAACGGATGGATAGTGTAGTCATGATCGTAATAACCTCTTGACCCTTTGCCGCCAATTAATCCGGCGACTAAAACATTTGTATCTACTACAACTCGAATCGCCACAAAATAATGCCATCATATATGCCTGCAAAAATTTTATCATAGTTACAAATCATCAGCGGAAAATTTCAAAGATGGGGAACTGCTTTTTCATAGTCGGCCACCAACAGATCGTGTATCGATAAATAAAATAGGTACGTACCTACATTTTATGGCTATAATGCGCGATATAAAGTTTAACTTACGTCAACGGAGTCATTATGGGCATTACTACCGTATCCAGTAGAGAATTTAATCAAGATGTCAGCCGGGCAAAACGCGCCGCTCTCAATGGGCCGGTTTTTATTACCGATAGGGGGCATCCGTCGCATGTGTTATTGACCATTGATGAATATCAAAAAATTACAGACCAGAAGGAGAGTATTGTCGAATTAATCTCCACGCCGGATGCCGCCGATATTGAATTTGAAGCGCCCCGGCTGAAAAATGAATTGTTTCGGCCCGCCGATTTATCTTAATGCCGATGTATTTGCTTGATACCAATGTGATTTCCGAACTGAGGAAAGCCAAGTCCGGGAAAGCGGATAAAAATGTCATTGCCTGGGCAAACAGTGTTTCGGCGGCCCGCCTTTATTTGTCGGTGATCACGATCATGGAACTGGAGACAGGCGTGCTGTTGGTTGAACGGCGCGACCCAAGCCAAGGCGCATTGTTCCGTTCTTGGCTGAATATGCACGTTTTACCGGCATTTGCAGGCCGCACGCTGGCCGTGGATACGGCAGTGGCGCAATGTTGCGCCAAGTTGCATGTTCCGGATCCTCGCTCGGACCGGGACGCCATTATCGCCGCTACCGCACTGGTTCATGGCATGACGCTGGTAACAAGAAATATTAATGACTTTAAGCATATTAATATTGAGTTGATAAATCCTTGGAATGTCTATTAAGCTTAAATTATACTTAAAGCCATGCAAAATAATCACGATGGCGGTTATAAGGCGCTGTTCTCCAATCCGGAACTGGTGCGCGACCTGATTTTGGGCTTCATACCCGACGGTTGGCCGCACTCCCTGGATTACTCGACGCTGGAAGCCGTTAACGCCAGCTTCGTGACGGAAGATTTCGCCCAGCGCCATGAGGATATAATCTGGCGGGTCAAGGTTGGCGGGAAGTGGTTGTATCTGTACTTGCTGATCGAATTTCAAAGCGGCGTCGATCAATACATGGTATTGCGCATGATGGTGTATATCGGTCTGCTTTATCAGGCATTGATCAAGCAGGGCGAAGTCCTGGCGGGCGGGCGTTTGCCGCCGATCTTGCCTATCGTGCTCTATAACGGCAAGCGGAACTGGACAGCGCCGCTAGATGTCAATGAGCTGATCGAAGCTGCGCCGGGATTAATGGAAAAGTTTGTACCCAGCGCGCGTTATTATCTGGTGGATAGTTGTCTGGTGTATAAAGGCTTGGCGGGTTACGATGCAAGCATCTAACCCGCCCTACATATTATCGTACCTTGAATGACGTACCGATAGCTGACCACCTTGGCTTTTGGCGCCGGAGCGCCTGGTGGAGGTTTGACCGGCATGGAGGCCGGGCGAAAGCTACAGGGAAGTATCTACAGCGTCCTCCGCCAGGCGCTCCGGCGTCAAAAGCCGGGTAAGCCGACGCTGGCTTAAAATTCGCTGATTACTCTCCTACACCGGTTCATATTCAGGGCCGGCCGCCAACAGATTCCTATATCGATGAATAAAGTAGGTCTGCAAACACTGGCCATTTAATCGTCGTTTACTGAATCAATAAATTGACAAAATATTCCTTCAAGGCTATATTATTTGCATGAAATGGGATGTGGAATACACAAATGAATTTGAAGAATGGTGGAATAGTTTGTTGGAAGATGAACAAATTTCCGTTGCGGCTTCCGTTCATTTGCTTGAAGAGCGTGGACCATCATTGGGTTTTCCGCATAGCAGCGGTATAAATGGTTCTAGACATGGTCATATGAGGGAGCTACGTACCCAACATGATGGTAAACCTCTTCGTACGCTTTATGCCTTCGACCCTAGACGAAGCGCCATTCTGCTGATCTGTGGGGACAAAACCGGCGATAAGCGCTGGTATGAAGTCCAAATTCCCATTGCTGATAGACTTTACGACGAACACTTGCTGCAACTTCAAAAGGAAGGGCTGATCAATGGCAAATAAATTTTCTGAACTTCAAGCAAAAATGAAGCCTGAGGCGCAAGCCAAAGCCAAAGCCAAAGCTCAAGTCATGTTAGCGGAAATGCCGCTTAATGAATTAAGGCAGGCTCGCGGTTTATCGCAAAAAATGCTGGCCGAAGTGCTTCATGTGCAACAACCATCAATTGCTAAGATGGAAAAACGTACCGACATGTATATTTCCACTTTACGCAGCCATATTGAAGCAATGGGCGGCGAACTCGAAGTTGTAGCCCGTTTTCCGGATGGCGTGGTCAAAATTAGTAATTTTGCAGATTTGGAAAAAAGCGCTATGGTCTGATTATTATGCGGGAATTTTGTATATCCCCTAGAAATTTCAGATAAATGTCAAATTGAATTAACCGTGACGCTGAAGTCAGCCAGTTCTTCAAGCAATTCCTCTTTGCTGATATCAATGACAGCCACTTCATTTTGTTTGCAGGTCGACATGAAATCATAAATATCCATATCAGCGAGCTCTGCCGCCTTTGCAAGCGTAACGCGCGCATTTTTGAACAACCATAGTGAATAACTGATACGAATATCCTTCTCTATTTCAGCTACTGACTGGAAAGCTACAAAATCATTAGGTAGATTGATAGCGACTTGCATGAAGTTATTCCTTGGTTAAAGATTGCAATTAATATAACGGAGCAAACAGGAATAGCGATAGCAAATTCATTTTATCGTTCTTTGAAAGACGTACCGATAGCTGACCGCCAGGCGTTCCGGCGCAAAAAGCCCGGTAGCCGACGCTGGCTTAAAATTCGCTGAATCGTGACGAATTTTAGATCTAAAATCGCTTGAAGTCTTATTCATGGCGTATGAATTGAAGTTGGCCCGCCGTCGTTCAGGGGAAAGATGGAATAGGGGCGGTCGAAAACAAGGGCTTCATTACAGCGACACACGCCAATCGTCATAAGCGATACGATTTGGTGCATTGCTGACAAATTTGGTTCAAAAGACACATTCCGCTTAGAAGTTTGGTCGGAAAAAAACAATAAAAATTAAAATGTTATAAAAAAATATAGCTTGGCATATTAATTGCTTTATAGATAATGCCGGGCATTAATTTTATCGATACTTGTGAGCTATCGGCCGGTAATTTTTCAATAGATGTGAGGTGTCAAAATGATAGAAATTGTCGCGATATTTGCCGTAGTCGTCTTCGTGGTTGCTTGTGTCTTTTGGCCAGTAGGCGGCTCTGCTTCATTGTTTGCCAAAGGCGGGAAACAAGCCGGTCAAACGGCCCTGAAATTCAAGGAAGATCTATCCGAAGATTCATCGTTTGAGAATCAATTTCTTGCCCAATTGCAACGCGAGATTGAAGTAACCTTATTTCCGCGACCAACCGATTCGGTATTGAAACGCCATTACGATAGTCTGATCGCCGCCAAACTGGGGGAACGCTTGGCTCAGATGCCTGTCTAGGGGCATAGCTATCTTTTGCGTGGTTCTTTGGGCTTAACAAAACCGTATGCACCGGCGATAGCGATATAAAACTTTGACTTTATTGTCGATTTATTTCGCTTCGCCGGTGCGGGTTATTTGATGTGCGGATCGCTTACCGCCGCAATCACCGCCTGCCCCAGCGCCAGCCCGCCGTCGTTCATGGGATAGCGTTGCGGCGCTAGAACGGTTTTACCGCACTCTTCTAATTCTCGCGTGACGCTTTCCAACAACAGTCGATTTTGAAATACGCCGCCGCTAAGCACCATGACGCGGGCCCCGGTTTGCAGGCTAAGCCGGTTCAGGGTTTCGACGGTTGCGGCGATCAAGCTGTGGTGGATTCTGGCGGCTATCCGGGCTTTATCGGCGCCGCGACTGAGATCGGTCAGTACGGCTTGCCATAAGCCGCGCCAGTTTAATGCCAGAAGTTCTTGTTTTAGTGGGATGCTCCAGGCTTGTGGGTAGGGCGCTACGTTCGCAAACGCCGGCGCCGCCAACATTTCCAGGGCAATCGCGGCCTGGCCTTCGTAATCGACCCGGTCGCCGTGCAAACCGAGCGCGGCGGCGAAGGCGTCGAACCAGCGTCCGCAGGAGCTGCAGGCGGGCGAGTTGATGTTTTTTTCGATCATCGCCGACAGAGTCGCCAGCGGCTTGGCGGACAACGATTTGATGATGTCCAGATGGGCGTATTCGCGTTGCAACGCCGGCCAATCGAAATAATACGCCAGTTGCGCGTAAGCGTTGCGCCAGGGCTCTTTCATCGCCTGGTTGCCGCCCGGCAAGGCGATGGGCTGAAAGCAGCCGAGCCGGGTATAGCTTTTATAATCGCCTAATAGAAATTCGCCGCCCCATAATTCGCCGTCGCCGCCCATGCCCAGGCCGTCGAAGATAGCCGCCAATACCGGCGGCGCATCCAGGCCGGCGCCGTGTTCGGCCAGGCAGGCGGCCAGATGGGCGTGATGATGCTGAACAGGCGTTAAAACCGCCGTATCGGCTTCGGCCAGCATTTGGCCGTATTGCGTCGATAGGTAGCCGGGATGGTTGTCGACGGCTATCCTGGCGGGGCGGAAGTTGTAAAGCTGCTTGTATAGCGAAATCGTTGCGCGGTAATCGCGTTGCGCGCCGGCGTTTTCCAGATCGCCGCAATGCTGGGCGACTATGGCCTGGCCGTTTTTCAGCAAACAGAAACTGTTCTTGAGTTCGGCGCCCATCGCCAGTATATTGCCGGCCGAGCCGAAACCGGCGGGCAACAGCAGGGTTTCCGGGCAGTAACCGCGCGCGCGCCGCAGCAGGCGGATTTGGCCGCCCATCAGCCGCGTCACGGAATCGTCGAGCCGGTTAACGATGGCGCGGTCATGCAGCAGCAGATAATCGGCGATTCCGGCCAGCCTGGCCCGCGCATCGCCATTGTCTATGCATTGCGGTTCATCGCTGATATTGCCCGAAGTCAGCACGATGGGAAAATCCAAATCCCGCAGCAATAAGGTATGCAACGGCGTATAAGGCAGCATGAAGCCAAGTTTGTCGTCTCCAGGCGCCACGTCTGGCGCAAGCGTTTCGCCTCGCGCGTTCAGCAATACGATCGGGGCCGCTTTGTCCTGCAACGTTAGTGCTTCCGTTTCGTTCAGCCGGGCGTAACGGGTGATCATATCGATATCGCGGCCCATCAGCGCAAACGGTTTGGCGTAGCGGCGCTTGCGTTCCCGTAAACGGCTGACGGCGGCGGCGTCGCCGGCGTTGCAGGCCAGATGAAATCCGCCCACGCCTTTGATGGCGACGATGCGGCCTTGCCGGATAAAATCGGCGGCAAGTCCGAGCGGGTCGCCCGCCGGCGCACGGCCTTGTTCGTCTTCCAGCCACAAATTCGGGCCGCAGTCAGGGCAGCAATTTGCCTGGGCATGGAAACGGCGGTCGGCGGGGTTGTCGTATTCCGCCTGACAGTCCGGGCACATGCCGAATTCCGCCATGCTGGTGTTGCGGCGATCGTAAGGCGCTAGTCCGACGATGGACAGCCTGGGCCCACAGTGGGTGCAATTGGTGAACGGGTAACGGTAACGGCGGTCGCCGGGATCTGATATTTCGCGCAAACAGTCCGGGCAAGTAGCCGCGTCGGCGGCGATCAGCGTATTCATCCCGCTATGCCGGCTGTCGATAATCCGGAATTCACCGCTTGCCGGGATTTGATGCAGCGTTTGCGCCTCCATGCCGTCCAGCCGCGCCAGCGGCGGCAGATGTTGCGGTATGTCGCGGATAAAAGCTTCCAGTTCGATATCGCCGCCGTAGGCGTGTATCATCACGCCCTGGCCGTCGTTCCAGACTTCGCCGCTCAGCCGGTGTTGCGTGGCGAGGCGCCAGATCGCGGGCCGGAAACCGACACCTTGCACGACGCCGCGTATCCGGATCGCTTTTCCGGGCATCAGCAGATGCGGGGTAACTGTTCGCCAACCGGCCAGTCGACGATGCGGCGTCCGCCGAACATGGTCGTCATTTGCACTAAACCGTGCTCGTCCGCAATCACCACGCCGATTTGCATGGCGTCGCGGCCTAGCGGATGCCGGCGCATGGCCGTCAATAACGGTTCAGCGGCGGACGCCGCGCAAATACAAAGCAATTTGCCCTCATTAGCGACATAAAGCGGATCCAGGCCGAGTATTTCGCACGCCGCTTTTACTTCCGCTTTCATTGGAATGCTTTGCTCGTCGATCAGCATGCCGACCCCGGATTGTTGCGCCAGCTCGTTGAGCGCCGTCGCCAGGCCGCCGCGGGTCGGATCGCGCAAACAATGGATATCTGCCGGCGCGGCGGCGACCATGGCGGCGACCAAAGTGTGCAGCGCGGCGGAGTCGGAGACTAAATCGGTTTCGAACCGCAAGTTTTCCCGGCCGGCCATAATGGCGACGCCATGATCGCCTATGGAGCCGTTGATTAAAATCGCACAGCCGGGTCGCGCCCTGTCGCCCGAGATATTGACATGCTCCGGGACGACGCCGATACCGGTGGTGGTGATGAACACGCCGTCGCCCTTGCCGCGCTCCACGACTTTAGTATCGCCCGTGACTATGGGCGCGCCCGCGTCGCGGGCGGCGGCGGCCATGCTGACGACAATTCTCTCCAGATCCGCCAACGGAAAACCTTCTTCCAAAATAAAACTCGCCGACAAATACAACGGTTTCGCGCCGGACATCGCTACATCGTTGACAGTGCCGTGCACCGCCAGCGCGCCGATGTCGCCGCCAGGAAAAAAAAGCGGCGAAATCACGTGGCTGTCGGTGCTCATCGCCAACCGCCCGGCCTCGCAGCTAAACAAAGCCTGATCGTTGCGTTGCCGCAGCAAACTATTGTCGAAGTGTTTGATGAACAATTCGTCGATAAGCTGAGCCATTGCCCGCCCGCCGCCGCCATGGCTGAGATCGACCTTGCCGCTGGTTAGATTCAGCCTGGACGCGTAGTTTGTTTTAGACATGGCGTTATGCCTTGTTTTCCGCTAAGCCGGCTCGGCCGCGCTATTCCGGGCCTCGGCCCGTAGCCGCCCATACGACCAATAGGCCGCGCAAGCGCCTTCGGAAGACACCATGCAAGAGCCCATGGGGTTTTCCGGCGTGCAAACCGTACCCAACAATTTGCAATCTTGCGGTTTTTTGGCGCCGCGAAGAATGGCGGGGCATTCGCAGCCTTTAACCTCGGAGGCCTGGATAGCGGGTAAAGCAAAAATGAGCTCGGCGTCAAAGTCGGCGTATTCGGATTTCAATTTTAACGCGCTGTCGGGGATCAAGCCCAAGCCGCGCCATTCGAACCGCGGCCGAAGCTCGAATATGCGCCGCGTTAACGCTTGCGCTTTCACATTGCCTTGCGGCGTGACGGCGCGGGCGTATTCGTTCTCCACCGTATGACGGCCATCGTTCAATTGCCGGATAAGCATCAGAACCGACTGCATCACGTCCAGGGGCTCGAAGCCGGCAATCACGATAGGCTTGGCGTAACGTTCCGCGAATATTTCGTAAGGCCGGCTGCCTATAACCGTGCTGACGTGGGAAGGGCCGAGAAAGCCGTCAATTTCGACCGGTTGCGGCGCATCCAGGATAGCTTGCATGGCCGGCGGAGTCAGCACATGGTTGCAGAATACCGAAAAATTCGCCAGCCGTTCCTGCTTGGCTTGTTGTATGGCGACAGCTGTCGGCGGCGTAGTGGTTTCAAAGCCGATGGCGAAAAAAACCACCGGCCGGGCCGGATTATCGCGGGCTATTTTCAATGCGTCCTGGGTGGAATAAATCATGCGGATATCGCAGCCGCCCGCTTTGGCTTTCAGCAGACTGTTGCGTCCGCCGGCCGGAACCCGCATCAAATCGGCGTAAGTGCATAAAATCACGTCATGCCGTTCGGTCAGCTGAATGGCGTTATCGATGCGGCCGGTCGGCAGTACGCACACCGGGCAACCGGGGCCGTGGATAAACTCGACATTTTCCGGCATCAAGTCTTGCACGCCATAGCGGTATATGGCGTGCGTATGGCCGCCGCAGAACTCCATCAGCCTGTAGCGGCGGCCGGGGTTTACGGTTTCGGCAATCTTTCCGGCCAGTTGTTTAGCCAAATTGTGCCGGCGGAATTCGCTGATGTATTTCATCTGTTTAGATTAATCCCGCCTCGCCAAACAACGCCAGGGTTTTCAAGGCTTCGTCTTCGTCGATTTTGTTCAGCGCATAGCCTACATGCACCAGCACATAATCGCCGATGGCGATATCGTCTACCAGCGCCAGCGAAACTTCAACCTTGACGTTATCGACCGAAGCGGTGGCCATGTTATTGGCCGGGTCCATGGCTATGATACGGGCGGGCAGGGCTAAACACATATGTTTGATTTTATATTAAATAACATGGGGTTGCTTTATGTGTAACTATTCAGCGAATTTCAAGATAGCGTCAGCTACCCGGCTTTTGACG
>JBEKBU010000157.1:0-9928 GCA_050015235.1 Methylomonas sp. | reverse complement strand
CGCCGGGTTCCGCACCGATGCGCAATCGGAAACCTTTCAGGCCATGTTTTACGGCCTGGGTAGCGACGGTACGGTTAGCGCCAATAAAAACAGCATTAAAATTATCGGCGAAGAAACCGACAGTTACGCTCAAGGCTATTTTGTATACGATTCAAAAAAATCCGGGGCGGTTACCGTTTCGCATTTACGCTTTGGCTCCAAGCCTATTCTCTCTACTTATCTGATAGCGGAAAACGACGCAAATTTTATCGGATGCCATCAGAGTATCTTTTTAGAGCGTTACGATATGCTGGTTAACGCGGCTAAGGACGCCGTCTTTCTATTGAATACGCAAACGCCGTCCGCGCAGGTCTGGGATAGTCTGCCGCGCCGGATGCAACAGCAGATGCTGGATAAAAATATCCGCTTCCATGTGATCGACGCCTACGCGGTTGCGGAGGCGAGCGGCATGGGAAAACGCATCAACACGATCATGCAGACCTGCTTTTTCGCTATTTCCGGCGTATTGCCGCAGCAACAGGCCATAGCGGCGATCAAACATGCGGTGGAAAAAACCTATGGTAAAAAAGGCCAGCGCATCGTAGAGCTTAATTTTAAAGCCATAGACGACACGCTGGCCGCTTTACGGCAGGTAGCGTTGCCGGATCAAGTCAGCAGCCGATTGGAATTGGCTCCCCATGTTTCAGCGCGGGCCCCGGAATTTATCCGGCGGGTCACGGCCGAAATTATCGCCGGGCGCGGCGATTTGCTGCCGGTCAGCGCGCTGCCGGTCGACGGGACGTTTCCCACCGGTAGCGCCGCCTACGAAAAACGTAATTTGGCGCTGGAAATTCCGGTCTGGGAAACCGATTTATGCACCCAATGCGGCAAATGCCCGCTGGTTTGTCCGCATGCGGCGATACGCAGCAAAATCTATGCGATTGAACTGCTGCAAGACGCGCCGGCCGAGTTTAAGCATGCGCCCATGCTGGGCAAGGACTTTCCGGCCGGGCTGTCGATCAGTTATCAGGTTGCGCCGGAAGACTGTACCGGTTGCGGTTTATGCGTGGATATATGCCCGATCCGCGACAAATCCAACGTCAGCCATAAAGCGCTGAATATGAGCCCGCAAGCGCCCTTGCGGGCGGCGGAACGCCGGAACTGGGATTATTTTCTCGGCTTGCCGGAATACGACCGGCGTTTGATAAAAACCAATACTATTAAAGGCTCGATGGCGTTACAGCCATTATTCGAGTTTTCCGGGGCTTGCGTGGGTTGCGGCGAAACGCCTTATATCAAACTCGCCAGCCAGTTATTCGGCGACCGCATGATCGTCGCCAACGCCACAGGTTGTTCGTCCATTTATGGAGGGAATCTCCCGACTACCCCTTGGAGCAAAAACGCCGAAGGCCGGGGGCCGGCCTGGAGCAATTCCTTGTTCGAAGATAACGCCGAGTTCGGTTTAGGCATGCGCGTTTCCATAGACAAACATGCGGAACAGGCGCGTGAGTTATTGACGCAGTTGAGCGGCAGCCTGGATGAAGAACTGGTCTACGCCATTCTGGAAGCCGATCAATCCGATGAAGCCGGCATTTATGAGCAGCGTCAGCGGGTGGACGCCCTGAAGCGGCGGTTGCAAAACCTTACCGAGCCGGCGGCCGCTACACTGTTGCAACTGGCCGATTATTTGTGTAAAAAAAGCGTGTGGATTATCGGCGGGGACGGCTGGGCGTACGATATAGGCTACGGCGGCGTCGATCACGTTTTGGCCAGCGGCCGTAATGTCAATATTCTGGTGCTGGATACGGAAGTTTATTCCAATACCGGCGGTCAAACTTCAAAAGCCACGCCTTTAGGCGCGGTGGCGAAATTTTCCGCCAGCGGCAAAGCGACCCCTAAAAAGGATTTGGCGCTGCTGGCGATGGATTATGGCAATGTTTATGTGGCGCATGTCGCCTATGCCGGGAAAGACACCCAAACTCTCAGCGCGTTTCTGGAGGCGGAAGCGCACGACGGCCCCTCCATCATTATTGCTTATGCGCCTTGTATCGCGCATGGCGTGGATCTTTCCAACAATCACCGTCAGCAAAATCTGGCCGTGAAAAGCGGGCATTGGCCATTGTTCCGCTTTGATCCGGCCAAAATCGCGCTAGGCAAAAATCCCATGCATCTGGATTCCGCCGAACCGTCTATCCCTTATCGCGATTTCGTGATGACTGAAACCCGTTTCAGTATGCTGTGGCAAACCGATCCGGAGGCCGCGGAAGGTTTTTTACAACAAGCCCAGCAGGATGTCAAAAACCGTTACCGATATTACAAGCAATTGTCGGAACTGGCCTGGCATGAAGCCGCCGTGGAATCGGCGGACAATACCCCGCAAGGCGAAGGCCCCGCTCTGGAGAATAAACATGGTTGACTTAACGACTGAATATCTGGGATTAAAACTCGCCAACCCCTTGGTTCCTTCGGCTTCACCATTAAGCAAAAGTCTGGATAGCGCAATTAAACTGGAAGACGCCGGGGCCTCGGCCATAGTGATGTATTCGCTGTTTGAAGAAAAAATTACCGCTGAACAAATGCAGATGGACCGGTTTTTTTACGGACAATCGATCGGACACGGCGAAGCCGACTCCTTTCATCCGGTGCCTGATCACATCAAGACTTATCAGGAGCAATACCTGGAAAATCTGCTGCGTTTAAAAAACTGTCTGAGTATTCCGGTGATAGGCAGCTTGAACGGCGTCTCGTTGGGCGGCTGGATAGAATACGGGCAAGCCATGCAGGAAGCGGGCGCGGATGCTCTGGAATTGAATATCTATCATCTGGCCGCCAATATCGGCGAAAGTAGCGAGACCGTGGAAAACCGCTATCTGGATATTCTCCGGGAATTGAAAAAGCGCGTCAGCGTGCCGCTGACTTTAAAGCTGTCGCCGCAGTTCAGCTCGCCCCTGCATTTCGCCCGGCGTCTGGAAGAAGCCGGCGCGAACGGTATTGCGTTGTTTAACCGGTTTTATCAACCCGATATCGATCTGGAGACCTTACAAGTTGTTCCCAAGCTGGAATTATCCACATCCGCCGAAGCTTTGTTAAGAATCCGCTGGACGGCGCTGTTATATAAACGCGTCAATTTATCCTTGGCGGTAACCGGGGGGTTTCATACCACGCAAGATGTTTTGAAAGCCCTATTGGCCGGCGCGGATGTCGTTCATTTGTGCAGTGCGCTGTTGGAGCGGGGGCCGGGTTGCCTGTCCGATATTCTGGAGGATCTGGTCGACTGGTTAACCCTGCATGAATATCAATCGATCCGGCAATTGAAAGGCAGCGTCAGCCATCAGCACGCCATCAATCCCGGTGATTACGAACGGGCCAATTATGTCCAGGTATTGGATAATTATTCGCACGCCAGAGGAGTGTTGTGGTAATGGGCGGCCAATTTTCGTTATTCCGTTAGTACATATGGTTTATAATTACCGTTTATCCGTAACTATTCAGCGATTGAAGATAGAGTCGACTATTCGGCTGTGAGTAGGTTGTTGAAAGTTTAGCCTCTCGGTGAATAGTTGCGATTTTCTAACTAAGCAGCGAAGACCGAAGGGGTGGGCAGTGAGTTTGATGGTTGATGCAGTCAAGCGTAAAACGGGAAAACCGAAAGGGCGTGTAGTTGATATTCAATCTTTGGCGGAAATACAGGCTCTGCTGGGAAATGAATCGCGGCAAGCCGATTTACTGATCGAACATCTGCACAAAATCCAGGATACGTTTGGTTATATTTCATCTCAACATCTGGCGGCTTTGGCCGCGGAGATGAAGTTGTCGCAAACGGAAGTATACGAAGTAGCTACTTTTTATCATCATTTCGATGTGATCAAAGAAGGCCAAACGCCGCCCGCCACGCTGACGGTGCGCGTATGCGCGTCTATCAGCTGCGAAATGGCCGGCGCCCGGCAATTGGCGGCTAGCCTCAAAAATGCGCTGGGCGATAAAGTGCGCATGCAGTCCGTGCCGTGTGTGGGCCGCTGTCAACATGCGCCGGTGGCCGTAGTGGGCCAGAATCCCATTAATAACGCCACGGTCCAGGACGTGGCGCAAGCCGTCGCCGGCAAACATATCGAGGCGCCGGTGAGCGCCTATCTGTCCTATCAGGATTATCTGGCCGGCGGCGGTTATCGGCTTTATCAGGAATGTATTGCCGGAAACCGCGGCCCGGATGAGTTGATGTCTATCATGGAAAATTCCGGCTTGCGCGGGTTGGGCGGCGCCGGTTTTCCGGTAGGCCGCAAATGGCGCATCGTCGGTTCGCAACCGGCGCCGAGGCTGATGGCTGTAAATATCGATGAAGGCGAACCCGGCACATTCAAGGACAGGCATTATTTGGAGCGCGACCCGCACCGCTTTCTGGAAGGCATGTTGATTGCCGCCTGGACGGTGGGCATCCATGAAATCTATATTTATCTGCGCGACGAATATGCGGGTTGCCGGAAAATTTTGCAGCGGGAATTAAGTAATCTTAGAACGCGGGCCGTTTTTCAATTGCCGGAAATTCATCTGCGGCGCGGAGCCGGCGCCTATATTTGCGGCGAAGAGTCCGCTATGATCGAATCGTTGGAGGGAAAGCGCGGCATGCCGCGTTTGCGGCCGCCTTTTGTCGCGCAAGTCGGACTATTCGGCCGGCCTACCCTGGAGCATAACATGGAGTCGGTGTACTGGGTGCGCGACATCATTGAAAAAGGGCCGGAGTGGTTTAGCGCGCACGGCCGCAATGAACGCAAAGGGCTGCGCTCCTTTTCGGTGAGCGGCCGGGTGAAAAATCCCGGCGTGCACTTGGCGCCGGCCGGTATTACCTTACTGGAGCTGATTGATGAATATTGCGGCGGCATGCTGGACGGACATGAATTATACGGCTATTTCCCCGGCGGCGCCTCGGGCGGAATTCTGCCGGCGGCAATGGCTAATCTGCCGTTGGATTTCGATACGTTAAATCCATACGGTTGCTTTATCGGCTCGGCGGCTGTGATCGTTTTTTCCCGCCACGACCGGGCGCGGGATTTGGCGCTGAACGCCATACGGTTTTTCGAGGAGGAGTCCTGCGGACAGTGTACGCCTTGCCGGGTCGGAACCGCCAAGGCCGCCGATCTGATGAAAGAACCGGCATGGGATCAGGCTTTGCTGACCGAACTTAGCGCCGTGATGACGGATTCGTCCATTTGCGGTCTGGGTCAGGCCGCGCCCAACCCGCTACGTTGCGTAATGAAATATTTTCCGGACGAACTGAAATGAATACGCCTTTAGAAACGTTCACATTTACCCTGAATGACCAGAAAGTCCCTGCTTTTGCCGGCGACACCATATTACAAACCGCGCGCCGCAACGGGATTGAAATACCCCATCTTTGCTATCAGGAAGGTTTGCGTCCCGATGGAAACTGCCGCGCCTGTATGGTGGAAATCCAGGGCGAACGGGTTTTAGCGGCTTCCTGTAGCAGGATGGCGGCGCCTGACATGGTGGTCAATTCCACAAGCTCCCGCGCGGTCGGCGCCCAGAAAATGGTGCTGGAATTGCTGTTGTCCGACCAGCCGGACGCCGAATTTAAAACGGAAAACGAACTTAAAATTTGGGCCGGCAAATTGGCGGTCGGCCAACCGCGCTTTCCGGCGCGCGCGGCTACTGGCGCCGATTACTCCAATCCCGCCATCGCCGTTAACCTGGACGCCTGTATACAGTGCCAACGCTGCTTGCGCGCCTGCCGGGAAACGCAGGTGAACGATGTCATCGGCATGGCGTTCCGCGGCCATCATACGCAGATTGTTTTCGATCAAGGCGATGATATGGCTGAATCAAGTTGCGTATCCTGCGGCGAATGCGTACAAGTTTGCCCGACCGGCGCGCTATCGCCCGGTAACGGCGCCGGGGCGCTGATACCCGACCGGAGCGTGGATTCGGGCTGTCCGTTTTGCGGCGTCGGTTGTCAACTTACTTATCATGTGAAAGATAATAAAATCATCAACGTCAGCGGCCGGGACGGTCCGGCCAATCACAGCCGCTTGTGCGTGAAAGGCCGCTATGGATTTGACTACCCCGCCCATAAACATCGTTTGATGAAACCGCTGATCCGGAAAAAAGGCATGGCTAAGGACCCTCATACCGAGTTGGATCCGGGCAATCCGTTTGCCGCGTTCCGGGAAGCCAGTTGGGAAGAGGCGCTCGATTTCGCCGCTGACGGCCTTAGGAAAATTAAAGCCGGACATGGAGGCGCGGCGCTGGCCGGTTTCGGCTCCGCTAAAGGGAGTAATGAAGAAGCTTATTTATTTCAGAAACTCGTCCGCACCGGTTTCGGCGTCAATAACGTCGATCATTGCACGCGCTTATGCCATGCTTCCTCGGTGGTGGCCTTGCTGGAAGGCGTTGGTTCCGGAGCTGTGTCCAACCCCGTTTCCGACGTGCAATATGCCGAAGTAGTGATCGTCATCGGCTCCAACCCGATCGTTAATCACCCTGTAGCCGCCACGTTCATTAAGAACGCCGTCAAGAAAGGCGCGACGAAATTAATCCTGATGGACCCAAGAAGAACGGAACTGGCGCGGCATGCCGCGTATTATCTGCCTTTCAAACCGGATTCCGACGTCGCCATGCTCAACGCCATGCTGAACGTTATTATAAGCGAAGGTCTGGTTGACGAAACATTCATAAAAAACCGAACCGAGAATTATCAGGCGTTAAAAGAAAATATTATCGGCTATACGCCGGAAGCCATGGCGCCGATTTGCGGCATTGATGCCGGGACTTTAAGAGAAGTGGCGCGTCTTTATGCGACATCCAAGGGCTCGATGATTTTATGGGGCATGGGCGTATCCCAGCACGTGCACGGCACGGATAATGTCCGCTGCCTGATTGCGCTGGCCATGATAACCGGGCAGATAGGGCGCAGAGGCGCGGGCTTGCATCCCTTGCGCGGTCAAAATAATGTGCAAGGCGCTTCCGATGTCGGATTGATTCCGATGTGTTTTCCGGATTATCAGCGCGTGGATAATCCCGAAGCGCGCGGCAAATTCGAAACGCTTTGGCGGTCGCCGCTGGATGATAAGCCGGGTTTAACCGTTGTGGAAATCATAGATGCGGCTTGCGCCGGTAACATTAAGGGTATGTATATCGAAGGCGAAAATCCGGCTATGTCCGACCCTAACAGCAATCATGCCCGTGAAGGTCTGGCGAATCTTGAACATTTGATTGTTCAGGATATATTCATGACGGAAACTGCTTATTACGCCGATGTGATATTACCGGCTTCCGCGTACGCCGAAAAAACCGCTACATTTACCAATACCGACCGTATTGTTCAGCTCGGTAAGCAAGCCATTACACCGCCGGGCGAGGCCAGGCAGGACCTATGGATAATTCAGGAAATTGCCCGGCGCTTGGGATTGGATTGGAATTATTCGAGCGCCAGAGACGTGTTTGAGGAAATGCGCCAGGCCATGTCTTCCATCAGAGGCATCACTTGGGAGCGTCTGGAAACTGAAGGCGCCGTTACTTATCCCTGCTTACAGGAAAACGACCCTGGGCAAGCGGTTATTTTTACCGAGAGTTTTCCGCGCCCTTCCGGACTCGCAAAACTGGCGCCGGTGGACATCATTCCGGCCGACGAGCGCCCGGACGAACATTATCCGCTGGTGTTGATTACGGGCCGTCAGCTGGAACATTGGCACACCGGCTCGATGACCCGCCGCGCCAAGGTTTTGGATATTATAGAACCTGCTCCGACCGTCAGTATTCATCCTCTGGATTTGGCCGCTATCGGCGCGGAGGCTGGCGGCGTGCTGACGGTCGAATCGCGGCGCGGCAAGGTATCGCTATTCGCCCGCGCCGACCATGGTATCCAGAGGGGCACGGTGTTTATTCCTTTTTGTTACTATGAGGCGGCGGCAAACAAGCTCACCAATCAGGCGCTGGACCCATACGCAAAAATTGCCGAGGTAAAATACTGCGCCGTACGGGTGGTAAGCGGCGGGCAAGTGTCTGAAGAGTTCGGTTATCATGGTGAGCCCGCTATGGCTTAAGTAAGCGCATTCGTTTCAACAACCACCTTTTTCGTGCAATTCCGGTTAGAATTTACATACCTATACTCTAAGCCAAAGTTTTATATGAAATACAATCCTTGTATCGATGAATGCACTTCAGAAGGAAGCCATTGTAGCGGCTGCGGGCGGTCGCATGAGGAAATTGCGGCCACCAAACAATTGGTAAAATCGATTGTTGAATTTATCCAGCAACAGGATTATGAAAATCCGGAAGAGTTTTTAGCCAGGATTAGTAAAAGCGTATTGAGAAAATTGTAGAAGTTTTGAAGGCCATGAACTTTAACGACTATTCAGCGGATTAGAAAATCGGGTCCGCTATTCGGCTTTTATAAAGTAGTCCCGGATTATATATGCAAGTCGAAGCGCTGCAGAGTATCAACGAAATTGCCGCGGCCGATTGGAATCGGTTGGTAGAACCCGGCTATCCGTTTCTAAGACACGAATTTTTTTTAGCCCTGGAGCAAAGCGGGGCTGTTAGCGAACAAACCGGTTGGCGAGTAACGCATTTACTGGTTAGCGAGCAAAATCAAACGCTAGCGATACTGCCGTTGTTTTGCAAAACCCATTCCATGGGCGAATACGTGTTTGATCAGCAGTGGGCGCAAGCTTATTATTATCATGGACTGGATTATTATCCCAAACTGTTGACGGCAATACCTTTTACGCCTAGTCAGGGTCAGCGGCTGCTGATTAAGCCCGGCAGCGACTGCCGGGCGATACTCGCTTGCCTTTTACAATATATAAAAGAACTGGCCGGGCAGGCCGGTTATTCTTCTTGGCATTGTTTGTTTCCGGACACTCCGCAACTTGATTTATTTGCAGCCGAAGGGTTAATTGTACGCCAGGGCGTCCAATTTCACTGGTTTAATCAAGCGTATCGGGATTTTGAGGATTTTTTACAAACCCTGACGGCCAGTAAACGGAAAATGCTGAGGCGCGAACGGCGTCTGGTAGCCGAACAAGGAATAGAGTTGGTGCGTATTGCCGGGCCCGCGATTAGCGAAGAGCAATGGCGGGCGTTTTTCCGGTTTTATAATTCCACCTATAGAAAAAATGGCGCGCAAGCCTATCTGAATCAGACTTTTTTTCAGCAAATCGCGGCCAATATGGCTGAACGGATCGTGTTGATATTGGCTGTTAAAGAGAATCGTTATATTGCCGCCGCGCTTAGCTTTGTCGGCGCCGATTGCCTGTATGGCCGTTATTGGGGGTGCGACCGGGAATATCCTATGCTGCACTTTGAAACTTGCTATTATCAAGGCTTGGAGTATTGCATGGAAAACAACTTACAACGTTTCGATTCCGGCGCGCAAGGCGAGCATAAAATTGCCCGCGGTTTTGAACCTGTTCCGACTTATTCAGTCCATTGGCTTAAGGATAAAAGGTTTGCGAAAAGCATTGCCGATTTTGTCGCCAGGGAGCAACAAGCGGTTAGTTTGTACCAGGACGAAGCGGCCAGTTATTTACCTTTTAAAACACAAAACTAAGTGCGGCGCATATAGCCATCTATGGCTGACTAAACGGTCGCTCTTTAATAAACCTATAACTTAATAAAAAGCTGACGCCTAAAATAGGATGTGCTGTACGAAGTGAAGCGCATCAATCGCGAACGATGCGCCTCCTACGTCGGCACATATATGGACTCCTCCCCTATTGCAAGACAAATTTTCCAAAATTAATGATTTCAACAGAGATCAAGATTGCTGCCATATATTCGGTCTCTAAATTGAGGTATTTTTAACCTCAGGACTCCCGGAAATTGTCAATCTAGTTGTCGCCTCGACGGTTAAATTTTACGCTGCTTTTTTGTTTTGGTTTGTCTCCTCTTTATCAGGATTAAGGTGGACTGCTTTGACTCTTTGCCAATTCCGGGT
>JBEKBU010000156.1:0-9987 GCA_050015235.1 Methylomonas sp. | reverse complement strand
CTTCACATTGATTGAGTCTGGGCGGCCCCTACCTGATTTTGATTACCATTGCCCGGTCATGAGTTTGCCATTGGCGTTTAAAACGACTGTAGAGACTATTCCCGCGCAAACCCCTTATCTCTACGCCGATAAAGAAAAGCGACATGTTTGGCGGCAACGGTTGGGCGAAAAATCGAAACCAAGAGTTGGATTAGTTTGCTCCGGTTCACCGGAGCATATAAACGACCATAATCGCAGTATTGCCTTAAAACAATTTGAATCTTTATTTGATTTACCGATTCAGTTCCATTGCCTGCAAAAGGAAATCAGGCCGGATGACGCCATGTTTATTGCAGATAGCGGCAAACTAAAAACGCATCAGGATTTTCTAAAAGATTACTCCGACACCGCGGCGCTCATTGAAGAAATGGATTTAGTCGTCTCAGTGGATACCTCCGTTGCTCATTTGGCGGGCGCCCTGGGGAAAAAGGTTTGGATATTGCTGCCTTATGTAGCTGATTACCGTTGGATGCTGGATAGATCGGATAGTCCTTGGTATCCAACGGCTACATTATTTAGGCAACCAGCGATTAATGATTGGGATAGCGTGATTACCCAGATAAGGGATAATCTAAAGCATAACCCGGCGCCTTATTAATTTATTGACGACGCTGGCGCATGGTAAATCCATTTAGTAACTATTCAGCGAATTTTAAGCTGGCGTCAGCTATTCGGCTTTTGACGCCGGAGCGGCTGGCAGAGGACGCAGTGAATACATCCGTGTAGCTTTCGCCCGGCCTCCATGCCGGTCAAACCCCTGCCAGCCGCTCCGGCGCCAAAAGCCAATGTGGTCAGCTATCGGAAAGCTTTTGAAAGTTTAGTCACTCGGCGTATAGTTGCCTCATTTATATTAGAGCTGGCAATTCCTTAAACCAGGTTTGCAGCGTGGATAGCGCATCGTCGACCAAAATAGCCGAGGCGGTTACCGCGCCCTTTGCATCCGCTGTAGACGAAGACAGAGAGAGGCTGAATAACTTTTCGCCAACTATTTCTTCGCTGGCGGGCCTGAGTACCGATGCGCGAAAAGCCAGTATCACCCGCGCACTTTGCGGTTCATCGAAAACCTGTTCGAACTCCAGCAGCCTTATTTTTAGCCGCCAGCCCTGTCCGCCGTTAACTATGGACAGCCGCTGGGCCAGCATGGAAGATGGGGAGGCCAGCCAACGGTCTTGAGCATAAAAACGTACCCGGGTAGGATCGGCATAAAGCAGGCGGTAGCGAATGTCTTCATTCTGCAACCATTCCGGCGCTTCAACCGAGACAGTCGACCAAGTAGTTGCTTTGGAGTCGCCGGATTGAGTAGCGGTAAGTTTCTCATTCGAACCGAAATCGTGTAGAGCAGGTGAAAAAGGGCGGTCTTGAAACAGGCTGCAAGCGGATACTGTGAGCATAAGCGTAATCGCTAATCTTGCGGATCTTGAATTCATTTGTTTGGCTCCTGATAACCAGGTTCTCCCGGTCCGGGTTCGGGTGGATGCCGCCCATAGAGCAGCATCTGCGGATCTTTTTCCAAAAGCTCGGAAAGTGTGCGGATTTGATGGGATGTAGCTTGCAGCTCTTCCAATACGGCGTTTAAACGGGGCAAGTTCGATTGAGTCATGATATCCGTGGCGTTTTTGCCTGAAAGAACCAACGCGTTGGCGTTTTCAGCCAAGGTTTGTATGCGGCCAGATAATTGTCTTAATTCCCCGGCTATCGAGTCAAATTGGCTCAGGGTTTTCCGCGCTTTTGAACCGAGCTCTATCGCTTCCTGGCCCGCGCCCTTAACCTTTTCGGCGGCCTGATCCACACTGATGAACGCCTTTTCCATGCGCTTATCCAGTTCCGCCAACCGTCCGGATGTTGTTTCCATATTCGTCAGGATGACCTTTAGGCGATTTCGGTTTTCGTCATTTAGCAATTCTTTTAGACGAACAATAAGCTCCTGAGAATCAAGCAGAATGTTTCCCACCGAATCGGACAGTTTTTCTATCAGGGAAGGCTCTAAAGGAATCTGGGCTGGATTTTCGTTATTGGTGCGCAGGGGTTGTTGATTTTCGCCCGAATCGCCTAATTCTACCTGCGCAAGCCCCGTCAATATTTGTATGCGTAGCTTGGCGTACGTGCCATGGGTGATGGGCAGTCCTTTGTTAACTTCGATGCGGACCAGGATGTTTTTTGAATTCATGGCGTCAAAGCTGATCGCGGATACTTTGCCTACTTGGACGCCGCGGTATAACACCGTCGATTCCGGGTTGAGCCCGGAGACAGTGGATTGCGTCGTGACGATGTAAACATCGCGTTCCTCACCATAGTGCCCTAGCCAGATGCTGGCGGCGACCATTGCAAAGCCCAGCGTCAAAACAAATAAGCCGGTCAAAAGTGCGTAGGTTTCTTTGCCCATGTTAGGCGGTATCCTTAAATACAAGTTTGGCGCGTTTGCCATGAAAGAAACTGTGAACGAATGGATGGTTGCTTGCCAGCACTTGCTCAATGTTGCCGTGGGCCGCCAATCCATGATCGGCAAGCACAGCTACATTAGAACGCAACTCGCTCAAGATGTTCAGGTCGTGGGTGATCATTAATACCGTGAAGCCCAATTCCTGGTGAAGTTCGGACAGCAGGTTCACGAATTCCTCGCTTAATACCGGATCAAGCCCTGAAGTCGGCTCGTCCAGAAACAGCAACTCCGGCTCCATGATCAGCGCGCGGGCAAGCGCCGCCCGCCGCACCATGCCGCCGGACAACTCGGCGGGCATGAGCAGTCCGTCCTCGGCGCGCAAGCCCACCATGGCAAGTTTCATCCGTACCAATTGGTCGATAAGCTCCGCGTCTTGGAAACGAACTTCGCGCAAGGGAAAAGCAATATTATCGAACACGTTTAAAGCGCTAAAAAGCGCGCCGCTCTGAAAAAGCATCCCGCAACGATTGCGCAGTTGTTGGCGGCGCGCATCTTCTATCTCGCTTAGCGATTCTCCGAACAGCTCCACGCGTCCCCTCGTGGGCGTATGCAGACCGATCATTTCGCGCATGAGCAGAGTTTTGCCGCACCCGGACGAGCCAACCAGACTGAGGATTTCTCCCCTTCGTAGTTGCAGGCTGATGTCCCGGTGAACCACGGTCTTGCCAAAGCAAGTCCAAACATTCTCCATATTGATTATATATTCGTCACCCATTATAAGCCTACTCCTTTGAAGGCGATGGCGAAAACAGCATCCAGTAGAATGACCAGCGTGATGGAAACTACCACGGAATTAGTGGTTTCGTTGCCCAGGCTCTCGGTGTCGGGTTTAATGCGTAACCCGAAGTGGCAAGCTATCAGGGCAATGAACAGACCGAACACCGCCCCCTTGGTTAAGCCTATGAAGAAATTTGAAACAGGCACCGCGCTGGGCAGTTTAAGCAAAAACTGGCGCATGCTGATCTCCAGCTCCATATGGGCGGCCATAGCGCCGCCGATCAATGCGATCATATCCGTCCACACCACCAACAAGGGCATGGCGATAAATAAAGCCACGACTTTGGGCAAGATCAGGCGCTGGGATTGAGAAATCCCCATCGCCGCCAGCGCGTCTAGTTCCTGGGTGACGCGCATCACGCCAAGGCTGGCCGTCATTGCAGAGCCGGAACGACCCGCCACCAGTATCGCCGCCAGCAAGGGCCCCAATTCACGAATGATGCTTAGTCCCAATATATTGACGATAAAAATGGCGGCGCCGAAAGTTCGCAATTGAAGGGATGAGAGGTAACTAACCACTATGCCTATCAGAAATCCAACCAAGGCCGTTATTCCCAGCGCCCTGCCGCCAGTTTCGTATATGGTTGCGGAAATTTCTTTCCAGGGAATCTCCAAGGGATGGCGAACCAGATAGAACAAATCCAAGATAAGCCGCCCCAACAGCGCAACCCATGTCAGGATCTGCATGGCGAAACCATTAATCGACCGCGTAGTCCGTAATAATATTGGCGCCGGCTTGGGCGGGATGGCCGCGGGTGGCAGGCGCCGTTGTTGCATGCGCAAGAATAATTGCTCCTGTTCAGGGCGCAAAATGATGCGTTCAGGAAGGCTCTCCCGCCAAGCCTGCCAAAGAATTAAAGCCCCGGCGCTATCCATGGCTTCGACCTCGCTCAGATCCCACTCGATATTGCCGGCGGCGTAGGCTTTTGTCCTGATCCGTAAATCGGGAGTCATAGTTAACCCCCGCAGATTCCAGTAACCTTTGAGAGCCAGACATTCACTATTTTCTCCCTTAATCCGGATGGCCGGGGGGGATGAGATTTCAACCGAATTATCAATCATGATATATCCGTATCACCTATAGCTTAAACAAAAGGAGCCTGAGCGGCGCGAACTGGATGCTTAATACTATCAGAATTTTCTAATCCGCAGCCACCGTTCCATTGTGGTCTATCATATATTGCCTTACAATCCTTAAAGTTAATATTTAAGATAGGCAATGAATGCATTCAGTTCCATCCGGGCTGCTAGGAATGCTAAGACAAAACCATGGGAACACTCTTAGTGCTCCATATCCTCAGGGGATTGCGAAAATGAAAAAAATTATCCATCTTGCTTTTTGGCTTGTGCTCATTAGCGCTATTTTAATTTTATTATATAGCCATGTCGTCGCGGGGGATGCAATTCAAGCGCAACGGAATGCTTTGGCCGATCGCATAAAGGCCGATGTAACTGCGACCGTAGATTTTCTGTAACGGAGCAGCCCGGATGCGGTCATTCCGCCTCTTTCCAGTATTGCCTGTCACAATTCCATAACTTGCCAGTTAGGTCGATTTTTAGTCATAATTTATTCCCGCAGTTGTTTGATTGTTGAGACTTTTAAACTTGGCTCGAAAAATAATTTCTAAAAAATACTTAATCAAGGGGAATGAAATGCCGCAGTTCCAAAATATACATGTTCACAATAGCAACTCAAATTTTACTGCTTTAAACCATAATCAAACTTATGGTGGAATAGTAGGTACATTAAATGTAAATACTGATTTTTCCACGCCGACAACTACCAATGGCGAACATTTAATTTTTAACATAAATGCCGGCACAGGCGTACTCTACGAAGTAGACCTTAATATCAAGGATGCGAATGGTAGTTACCAAGGGTTTTATCTCGCCCAAGAGCAGGATAATGGCGCTGATCCTCATACCGATCCGGTTCAAATTGGATTAATCGATAATGCCCAGGTTGATTACAAACAATTAGGCATAACTGCCGATGACTTTATTCCGACAAATGACAGAAGTATTTCCAATGCCGTGGAAAAAGCGTTAGATCAAGCTGCATTTGTTGCGGTTTACGGGATAATTTATCAAGATTCCGATAAACAAGGTATCCATGATGTACACCATAATACCAGAGGAACGCCAAACCAAGATGGCGCCTTGTTAGTTTATACAAAAGCGGACAATAATCAGTTCATCCGCACTTGGTTCTTTTTTAAGTTTCAAAACGATAATACTTTAGTTTAATTCTGTTAATTTATCGCGTATTTCCTGACGGTGATTTTTCAGTGTCCGGCAAATCAACGGGTTTGGTTGGCCGGGCGCATCGTCTATTACGCTTGTTGCCGGGTGGCGAAATTAGATTTTAGCCGCGTCCTTGCAGCCGTATTGTAAATTTTCTTGGCTCGTAAATAATTATTAATTAATCTTGCAGACCATAAATGTCAACGATTTCTAGCTGCAAGCTTCTGATTTCTCCGAGCATTTCTTCCGGCAAGTCATTGGCTCCCTCCGTGGCCAAGCAGTCATTTGTCGAAAAAATCAAATCATGCAGATCGGGTTTTGCATATTCGCCCTTACAAGCGTCTTCATGCGATTGCCGCAATTTGAAAATGACATCAAATACTACATCGCGATTACCGTTTTTATTATCTACATAATTTGCCAGATCATTTATTCTTTGAATAATCGTTTTCATGGTTGTTCTCTCATAGTTAAACCCGGAATCTGCCGGAACAGCCCTGGAGATGTTCTCACCAATTGCTTATTGTTCTCCTATTTTTTGTTCAATTTGTCAATGCCGGCGTCTGCTGATTTGTAAAAATGCAGCCGGCGCGGGTGGTTGTGCGGGAGTTTTTTCTGCCCGTAAGTTGGTTCGATTTAGCATGGCGCTCCGGAATTAATAATGCATTCCCTAAATTTTCTAGAAAATCAAAGTTATTTACTTGGTTTTCTCAAGCCATTTCAGCAGTATTGAATACAGATGATCAGGATCAACCGGTTTCGCTAAATGGTCATCCATCCCGGCGTCAATACATTCTTGCCTGTCTTCCCTGAATGCATTCCCCGTCATTGCGATGATCGGCGTCAACCGATGATTTGATAGTTGACGAATCGCCTTGGTAGCGTCAATTCCGCCCATTTCCGGCATTTGCATATCCATCAGGATCAATTCATATTTGCCTGCCTTTGCTTTTTCGACGGCAATCCTGCCATTTTCGGCGAAGTCTAGGCAAAGTCCGGTTTCCATCAGCAGTTCCGTAGTAACCATGCGATTAAATTCATCGTCTTCCGCAATCAACAAACGAGCGCCGGCGTGAAAGCGGTTGAGGGCTTCTTCCACCGAGACTGCCGCTGAATTGTAGTTCCGGTTTTCGATAGGTTTTGAGGCGGCCTTGCCCAGGCGCACGGTAAACCAGAAGCTGCTGCCCAATCCCGGCCGCGACTCGACGCCGACTTCGCCCCCCATCAGATGCGCCAGGCGCTGATTGATAGCCAAGCCAAGCCCTGTACCGCCATATCGGCGCGTGGTGGAATTGTCGGCCTGCTCAAAAGTGTTGAACAGCCGCGATTTCTGTTCGTCGGTCAGGCCAATGCCGGTATCATCTACGGCGAAAAGCAACAACAAATCTTCAGCGGTTTCCTCGAGTATGGACGAACGTATGGTAATTCCACCCTGTTCGGTGAACTTGATAGCATTGCTCAGATAGTTGAGCAACATCTGGGTGAGACGCGTGACGTCCCCCCTAAGTTTGGGAGGCAGATGACCTATCTCAACAGTTAATGACAACCCTTTCGAACGTAGCCGGTTATCGACAATTATCCTGAGCTTTTCAACCATCTCCAAGAGGCTGAACTCCTCTGTTTCCAGCGTAAATTTTCCGGACTCGATCTTAGACAAATCAAGGATGTCATTGATGATGGAGAGCAGGTGATCGGCGGAAGAGGATATCTTGCCCAGTTTGTCCAACTGCTCGGCGGTTAGGCCGGCGCTCCGTTTTAGGATGTATGTAAAGCCGACGATAGCATTCATAGGGGTGCGGATTTCATGCGACATGTTGGCAAGAAAGGCGCTCTTGGCGCGGTTGGCGGCTTCCGCAAGGTTTTTTGCTTCGACCAGCGCCTCTTGAGTTTTTATGAGATGGGTAATATCCATCACGACACCGTACACGTGAGTAGCTCTTCCCGCGGCATCCCGGACGACTACTCCCAAAGCATGAATCCAGATGATTTCCCCATCAACCGGCCGCCGGTAAGGATGAATCATGTCGTATCTCGGCCGGGTTCCATTGATTGCCGATAGATAGTTCGCCAGGGTGGATTCGGCGGCAGACTTATCGGCGGCCTCGATATTGACATACCAATCGTTCATGATGTGGTAGCGCATGTCTTCATGAGGAGGATCGCCAAATATCTCAACTACGCGCTTAGACGATACGTAATAGTCTTCACTCTCGCGTAAATCGATATACCAATGCCCGGATCGGGCCAAATCCAGGGCCTGGTCGAGGAGGAATTCGGTATACTCCAGTTCTTCCGTCCGCTCACGAACGAGCACTTCCAGGTTCTGCCTGTGATTTTCAAGTTCTTCTTCAATCAGCTTACGGTCGGTAATGTCATCGTAGACGCCAAGTATGCCAATAATTGCGCCGTTATCCTCTATACGCAGAGGAACCTTGGAGGTGCGCAACCATATCCGGCATCCGTCGGGCGTAGTCTGCGGTTCATCATAGGAAAGCTTGGGGACGCCTGACGCCATGACATTGGCGTCATCGGCCCGATAAAGTTTAGCCTGTTCTTTCCACCCCATTTCAAAATCAGTTTTACCGATGATCTCGTTTGGGCGAGTAAAGCCGGCATCCCTCGCGAATAAGGTATTACAGCCAAGATAGACGGAGTTTCTATCTTTCCAAAATACGCGTAGCGGGGATGTATCAATGACCGACTTGAGCAAACCGTGGGACTCCGTTAAATTTTTCTCCGCCAGTTTGCGTGCGGTGATATCTCGCGAGGAGTTGAATAATACCGGCTTTCCGTATAATTCGAGCGGATAACCGCTGACCTCCACATCGAAAATGGCTCCATCCTTGCGTCGGTGAATAGTTTCGAATTGGGCGCGCGTTTTTTTCCCAAACTGTTGTTTTACAAGCCGAATAACTTCGTCGCCGCTGAATTTCACATCCCATTTGGAAACGTTCATGCCTATCATTTCTTCCCGTCGGTAACCCAGCATGGCGCAGAATGAGTCGCTGACCTCTATTAAATTACCCTCGGCGTCGAGGATGTGAATGCCGTCGCTGGCGTTATGCAAAAGCGCCAGATTCTTTTCGCATTCGCTTTTCAGAGCCTGTTCCACACGCTCGCGTTGCGTGACATTGCGGAAACTCCAGACCCTACCAACAACTTTACCGTCAACACGTTGCGGAATGGAAAATCGCTCAATGATTTTCCCATCCTTAAATTTAATTACGTCGAAAGAATTGGCTTCCGGTGTGGCATACAACTCATTGACTTTCTGTAAAAAACCATCAGGATCTTCCAATTGATTTAATACATATGTCAATGCGGCGCAATCATCCCCCGCGACTAAAATGTCATGAGGAATATTCCAGAGATCGATAAAGCGTTGGTTATAAAGAACCCAGACATTATTCAAATCGACCGCCAGTATGGCGTCATTGGTGGAATCCAAAGTGGCTTGCAGCAGCGAAATGGAAGTTTTCATTCGTTCTTCCGCGAACTTAGGCTTGGAGATGTCGCGAGTTGAGGCGTATAAATATTGCTTGCCATCGATTTCAAGCCCGTTGGCGTTAATCTCAACCCCTTCATTCCGCAAGGGGTCTAAAAAATCCCTTCTTGAGGAGATCAGGAAAACGCCGGCGCTCAGCAACAAAAAACCAAGTGTCGCGGGTATGGGCAATTGTAGGGAATTACCAGGAAAACAAGCGTTGTCGCCTTGCAGGCATACGCTGAACTGCATCAACACACCCAAACCGGTGAAAAGCGCAAGGCTCCGGGCTATTGCCGCACAGCGGTTCAATTCCGTAAGTAAAAACGAAACGCCTAACAATACAAAGGATTCGGCGGCCAGTATCGGCATCCGTCCAGGAACGGATGTCATGGCTTGGTTTTTCACGAGGTGAAACAATAGTCGATCAATCCCGGCTTCCCATGCGAAAAGATACTCAACTAATGTCAATAATCCTAACGATAATATCAACGCGATAACCAAAAGCTTAACCGAGGAAACAGCCCTGCCCTTGGTCTGTACCGTCTGCAAGAGCAAAACAAATCCACTCATTAAAAAAACCACGGATGTATTCAGTTCCATATTGGACATTTCAGGCAATACATTTTTGAGTGCGGCAATACCTTCTATCCAGCCATATAAAACCATGGCGCTCAGTACTATGACAAAACTGGCGAGTACACGCACCCCGGCAACGCTAATGGCTGACAATATATTACTTTGCGGATTAATCATTAATATTTCGACGAAAAATAAAGTCTGTATTCGTTTGTATGCTCTTCTTAACAAACCGTGAAACCTGGTCTTGTCCGTATTCCAAGGACACTACGCAAAGCGGCTTTTTTAGCTTCAAAAGTTACCGGGCCGACATAGCGCAATTTGGAATGCTGACGTTACCGATTGTAGTACACTTCAACATATTCGAACACTTGATACTTGGCCGCTTATCGGGTTAAAAACTGTTCGACATTAATCGCTTCGA
>JBEKBU010000155.1:0-10067 GCA_050015235.1 Methylomonas sp. | reverse complement strand
AGGAAAGTCGATACTTACTTGTTTCTGCATTTTAATTGCGCTCTGTTTCAAAACCAGCAGTAATTGCAAAGCGGCCGTATCCACCGACTGCACGGCCGATGCGTCAATATCGATTTTATCCTGGCTATTCAACGCCAACCGTAACCGCTCGTACAAATCGCCAACATTACGGATGTTTTGCGCCGGTTCCAGAACGACCGAGAATTCAAGCGGGACAGACACATTGGCCGGCTGCGTTTCAAACCTGGAGACAGGAATATCGCTTTCTTCAGCTTTTCCTTCGGCAAGACATTCAGGGGTAGGCAATTCCTGTTCGGGAACAGATAAATCAGTCCGCACAAGCATTTGTTTTTCTTCCGACTGCTGTTGATTCAGCCAAAACAAAGGATCATAACCGATCAAACTTGCTTCATTTTTTTCTGCCACTACATCATCCTCCCTTCTAAAAAGTCCTGGGCTAACGCGGAAAAATCCCTAGCCGAACGGCAGCCGGGACGATATTCAAATATTGTTTTACCGAAACTTGGACATTCCGCCAACAATGCGGTCTCCCTGATAGGCGTCGCCAGGATTTTCCCGGGAAAATATTTCTGCAATGTCATCAATACGTCCTTAGATAATCGCCTTGAAGTAATATACCGGGATAGCACCACGGAAAGCCGGTATTCTTTTTTCAATGCGCTTTCGAATTTTCGTATAGTACCCATCAAATGCGACAAACCTTGCAAAGCCATATAATCGCTGGTCATGGGAACTAATAATTCGTTTGCGGCAAATAAAGCATTAGCGACCAACACGCCGGAAGACGGCGGACAATCGATAAATACAAAGTCCAGATCATCGAGCCCATCGGTCAAAGCTTTTTTCAGCAAACCGCCCTGCTGGGGGCTTGCTTCCTGCAACTGTTCAATTTCCAGCAAACGCGGGCCAGCGACAATTAAATAAAGATTGTCACGGACTGCAAACATTTGTTGCCGTAACTTGCGTTGATTCAACATCACTTCGTCAATACCAGGTGTTTTCTGATTGACCACCCCAAGCGACACCGCTAAATGACTTTGCGGATCAAGATCAATGACGCAAACCTTTTTCCCCATTCGCGCCAATGCATGAGTCAGATTAACCGAGGTCGTCGTTTTTCCAACCCCGCCTTTTTGATTAAGCACCGCTATGATTCTACTGGTCATCGCACGTCGGAAATACTGATAAATTCATCTGGATTCAATAATTTATCAACATCCAAAAGCATTACCATACCGCCATCCCGCACGTACATGCCGCGCATATAACAAGTATTTATTTTCGATCCCAGGCTAGGCGCTTCTTTTATGTCCGCCAGATGAATATCAAATACATCCGACACGGCATCGGCGACCATACCGATAACCAGATGATTGGCGGCGGCGGTATTTACCGATAATACAATCACGACGGTAGTCGGCGCATACTCTACGTGCGGCATGTTAAAACGCTCGCGAAGATCGATAATAGGTACAATATTGCCGCGTAAATTTAATGCCCCTTTAACAAAATCCGGGGTATTGGGAAACTTTCTGACCGGCTCCCAACCCCGTATTTCCTGAACTTTCAGAATTTCTATCCCATAAGCTTCCCCAGCTAATTCAAAAGTTAGAAATTGTTCAATTTGTTTATCGGGCTGCGTTTGCGTGCTCATGAATTTGTTTCCCTAGGAACATTAAAATACCGGCTTCAAACTAAAAATCCTGCCAATCATCATCCGATAAAGCTTCTTGATGTACGGCATGTTTGTTAGCAAGGATGAGCGGTTTTTCATCACTAACGGCGCCGGCGTTTATCTTTTTAAAATTTCCCGAATCCACATTTTGATGTTTCCCGGCGGCATTTCTATTCTGACTGGTTTTAAAAAACGACAGTAACTCCACCATGTCGGATGATAAATCACTCATGGAAACACTCGCCGCGGAAGCCTGCTGGGCTAATGCCGCATTTTGTTGTGTTATCTCGTCGAGTTGCAGTATAGCCTGATTGACTTGGCCGATTCCGGCCGATTGTTCGGCGCTGGCGGCGGCAATTTCGGCGACAATGTCGCCGACTTTTTTTACGCCCGTGACAATTTCATTTAAAGCCTTGCCGGTTTCATTGACAAATTCCGTTCCGGCGCGCACTTTTTGCACACTAGTCTGGATTAGCTCCTTGCTTTCTTTCGCCGCGGAAGCGCTTCGCTGAGCTAAATTCCTGACCTCCGTGGCAACCACTGAGAAGCCCCGGCCTTGCTCGCCGGCTCTAGCCGCCTCCACTGAGGCGTTCAACGCCAACAAATTAGTTTGAAACGCAATTTCATCAATCACGCCGATAATATCGGCAATTTTATTACTGCTTTGATTAATTTCCTGCATGGCCAAGACCGCGGAGTTAACCACTTTTCCGCCGTTTTCAGCCAGTTCCCTGGCGTTATTGGCGACTAGATTGGCTTGTTGAGCGTTGCTGGCGTTGTTTTTTACCGTGCCGGTCAACTCTTCCATGCTGGCGGCGGTTTGTTCCAGATTTGCCGCTTGTTGTTCGGCGCGTTCCGACAAATTGTTATTACCACTGGCTATTTCCTGTGAAGAAGTATTAATGGAATGCGCCGATTCGCTGATTTGCCCAAAAAGTTGATTCAGTTTATCTAAACTGGCGTTGATATTGTTTTTACAATCAAGATATACGCCTTCATAATCTCTTTCCATAGCTTGAGTCAAATCGCCCTTAGCCATGCTTCGCATGGTTCGGCCAATATCGTTGAAGACATTTTCAATGACATCACTGAGCTGATTGATGCCTTCGCTAAGTTTCAGGAAAAAGCCTTGTTTATTTGCGGTATCGAGCCGGCCTGATAATTCCCCGTTTTTTACGGATTCAACAATGCCTTCTATTTCTGTTTCAATTTTAACTTCCTCTGTTCTATCCAACCATTCCGCCACCACGCCTATCCGCTCTCCGTCATCATTTATAACCGGCTTGGAGATGAGACTCATATTCCGGCCGCCGACAACTATGGATGACCGCAATATACCGGACAAGTTTTTCAGCAATTCCCGCTGATGCGCGGGATTTTCATGAAACTGGTCAATATTGGCGCCCACTAATTTATTAGCCTCAAAATCCGGCAGTTGTTTGCGAATATCGGCTTCCGCATTCTGGAATATTTCCTGCATGGAATCGTTGATATAAGTGATTTTAAAATCATTATTAGTGACCATCACGCTGGAATTCACATTATCTAGCGCCTGTTTAATCCGAAGCGCTTCATCGGCAATTTGTTTGGAATAGGCTAAATCCGCATTCAATTTTACCTGCATGGTAAATAAGCCTCTTAAGAAATCACCGATTTGGTCATTACGGTTAAGATCGATATCGTTTTTAAAATTATTATCGGCTAACCGGTAAAAAATCCGTATCGAATTTTCCAAGCAATTCGACAAACCTTTTATGGATTTAAAACCAATCAATGTCCCGAACAAAATCAATACCGATAACACAGACAACAGCACATAATCTTGTTGCAAATAGCTTTGATAGACCGCATAGCCTCCGGGGCCGAGTAATGCGGCGCAGCTGATCGCCATTTGGCAGCCTAAAGGCGTTTCTTGCAATTGCTTTATCCGGGCCGCGATACCGGAAGGTCTCATTTTTACTTGATTAGCATTTAGTTTTTGATAAAACGCCGCCGCTTTTGAGATTTGTTCGCGGCTGGGCGCATATCTAACCGAGAGGTATTCATGGACAACGCCTTTGTTAAATACAGGCGTTACATTGGCTGCTACCCAATAAAAATCACCTGTTTTAGTTCTGTTTTTGACCAGCGCCGACCATGGCCTGCCTTTTTTTACCGTCATCCATAAGTCTGCAAATGCGGCGGGCGGCATATCAGGATGCCGGACCATATTGTGATTGGCGCCTATCAGCTCTTCCTTACTGAAACCGCTGATTTCTATGAATGCATCGTTCGCATAAGTGATACAGCCTTTTAAATCCGTGCGACTGACTAATACCGTACCCGGTTTCATCATTACTTCACGGTCGGACACCGGCGAGTTAACTTTCATGCCATGCTCCCCACAAAAGTCCGAGCAACTACAGGAATAAATTTAATTGCCGATTTCATCATCGACCCCCTCAAGTTTTAACAATTTGTCGACATCCAGCAATACGAGCATTTGATCGTTAATCGATACCAAGCCGCTGATAAATTCCGTGCTCACTTTTGCGCCAAATGTCGGCGAGCGTTGAATACTTGTTTTATCAACATTTAATACATCGGAAACAGTGTCCACCACCACACCCATCACTCGGGTTTTGGCGCCGAAATGCGCTTGTAATACAACGACCACGGTCAAAGGCGTATAAACAATATTGTCCAAATTAAATCGTTCCCGTAAGTCAATGATGGGCACAATGGCGCCGCGCAAATTAACGACGCCTTTTTCATAGGCCGGCACGTTCGGAATGCGCGATACCGGCTCCCAACTGCGGATTTCCTGAACGCGCAAAATATCCACGCCATATTCTTCATTTCCCAAGGTAAAACTAAGAAACTGCGAACTATTGTTATCGGCCAACTCGCCGGCGCCGGCGTCAGTTACTGTATTCATCGATCATTTCCCGCTGTCATTGATTGGCTAAACGAAGCAAACCCGGAATATCCAGTATCAGCGCCACGGAACCGTCGCCTAATATCGTGGCGGCCGAAACACCTTCGACACGCCGGTAATTAGCTTCCAATGATTTTATGACCACCTGTTGTTGACCCAACAGATCGTCGACAAACAAACCGCAACGCTGCCCCTGCCCTTCTACGACGACAAGCAAACCATCAGTCAACTTGGTTGCTTTAACATTGGGCACATTAAATATTTCGTGTAAACGGATTACCGGCAGATATTGGCCGCGCAATAAAAAGGTCTCGCCTTTGCCGGCGACAAGATTAATGTAGTCTTCTTTAATATTAATCGATTCAATGATGGAGCCCAGCGGCAAAATATAAATCTCATTTCCAACCGCAATCGATTGACCATCCAAAATCGCCAAAGTCAAAGGCAAATGAATGGCCATGGTTGCGCCTTTGCCTAATTCCGAAATTATTTCGATATTTCCGCCTAATGCTTGGATATTCCGGCGCACGACATCCATACCCACGCCCCGGCCGGAAATATCCGTCAGCTGTTCCGCCGTGGAAAAACCGGGCATGAAGATCAATTCATGCGTTTGTTTATCGGACAGATACGCATCCGCGCTTATCAAGCCTTTTTCAATCGCCTTTTGACGCAATTTTTCCTTATCAAGACCTTTTCCGTCGTCGCGGACTTCAATGACAATATTGCCGCCGCGATGATAAGCCTCCAAAACTACCGTTCCGGTCTCCGGTTTGCCGGCGGCCAACCTGACTTCCGGCATTTCTATGCCATGATCCAAACTGTTTCTGACCAAATGCACCAGCGGATCGCTTAGCAGTTCGACGACGGTTTTATCGACCTCTGTATTTTCGCCTATCAGTTTTAGATCAATCTGCTTACCCAGTTTGGCGCCTATATCTCTCGCCATCCTAGGAAAACGGCTGAACACGAAACTAATCGGCAGCATGCGGATATTCATCACGCTTTCCTGCAATTCCCGTGTATGACGCTCTAGTTGAGACAAGCCGTTTTTAAGCTGATCGAGTTTCGACGTTTCAAAATGCTCGCCGACTAAACTAAGCATGGACTGAGTGATTACTAGTTCGCCCACCATATTGATCAGCGTATCTATTTTGCCGGTATCTACCCGAATCGAGCTTGAACCTTTAGCGGCGGCTGATTTAGTATCTTCTTTAATTTCCTTGGCGGCGCCCTCTTCTTTTGGCGCAACGGCGGACGCTAACGGCTGATTAACAGCCTGCTGCCGGCCGCTCGCGGCTGACCCCGGCAATTCGGCGGACCCATTCGCATAGACTGCCTGTTTGGCTAAATCACAGTCGTTTTCCACCCAATCGAAAATTTCATCAATGGCGTCGGCCGATGCGCTACCTTTTAGCATCAGTTTCCAGGACAGATAACATTCTTCCGGGTCTAACTCGAAAAAATCGGGTAATCCTTGCAAGTCGACATGAGCGGTTAAATCGCCCAATTCCGCCAGTTCCCTGAACATTCGTATTGGTTCGTTACCGGTTTTTAAAAGATGTTTGTGCGGACTAAAAGCAATATTCCAGCCAACGATAGCTTGCTGAGCGCTGTTTTGGGCGGAAGAATTAGTTGCATTGACAACAAGGGAGGCTTCCGGAGGAGATAAAGAAGCATTCTTTAATGTATTTTCCAGCGCATTTTTATGTTCGGCGACACTAGACTGATTAATTTCATCGCCATTTTGTATGGCCTGCAGCATTTCTTTTAGACAATCGACCGAGCCAAGCAATACGTCTATCGCCGGTTTAGTGACTTTTCTGCGGCCATCGCGCATTTCATCCAACATGGTTTCCATAACATGGGTAAAATCGGATACGGCTTTAAATCCAAAAGTACCGCTCCCGCCCTTGATCGAATGCGCGGCTCTAAAAATTTTATTTATTTCATCAACATCTACATCACCCATATCGAGATTAAGCAATCCCGATTCCATAATATCCAGGCCTTCGAAACTTTCTTCGAAAAACACCTGATGGAATTGCGCCATATCAATTGACATAGTCTGACTCGCAATAGTTGAAATTCTTAGATTATTCCATTACTTTCTTAATGGTTTTAAGCAACTGGTCCGGGTTGAAAGGCTTAACTATCCAGCCCGTCGCTCCCGCTTCCTTGCCTTGCTGTTTTTTATCCATACCTGATTCGGTAGTCAGCATTAACAACGGTGTAAATTTATAATTAGGCAAAGCCCTCAAGTCTTTTATCAAAGCTATGCCATCTTTGTTCGGCATATTCACATCGGTTACAACACAATCGAAGGTCTGAGATTTAGCTTTATTTAAAGCATCCAGGCCATCTACCGCTTCAACCACATTGTAACCAGCGCCTTTAAGCGTAAAGGACACCATTTGCCGCATAGATGCAGAGTCATCGACTGCAAGTATAGTTGCCACTATTGCCTCCGGAATTTTTATCAAATTGAACTAATTTAACACTCAGACTTCGTCAGATGCATTCAAACTTGCAGCTTACGCATTTAATTTACCTAATTCTGAGTTGCTTCCTAAATTTTAGATCATTCCTGCAAATTCGCAGGTTTTTATAGCCGACGGGTGATATTGTTCACGATATTTTTGCCCAGCGACCGCGCCAGTTATCCGTCCTGACAGAATTCAGAACCTAAATTTTGCCGGCAAATACGATTTTAAATACGAGAGCGGGAGTCTATTGGCATGATTTCAAATTTCGGCGGCTGTATTCGGCGCCGAAATTCGATTTATGACCTTAAAGAAGATGTTTGATGGCGTCGCGCTCTTCTTTTAGTTCTGTTTCATTTAGCCGAAGTTTTTCCATACTAAATTCGTTTAGGTACAGGTTTTTAACAATATCGATTCGGCCATTTTTGACGGTAACCGGAAATGAAAAAACCAGCCCTTCGCTAATACCGTAACTTCCATCCGAAGCAACCGCCATACTTACCCAATCACCGGGCTCCGTACCGTTAACCAACTGCCGCATGTGCAAAATAGCCGCATTGGCCGCAGAAGCGGCGCTGGATTGCCCGCGCGCCTTAATCACTTCCGCGCCTCTGAATTGAATGGTAGGAATATATTCATTAACATACCAGCTATTATCAACCAGACCCAGCGCAGCTTCGCCGTTGACCTTTGCATGATGCAAATCCGGAAATTGGGTGCAGGAATGATTGCCCCATACGACAACATTTTTAATAGCGGCGGCAGGCGCATTACATTTTAGCGCAAGCTGGCTGACCGCACGGGTATGGTCGAGCATCGTCATGGCGGCGAAACAATTGGGATCTAAATCCGGCGCGTTTTTAATTGCGATCAGCGCATTGGTATTCGCCGGGTTTCCGGTAACCAACACTTTGACGCCGCGGTGGGCGACTTCATTTAAGGCGCGTCCTTGCACGGCAAAAATCTCGGCGTTCTGCTCTAGCAAATCGCTTCTTAACATCCCTTGCTTACGCGGCTTGGCGCCAACCAGAAATGCATATTCAACGCCGGTAAACGCCAATTTAGGATCGTCGGTGACGACAATTTTATGCAACAATGGATAAGCGCAATCGTTTAGCTCCATCAATACGCCTTCCAAAGCTCCCATTGCCGGCGTTATCTCCAATAACCTGAGTACTATAGGCTGATCCTGCCCCAATAATTCCCCGGCCGCCAGACGAAATAACAATGAATAACTAATTTGACCGGCCGCGCCTGTCACGACTATCTCTACGGGTGCTTTCATCTGCTTCCTTATTCTAGTGATTAAATCAAAGTCTGCCGACGCAATATGACACAAACCGCAAAGCCAAACAATCACTAAATGTTATTTTTATACACAACTACCAATGTTGAAAAACATTTTGAACATTTAAAAAAATGATTTATAATGCTCAGTTTCTTGGGGTCGTTAGCTCAGCCGGTAGAGCACCGCACTTTTAATGCGATGGTCGTGCGTTCGAATCGCACACGACCCACCAATTAAAGCTTTGAAATTAAAGGATTTTCAACAAGATTGCCCGTCGAGTTGAAGCAACATAACCGCAGCAGGCGCAAATTTAGGCGCACTCTGCATTATTTGCTTAATGAGATGGCGTATGAACCAGCAAAATTCTTTCAAAGAAGTCCAATACTGGGCTACTTATCACATGGTTGTTTCCGGTAATCTGTACCGGCTTATAGACAACAGCACCATCATTTCTTACTCAATTCAAAATATTTTTAAAATCAATGACTGCGCGTTAATATTTGAATTAATCCGCCTATTTTTTCATTTGAAAACAGGTATATACGATCTAATGGCGTATTTTTCGAATGATACATTTTCAAATTAAGGATGCTATGCAGACACTATCAGGTACTAAAAAAGAATCCGCCACGCTCTCACTAATGCTTGGTGCTATTGGTGTTGTTTACGGCGATGTAGGTACTAGTCCGCTTTATACCATGAAGGAAATTTTCAATGGTAATCATGCTGTACAAGCAACACCTGAAAATGTTTTAGGTATATTGTCTCTGATTTTCTGGTCATTGATTCTGGTCATTTCCATTAAATACATCTCATTTGTGATGCGAGCCAATAACGATGGCGAAGGTGGAATTATGGCATTGATGGCGTTGGCCTTACGTCACCGAGATAAACAACGGCAACGTAACATTATCATTGCGCTGGGTTTGTTCGGAACTGCTTTGTTTTATGGCGATGGTATTATTACACCCGCTATTTCAGTTTTGAGTGCCGTTGAAGGACTAGAAGTTGCGGCTCCTGGGCTTCATGCTTATGTTTTGCCGGTGACGATAGTGGTATTAATCGTCTTATTTATGTTTCAAAGTTATGGGACCGATAAAGTGGGCGTGCTGTTCGGGCCTGTCATGTTAATCTGGTTTGGCGCTTTGGGGCTGCTTGGCTTGTTGAGCGTCTATCAAAATCCTCTTGTGTTACAAGCGCTCAATCCTATTTATGCTGTGCATTTTTTCCTGGTTCATGGCTGGCATGCTTTTATCGCGCTGGGTGCTGTGGTGTTGGCGCTTACTGGAGCTGAAGCTCTTTATGCCGACATGGGGCATTTTGGTAAGCGCCCCATTCAAATGGCATGGTTTAGTATGATTTTACCAGCGCTGTCACTGAATTACTTCGGTCAGGGTGCGCTAATCCTCAAAGATCCAACGTCTATCCAGAATCCCTTCTATTTGCTAGCGCCCGAGTGGGCGATGTATCCGATGATAGGCTTGGCGACAGTTGCTACCGTTATTGCTTCACAAGCCGTGATTTCCGGTGCGTTTTCTATAACCAGCCAGGCCATGCAATTGGACTATATTCCAATTATGCAGCGAATTCATACTTCCACCCATACAAGGGGGCAAATTTATGTGCCTGCCATGAACCACATGCTCTTGTTGCTGGTAATATGTACCGTATTAGGTTTCGGTT
>JBEKBU010000154.1:0-10184 GCA_050015235.1 Methylomonas sp. | reverse complement strand
CTTCTTTGCGTGTCTGTGTTTATTGTGGCGTTTGGTCACGATTTTGACATGGGCGACGCCGGTTTTTTTCATATCCAGCTTGTTGGCGGCGCTTCCGGACAGATCGATCGCCCGGCCCTTGGCATAAGGGCCGCGATCATTGATGGTGACTGAGACATGTTTGCCATTATCCAGGTTGGTAACTTCGGCCTTGGTTCCCATCGGCAAACTTGGATGGGCGGCGGTCATTGCGGTTTGGTCGTATTGTTCGCCGCTCGCGGTTTCGCGCCCGGCAAGCCCAGGACCATACCACGACGCCTTGCCTACCTGCGTGTGGCTTGATTCGGATTCTCCAGTCTCATTTTGTTGCGGCTTTTGCGCATTTTGCCCGCCCGATGGTGCGTAATTACAGCCGCACACAGCCACGGCGCCCATGCAGACGGCTAGTAAGACTTTTGAAACCCGTATCGGCGGAAGCAAAGCGTTCTCCTGGCGTAATCCACGACACCGGCGGCGCCGAATCGCTCATCGCGCCGCAACGGTTATTGATGGAAAGTTATCGACCTTATTTACTGGCGGCGACGCGCAAGTCGTTTTGTACCGATTTGACATTTTTCTGGGTATTGGCCAGTTCCACGGCCCTACCCACCAGTTGCTCCGAATCCAAATTACCGCTCAGTTTGACGACGCCTTTATCCGTCGTTACCTCGATTTGCGATGCTTTCAGCAGATCATCCGCGATCAGCGCTTCCTTGACCTTAGCGGTAATCATAGAATCATCGATATAATCACCAGCGGCTTCGGCTTTTTTGCTAGCCTCGGATTTCGCGTTTTCGAGTTCGTTTCCGACTTTTTCCGTGGTTTGATCGATTTGTTTTCCAGCCGTTTCCGCCGGCCCCTCTTTCTGGCAAGCCGCCAGTGCAAACGCCGCGCATAGGCAGCTAATGGCGAGTATTCTGTTTTGCGAGTAACTATTAGTGATTTTCATGGCAGGCGCCTTAAGGTTTGAAGTGGACAAAAGTTTGATCAAAAAAATAAATTACTTTGAGCAAAAACAAAGAATTAATTTTTTTGACTTAAACTGGATTCTACCTGCAAGAACGGCCTAAGTCTGTACGGCATCGTACATATAACGGCGCAAGAAAGTGGGTATTGACCCGATGCCGTTAAGTTAAGCTAGGGACGGCTCCCTAGCAAAACCTAACGGCATTGGGTATTTACCGACGGCTTAGATCTTATTCCTGGATCCAGATCAACTCGACGCGGCGGTTTTGAACCCTACCCTCTTCCGTGCTGTTATCGGCGACAGGATCGGCGATGCCGAATCCTTTTGCTATCAGTTTATTGGTAACCCCTTTCGATTTCAGATACTCAACCACGGAGCGGGCGCGGCGTTCCGACAATCTCAAATTGTAAGCCTTACCGCCTTCGCTGCTGGCGTAGCCCCTGGCTTCAATTTCAGATTTCTGCGGATCGGCCTCAAGCTCTCTGGCAAGATTATCCAGAATTTCCTTAGCGGTCGGCATCAACACCGCTGAGTCGAATTTGAAATGCTCACCCCTGAGAACAATAACCGGACAACCATTCGCATCGACTTTATCGCTTTTAAAATGTCTGCCGTGACAAGGATCCGGCTTCGGCGCCGGCGCCGGCGCGGTGACTATCGGCTCGGGACGCGGCTCCGCCTTCGCAACCCGCTGCGGTTTTTCGCCGAACGGAATCACAAAACCGACATTAACCGTCATATCGTTAAATTCGGTTGTGCCGCTCTGTATGTGATTATTCATATTATTGTTGTAACGGTAACGTACGTCGCTCCGCAGCAGAAAATTGTCGTTCAGTTCATAAGTAAAACCCAAACCGGCTTCGCCTATGATACCGGCGCCGCAACTACTGCCGACGCAACTATTCATGCCGCCGGCAGCCACCACGGCATAAGGCGAGAATTTATCGCGGAAAAAATAATACTGTAAATCCGCGGTGCCGCCGGTCAAACTCCAGACGCCGTTCTGTCCGTTAAAGCCCTCATAAAAGCCTTTAATTTCGAGATTAAAATGCCTGTCCAGGATTTTACCGACGCCCAAGCCGCCGCCCCAGCCTTGATCCGATCTCCGATCGCCGCCGGTTTGTACATAGGAAGCGAAAGGCGCGATATACCAGCGATCATCATCGGGTTGATCGGCGGCCTGCGCCAACGGCATAAAGCCCACACCGATTAGTGAGGCAATAGTGAGTGATTTTATTTTTGGCATAATTACGTCCTTCGGGCTAATAAAAAATAGATGACCGTAAACACATTAACCGTTACACAAACAACTTTTCTGTTCGTTACCGCACATTAAGCGCCCATCATGCAAAATTACCGCAATAATGGGCGGATATTGGCGCCAACTGGCGCTAATTAAACCGTTAAACATCTGAATTGAACCGGGTTTTCATGTACGATAGCGTACAGACCGCGCGCAAATTTGCAGTTAAAGTGTAACCAAGATTTTGAGTCAACGCCAGCCGTATTCAAAGATACTATTTGGGCAAGATGATTTATCTGTTTGATTTTTTTATACTACTGGAGAGTTAATTATGAAACGCCTATTGAGCATTTTTCCCGCCTTTGTTTTAGCGTTGAGCTTATTGTCCGCCGCGGGTTGCGCGTCGACGGCAAAATCCGAAGGAACCGGCGAATACGTTGACGACAGCGTCATCACCACCAAGATCAAAGCCCAGTTATTCGATGAACCCGACCTTAAATCCGGTCAAATTACGGTTGAGTCATACAAGGGTATCGTCATGCTGAGCGGTTTCCTCAGTTCGCAAGCCGATATTAATAAGGCCGTGCGAATTGCCCGTGAAACCACCGGCGTTAAATCGGTCAAGAACGAAATGCGCCTCAGATAGAGAATCATCGCCTATGTTCGACAACGAACGGTTAATCCGCCGGCTAACCCTTATTATTAAATCGTGAGCGAAGTTTCGGCTCACCTATTTAATAAAAGAGGAATTAACATGACACAAGCACAATTGAAAGAAGAAGCAAGCAAAGTTCAAATGCAAGAGCATCATGACAAAGCGGCTGAACATCATTCGCAGGCCGCCAAACATCATACAGAGGCTGCTAAACAGCACCGTGGCGGCGACAATAAAACCGCCGCCCATCACGCCCAAATCGCCGCCGGCCATTCCGCGCAAGCGAATGAGCATTCGGAGGAAACCTGTAAAAGTTATGCAAAAGCGCATAATTGCTAAAGGTAAATGATTACAAATACTCTCAGCCTAAAGTCGCGGGTTGAGGTTTTTTTGCACTGCAAAAAGTAATTAGCCGTTCTACTTATAAACCGTTTTCCAAGACATAGGAAAGCGGCTTTTTTAGACGGTTTCCCATATGTTTAACTGGCGCCCGCCGGAAATCAAACCTTCCGATCATTAACAGGTTTGCCGTCATTCAAGGAATACCAGCCTATGGTTATCCTGTAGATCAGCCAAACGACTGTAACCAGCAGAATATAAAATCCGACGCCTGCTTCAAAAGTCAGCCCCGCCAACGCAAAACCGGCCAAGGACAGCCACGCCGTTTTAATTTGCCATTCGAAATGCGACTCCAGCCAAGTACCCTGAACTTCCCGCCGTTTGTAAAAATTAATCGCCACCCCTATCAGCAACGGTACGCCTATCATCATGACGGCAAATACCTGGCAAGCATAAACGGCGATCGTCAGCTTTTTTAATAGCTGCATTTTTTCAGCGCTTATTTCTTCAGTCTCGATAATATTCATTACATACCTCTATAGAGCGGCTAACGACTAAATTGTTAAATAATACGATCCGAACCCGATCCTATCTGTACGCTAAGGTACATAGTCTAAATTACGGCATGCGCCAGTTTGCCGGCCCGGCGAGGATCATGATCTTTCTTTACCAAGGATTCAAACTCGGCAATCGGCGCCGGTTTGCCAAACAGATAGCCTTGATATCGCATACAGCCATACTGTTTCAGAAACGCATGCTGGGCTTCGGTTTCCACACCCTCGGCGATAACCTCCATTCCCAGGTTATGGGCCATGCCGATAATGGTTTGTACAATCACCGCATCGCTCTGTTTCAAACCGATGTTGCGGACGAAGGACTGGTCTATTTTCAACTGGTCCAGCGGCAACCGCGTGAGGTAGGCGAGCGACGAATAGCCGGCGCCGAAGTCGTCCAGGGAGAAACTTACGCCATAGCGTTTAAGGGCCTGCATCTTGACGATGACGCCGTCAATGCCGTCCATCGCCACGCTTTCCGTGAGCTCCAGTTTTAGCTTGCCGGGGTCGATACCGATTTTTTCAAGCATGGCGATTACTTGTTCGGCGAAATCATGCTGGTAAAACTGGCGGTTACTCACATTCACGGACAGCTTGATATCGCGCAACAATGGCGCGGCTTCCCAAGCTTTAATCTGGGCGCAGGCTGTTTCCAGCACCCAATGTCCGATCGGCGCGATGAGTCTCATTTCCTCGGCCAAGGGGATAAACTGCCGGGGCGAGACCAGGCCGCGTTGCGGATGACGCCAGCGCAGCAAGGCCTCGGCGCCGAATATCCGTCCGTTTTGGTCAACTTGTAGCTGATAATAAAGGCTTAACTGATTTTCCGTCAGTGCGCAATGCAGATCGCGCATCAATTCCGTGCGATCCTCCAGGGCCGCCTGCATGGCGGGGTCATAGAACCGCCAGGCGTTTCCACCGGCGCTTTTAGCCTGGTACATGGCCGTATCGGTACGTTTAAGCAGTTCGGCCTCCGTCGCCTCCCGGCCGATAAACAGGCTGACGCCGATACTGGCGGAGCCTTGGTATTGGTAGCCTTTCAGTAAATAAGCCTGGCTGAGAGCGGCTAAAATCTTGTCGGCGACGGCTTCCGCCTTCAAAGCGGCTTGCGCCGATTCCGTATGGAGTTCCGCCAGGATAACAATGAACTCATCGCCGCCCAGACGCGCTACCGTATCGCCGGCCTCCACGCACGCCAGCAAGCGGCAGGCGGCGTCGACCAATAATAGGTCGCCGAAATTATGGCCCATGGTGTCGTTAAGATTTTTGAAGTTATCCAGATCCAGCATCAGAATTGCGCCATACCGGCTAGACAAAGAGGCGTTAGCCAGCCGCTGTTGCAAACGGTTATGCAGTAGGCGGCGATTCGGGAGCGCTGTCAACGGATCATAGAAGGCCAGATGCTCTATTTCATCCGCCGCACGTTGACGCTGATCTTCGCGAACCTGGTTATCCAATGCGAAGCTGATATCACGGGACATTTCAATCAACAGGTTGCGGGCGTCCTTGTCGAAGGCGTTGATATCCATGGAATACAAAACCAAAACGCCGATCACGGCCTTATCCTGAAACAGCGGCAGTGAGGCGGAAGCGGCCCATCCGGCCCGAGCGCCGTTTTCCCGCGACGGAAAGACGAGCGGATCATACGTAAAATCCTGACGCCATACCGGCCGTTTTTCACGAATGGATATGCCCATTGAGCCGCTACCGCATAGACTGCCGGCAGACAGCGAGATTTCCATGTCGCACGGTTTACTCGCCGCATCGCCATAGCTGGCGGCCAAGTTCAGCATTTCTGTATTTGCTTCCAGCAGGCCGATAAACGCCCTATTCATCCCACCGTAATCGACCGCGATGCGGCAGATTTGCGGAAACAACGCTTCCTTATTATTGCAGTAAACGATAGCCTTGTTAAATTGACTCAAAGCAGCGTAAAGTTGCGTCCGCCGTTGGATTTTGGCGCCCAGCGCATTTCGCTCGGTAATATCCCGGATATTGCATTGTATGACTTTTATGCCGTCGCAGTCGTAACTGTTGGAGACGAATTCTACCTGGATACGCGCGCCGGCTTTGGTTTTTAGCGGCAAATCGTCGTAGCGTACATAACCGTTGCGCTGAATGGCCGCGAACATTTCCTTGCAATGCGCAATGTCGGCGAACGCGCCGACTTCCCATAGTTTTTTTCCCAGGAACTCCTGATGCGAGTAACCCAGTTTATCGATCAGAAAAAGGTTGACGTCTTCGATTTGCGCGGTGACCGCGTTAAGCAACAGAATGCCGTCTTGAGCGGTTTCAAATAGTCGGCGGTAACGGCTTTCAGAGACTCGCAACGTTTCGGAAAAACCATGAGTTAACGCAATTGTTGCAGAGGACTGCCTAGGCAAGTCAGGAATTACGCCCCCTTGGCGGCTGGGGATCAAACTATGCTTTCGCATGTGGCGGACTCCTGATAGTAAACCGAAGCCAAAAAGCCCGGAGGTCCTATTTTCAAAACCGGCTAATATTCGAAGGGAAACATTGATACCGTTTGCAGGTTTATCTCTAACGGCCCGGTAATTGTTATCCGTTCATGCATTATTTCAATATAACGCATATTGGGAAATTGATCTGTACGCTATCCAACACAGCCGCCCGATGACGTTAAAGGTGCGCCAACGTACCGACGCCGGCTGAAATTACGGCCATACTACTTGCCCATCAGCCGTATTTGAACGAACGCGATACAGGAGAGAAAAAAGTGACGCCTACGGAAAAAACCCCAGCTTTGCATAAAACCCAAAGAAATAAAGATTGCCGGCATCCGTCATTAATTACGGAATATGCCTACGGCAGCCCAACCGGGTATTACATTTGCAGCCGATGCGAGCAATTACTTCCCGCCACTCCCGACAGAGCATAGACTTTGAATAATTTTTAGCCAAACAGCAAACACGGGTTAATTTTCCAAGCCTATATGGAATACTTAAGTTAAACCCATTCAAGCGGCGGAGGCTTGAGCGATGTAGAGGTGGTTCAGTAAACGATCCGATTCGATTTTGACCACTTGATAGCACTCGCAGACACGCTGTTCCAATCCTGCCCGGTCACTGATCGTGATGAGTCCGCGGCTATATTCGATCAATCCGGCCTCCTGCAATTTTCCGGCCGCCTCGGTGACGCCTTCGCGGCGCACGCCCAGCATGTTTGCGATCAACTCCTGGGTCATTTTTAATTGATTGGTAGGCAATCGGTCCAGGCTTAACAGCAGCCAACGGCAAAGTTGCTGATCCACCGTATGATGGCGATTGCAAACCGCCGTCTGCGCCATCTGGGTAATCAGCGCCTGCGTGTAACGTAACAGCAGGTGCAGCATCTCGCCATAGCGGTTGAATTCCAGCATGACTTGTTGCACTTTTAACCGGTAGGCGCTGCCCGCGCTTTGCACCACCGCCCGATTAGGCATGCTGCCGCCGCCCATGAACAACGCGACGCCGATCATGCCATCGTTACCGACCACCGCAATCTCGGCCGAAGCGCCATTCTCCAGGACATAAAGCAGCGATACGATGCAAGTGGTTGGGAAATAGGCGTAACGCAATGCTCCCCCGGACTCGTAAATAACCTGGCTCAACGGCAACTCTATGCGCTCCAGATTAGGCAAAAGACGCTCATATTCCTCTAATGGCAGAGCATTGAGGAGGCGGTTTTGTCTAGGGTTCTCAAGCTCACTCATAGGAAACTTCCTCATCAAGATTATCAAGAGCATCAAGAGCATCAAGAGCATCAAGAGCATCAAGAGCATCAAGAGCGGAGTCAAAAGATTTGATTTATAAAATCAAGAGCGGGCGGAAAATATCTTTAGTTAATTCCCGCCTATTAGCTGCTAACATCCAATTAAATTCTATTTTTTCTATTATACTTAAAAACCGTTCTCTTGAAAAGTAAAACGGTTGCTTGATAAAACCAAACTTTAGTGCGCATAAGATGTAAAATGGCTATTAGAATTCGTTTCTAAGGAAAATACGGCATGAACAAAAAATGGGATTCAATCGAACGGCGCAAGTCTTTAAGAGCGGAAGCCGACGCCCTGGTGGCCCGATTTTATCCTGAACACATGGCGGAGCAGACGCCCGAGAAATTATTGCACGAACTCCTGGTGCATAAAGTCGAATTAGAGCTCCAGAACGAAGAACTGCGGCTGGCTTACGCCTCGATGCAGGAAATGCGCGATAATTACCATGCGCTTTATGAGTCCGCCCCGGTCGGCTATTTTACGGTCAACGCTAAAGGGTTGATAGGCGAAATGAATTTAACCGGCACCGCCTTGTTCGGCCTTGACCGGACGCGTCTGATCGATTCCCTATTCTCGAAACGGATAGACGCCGGCGACCAGGACCGTTGGCGAATCTTGTTTATGAAAATGCTGGCCTCCGCCAAGGGTGAAAAGCAGGAAGTCGAACTGACATTGAAGCGCGCCGACGAATCCAGGTTTCATGCCCATCTCGAATGCCTGCGCGGGGAAACAACGGATAACCAAGCCCTGCTGCGCATCGCTCTATCCAGTATAAACAACCTAAATCCGGCTGAAAAAGCATGCCGCGGCAATGTCTGATAAAGAACGGAAGCGTTGTTTACGTTGCGGTTAATATAACAGCGGTCGCCAACGTATCAACCTAGCTGCACTAACCAACGCGCCGCGTTGCATGCATGATAATGAAGCGCCTTTATCTTTTGTTTGTTACTCTTGCCGTTTCAGCATGCGGCTCCGCGGAGCGAATTTCCTGCCAACCCCCTCTCACGGGCGACGTGGCGTATATTGTCGGCCAAGGCTGGCATGCCGAAATCGGTATTCCCGTTGAGGAGCTGGACGATAATATGGCGTACTTCCGGGAAGTTTTCCCCAACGCGCGCGTGATCATGTTTAGTTATGGCAAAAAGACGTTCTTTATTGCGCCAGCCGCAACGCTGAGCGAATACGTGCTTGGCCCATTTCCCGGCGCCGCGGTGATTCAGGTCGTGGGACTCAGCGTTAGTCCGACAACGGCTTATCCTCCCGAAAATACCGTTACGCTCCGCTTACCGCCGAATGGCGGCCAATCTCTGTCAGCGTATATCTGGAAAGAGTTAGTCAAGGACGGTTCCAATAAACCGCAAATAGTAGCGCGCAGCACCGAGCCCACCGGTCTGTTTTACTCGGCGCGGAGCGAATACAACCTGCTCCATACCTGCAATACCTGGGTTGCCGATGCGCTACATAATGCCGGGCTGCCGATATCCGGCGACAACGTCGTTTTCTCGAATCAAGTAATGACCCGCGTTATCGATGTCGCCGGAGAACAGTGCCAAGCGTTACGGTGAGACTTGTTTGCTTTCCGAAGGTGAGACTTGTTTGCTTTCCGACGGAACTACAACCGTGCTATTTGGCGGAACGACGACATTAACTTCGGTCGGTCTGGTTGAACCGCCGCCACTGCTGGAGCTGCACGCATTAATAGCCAATAGGGCTAGTATGAACACGAACGGAACGATTTTCTTGGTTGTCATTGGATACCCCTTATTGCAATTAGACAAAATTAATTCATATGCGATGCGGATTAACACCACTGCTAACATGGAACGCTCGATTCGCACTTATCATCGCCTTTCATTGAATTTGCCGTTGGCTCCATTGGCTCAACCTTAGAGTTGGTCTTGGCGCGGTCTTTATTCACTCGGGTTTCTGACTATCGATTTAATATGCGGAGCAAATTGCTAAACCCTCGCATTCGTTTTGCATCCTACACGGAATCCTGAATTCAGTCTGTTCGTTAGCGAACATAGATTAAAGACTGATCCGAACCCTGGACGGTTATTTTTTAGCCGGCATTATTTTATTTTTTAAATCCTCCAGCGCTTGCTTGACTTTTGCCCAAACGGCTGCCGATTTTTCGGTATGTATGGCGCCTTTAATGTCGTCGATGACTTTATAAAACGGCTGATAATCGGCTTTGTCGCCATAACCCAGCAATTGAGCTATTTTCAGTTTTTCCTTGGCCGCCGCCACTAAGCCAAGGATTTCATCCCGATTTTTTTCCTTGGATAAATCGGATTTTTGCTCCAGTTCGGACGCTTTTAAAACCAACGCTTCCGCACGCAGCAGCGGTAAAGGGATGATTTCGGTTTGTTCGACCAGGCTATTCAGCGCATCATCCAAAATTTGCTCCGCTTCCCCGGCTTTGCCGGCGTTAATCCGCGCGGCCGCATTCTTGATAGCGGCCGGATAAGTTCCCAGCGGAATATTAACGGTGGTGATATCCATTTCACTGGCCAACTCGTCCACGACCATGCGGCCGGCTTGCAGCTTGCCGTGGCTAAGTAACTGACCGGCCTGCTTGACTTTTTGCGCCACTTCCGCCGCGCCGCCTTTAAAATCGATGACGTCAACTTCTA
>JBEKBU010000153.1:0-10212 GCA_050015235.1 Methylomonas sp. | reverse complement strand
TCAGCAACGCGGCCACCAAAATCACCGTCAACGGCAGCCTGCCGGCGGCGGCCCTGAACGCCGCCGCTTACAACGCGGTTACCGGGTTATTGCAGGTGACCGGCGCCGGGCTGACCGCCGGCATTGCGCTGGGCGATTTGACGCTGGGGAACGGCGCCGGCGTTTATACGCTCAACCCGGCTAGCGACAAGCTGACGGCCGTGAGCGCAACCGGCTTCAGCGTGCAATTGGGGGCCGGCGGACTAAGCGCGGCGAACGCGCTATTCGCCGCCGCCAACGGCGACAACGGCGGCGCTTATGTGTTGAACGCGGGGACCGGCTGGGACGGGGCTTATACGCCCGCCGCCGGCGCATCGGTTTCCGCCAGCCACGATACCATTAGCGCGTCCGGCGCATCGGCGCCGACGGTGAACGATTTCGCCGCCGCCAAGCCCCTGGCCGGCGTACAAATCCGCGACAGCGCCAGCGAGGCGCTGACCGCCGCCATTGCCTACTCCGCCGGCGACGGGACCCTGAGCGGCGCCGGGCTAACCGGGACGGCCGGCGACTATACCCTGTCCGCGCCTTCGGCGGCGGCCATGCAGGCCGCTTTGCGGCAACTGGTTTATACGCCCGACATCGCCTTGTCCGGCTCGGCTGCTTCGTACAACGAGAATATAACCGTGACGCTGAGCGCGGCTTCGTCGGCGCTGGACAATACCGCGCTGGCGCCGCTGGCGGCGAATGTCACCGTGCATGTTCCCGGCGCGCCGGCGGTTACATCGGCCGGCTACGACGCCGCCAGCGGCGTGTTGACGGTGGCCGGCGACAATCTGGCGCCGGGCGTGGCCCTGGCCGATATCAGCCTGTTCGCCGGGACAGACGGTTACGCCTTGACCGGGGCCGGCGACAGCGTCGGCAATTTCTCCGCCAACGGTTTTAGCGTGACGCTGGGCGGCGCGGACAAGGCGGGCGCGAATGCGCTGTTCGGCCTTTACGGGGCCGGCGACAGCGCCGGGAGCTATACCTTGTCCACCGCCGCGAACTGGGACGGGGCCGGCTCCCAGGCCGGCAGCGGCGCGCCGCTGCTGGCGAGCGGCGACAACAGCATCACCGTTAGCGGGCTGACGCCGGTTAGCGGCGCCGGCGTCTCCGATCCGTTTGCGAACATCAGCCTGAGCGACGCCAATCCGGTGCAGAGCGACAGCGTCACGATCAGCTTCGCCAGCGGCGCCGGGACGCTGAGCGGCGGCGGACTTTCCGCCGGCACAGTGGCGGGCGGGCGCATCTCCTACAGCCTGGCGGCGGCGGCGCCGGCCAACTTGCAGGCGGAGCTGCAAAATTTAGCGTTTACTCCGGCCGCGGGGCCGAGCGGAACGGCTAATTTCAGCCTGAATTTTACCGGCGTCACCGTTACCGCCGCCGCCCACCCCAGCCTGACCTTGAGCAACGGCCTGGACAATCCGGTGGCGGTGGCGGTGAACGGCGGCGGCGAGATTTTCGCCGCCAACAACGGCGCGCTGGGCGCGCTGGATTCCGGCTCGCTGACCGCTTACTCCGCGTCCGGGCGCATGCTGTTCGACGTCGGCGCCGGCGTGTCGCTGCCCAGCAGCCTGGCGGTGGACGCGGCCGGCAACGTTTACGTGGCGAACTATAACGTGGACAATTACGGCGACGGCACGGTGGCGGAATATTCCGCCGGCGGGGCTTTGCTGCGCACCTTTACCGGCCTGACCGACGTGCAAAGCGTGATCGTGGACGGCCAGGGTGACGTGTTTGCAGCCTGCCTCGGCGGCAACGTCAACGGCGGCCCCATCAGCGCGGGCGGCTACATAGCGGAGTTTTCCGCGTCCGGCGTGCTGCAGCAGGTGATCACCAACGGTATCGATAACCCGGCGAGCCTGGCCGTGGACGGCGGCGGCGACGTGTACGCGGCCAACGTCTCCAACAATAGCGTCACCGAGTATTCGGCCGCGGGCGCGCTGCTGCAGACCTTTTCCGGCGTCGTATCAAATCCGTTGAGCGTGGCCGTGGACGGCCAAGGCGACGTGTATGTCGGCGGCGGCGGCGGCGTGGAGGAATTTTCCGCCGCCGGCGCCCTGCTGTACACGGACGCGAATAATTTCACGGATCCCGCCGCCCTCGCCGTTGACGGCAACGGCAACGTGTATGTGGCGGATCAGAATTTCGCCGGCTCGACCGTGTCGGAGTTTTCCAACGGCGGCGCGCTGCTGGCGACGCTGAGCGCGGGGCTGAACAATCCGGCCGGCCTTGCCGTCGACAGCGCCGGAAATGTGTACGCGGTGAACTCGTTGACCGGCACGCTGGAGAAATTCGGGCAGGCGGCGAACGGCGCTTACATGACCGACCATTACAGCTACGTGGAGCCCAACAGCGGCTTGAGCAGTTTGACCGTGATCGGCAACGCGGCTCCGGGTTACAATCTGGAAATAGCCGACGCGGCCGGCTTTAACGCCAGGCAAATCAGCTCGGCGATGGTGAGCGCGGCGGGCGGCGACCCGACCCAGCTTGCCGGCTGGGTGTCCGGCGCCTTGAGCAGCGCGGCGGGCGCGGGCGATTTGGCCCAGCATCAGATAGGTTGGTTCGAGTTCGGCGGCAACACTTATCTAGTGGAGCAGGCGAATGCGGCCGGTACGGCTTACGGCGGCGGGGATACGCTGATCGAGCTGGTTGGCGTGCATAACGAAACTGGAGCGGTTTTCAACGCCGCCATGCATGTGTTGACACTGTAGATTTTGTAACTCACTATTCGGCGAATTTTAAGATTCAGTAGGGCGTCTGCTTGAGTTGATTTTAATCCCCTCACCCCAGCCCCAATGCCGTTTAGTTAAGCGACAAGCCGTCCCCTCTCCCTCCGGGAGAGGGTTAGGGTGAGGGGATCCAAAAGCATTTTCCTTAGCTTAAAACACCCTTTTGGATTGCAATAAGCTTTATTTTCATCCCCTCACCCCAGCCCTCTCCCGGAGGGAGAGGGGGTTAAGTCATCGTTATTAATAATTCTTTGTTACTCCTTCTAAGTTTAGACAGACCATACAGATGTGTGCATAGATTAGCCTGGATGGAGAGGGGGTAGACCGGCGCGAAGCATGGAATTTTAGATACTGCCGCCTTCCCGGCCGTTTACGTCCATCCAGGCGTGCGGCAAGCCCAGTTCGTCCAGCCAGGCCGGGCCTTCTTCCTCCTTGAGCATGGCTATCGTCGTGGCGCTGCCGGCCACCACGCAGAAATCGCCGAGCACGGTGACGGCGGCCAGATAGCGCGCCGGCCAGCCGGTCTTCGGATTTAAAACGTGGGCGTAGCGGACGCCGTCGATGACGATGCAGCGCTCGTAATCGCCGCTGCACGCCATCGCCCCGGCGCGCATGTCGATGTTCAGCCACACCGCGCCCTTGCGGCGGGGATGCGCCACGCCCACGCCCCAGGGCAAATCGCCGGGGCGCGGCCCGACCAGCCTGATGTCGCCGCCCAGATTCACCAAACCGTGGCGGAAGCCGGCCTCCCGGCACAGCGCGGCGGCCCTGTCCACGGCGTATTCCTTGACGACGCCGCCGAAATCCAGCTCCATGCCGGCCTGGCCGAACTCCAGCAGCGGCGAACGCCAGTTAAGCTTGCGCCAGCCGACGATGTCCAGCAGCCGCCGGATTTCCCCGGCGTCCGGCAGCCGGCCGCTGTCGAAGCGCCAGGCGCGGCGCAACACGCCGGACGTAATGTCGAACAAGCCGTCGCTTTGCCGGTAACAGGTGTCGGCGTAATCCAGCAGCACCGCCGTTTCGTCGTCGACCTCGACGGCGCCGCCCTCGAGCGCCGTGCGGTTGATCCCGCTCAGCAGGCTGTCCGGCCGGTAGCGGGAGTATTTAGCCTCCAGCCTGTGCACGTCGGCGATTACGCGCTTGCTGAAGCGGTTGGTTTTGCCGGGATGCTCGCTGTACAGTTGCAGCTCGCACAGCGTGCCCATCGCCTTGAACGGATAGCGGTAAAGTTTAAGTTTGTTCGGATTCATGCGCTAATCTTGCCAATGTTACTCCCGGCAGGCCTGTTTCGCGGCGGCGGCGAGCCTGCTTCGGCCAATGATAAAGTATTTAGCCTGGGCCGACAAACGAATAGGCGATTTGATCCCCTCACCCTAGCCCCAATGCCGTTTAGTTAAGCTAGGGACTGCTCCCTCTCCCTCCGGGTGAGGGTTGGGGTGAGGGGGTCAAACTAATCATCTCCAGGCATTTTGCTGTTTTAGATCCCCTCACCCTAGCCCTCTCCCGGAGGGAGAGGGGACGGCTTGTCGCTTAACTAAACGGCATTGACCCTAACCCTCTCCCGGAGGGCTAATCTATGCACACAAACTTCAAACCCCCAACAGATTTAAAATAAGCCACAAAAATGCATTAAAATCAATGTACTAGCACTCTATCCCGGAGGGAGAGGGGACGGCTTGTCGATTAACCGAACGGCGTTTGCTCGCCGTTCATTGCCGAGGATTGTTGATATTCCGGAAAGAATTGAGTCATTTAACTTGGTTTTTAAAATACATGCGGGATATAACACGGTTTTTTTTATCTTGCTTGCTCCGAATTTAAGTCTATTGGCGGCTCCGCGCCGAGCGTTTGCGGTTTCGAAAAAAAAGTTGTTTATATTTCAAATCGTTGCGAGCTCGATTCCTTATACAACTTATGAATTACTAAGCATGGTATGTTTTATGCACTTAACTATTGACCTGGGCCGTCGAGGATGTAACGCCAAGCCGGTATTACGCTTGCTTTAATTCGATTGTTGATTAAAGCCGCGCCTTCGGCGGTTGACCAGGTCTAATTTTTAATTATCAATAGTCAGGAGTTCGGATTTATGAATAAAAAAGCATTAAAACTCAAGTTAAGTTATTTGGCCTTAGCCGCGGCCAGCGCCAACTGGATCGTTGCTCCGGCCATGGCGGACGCGGACGGCGACGCCGCCGGCACGACTTATACATACAACTACAACGTGAACGTACCCTACACCGACCCTACCGGATTCAACGTCAGCGTGGTTAACCTTACCGAAATCAACGACTCCAACACGGTGGCCGGCACGATTAACGACGGTTATAATAATTTCATTTTCGTCAATAATACGGTTGTCTCCTATGATGGCACCTTAACGTTAAACGGTTTGAACGATAGCGGCGCTATTATCGGCAACGACAATACCGCTGAGTTTTATTCCACTTCGAGCAATTACACCTCTTCCGCGCCGACCGCCGGGGTTGCGGCTTTAGCGGACGCCTACCCAACCTATGCCGGCATTACCAATAACGGCACTGTATACGGGTCCGCCAACCCGCTGCCCGGCGAAGGTTACACCTTTTTGTTCACATATAACGTCGCCAATCAAACCTATCAGAAAGCGGAATTGCCGTTTCTGACTTCAGCTTGCGGCGCCACGCAAGGGTCGGTGTCGGTGCAAATTACCGCCGTTAGCTCCAATGGCGTATGGGTGGGCGGCGCTTATACCGATAACGACGGCTCGTTTGGCGATTTCGGCTACAACACGCTAACCCAGCAATATATTAAATTCAACAGAACCACCCCCAACGCCACCGTAGTCAACTCGAACGTTACCGGTATAAACAATAGCGGCGTTGCGGTAGGCACCACCACGACCACCAACGCCACTTACGGCTATGCTTATAACGTAGCCGGACAGTTTTGGGTTAACAAACAAATTACCGACCCTAAAGCCAGCGGCGGCGGAACATATGTCACCGGCATCAACAACAATGGGGTAATCGTCGGCAACTCGACGGCTGTCAACACGGCCGAACCCGGCTCGCCGAACTATGTATTTATCGCTACGCCGCATTAAAATTTAGGCGTTTAGCCGCGCGGGGAGGCCGGCTGAACCAACGGGCGAGTCATCGCCATTTTTCTTATAATTTGAAATTATCTTCTCTATCAAGGCCGCAATAGCGGCCTTTTTTTGTTACGGCTTAGTTTGACCGTCCGCCGGGCGGGCTGACATACCCCGTCCAGCCAAAACTCGCGCCTTGGTTCAATTGCTACTTTAAAGGAAACCGGATAGAATTATTTTGATCTATGCAGCCGGTTTGGCAGATCGCCGCCCGTTTAATAACCAAGCTTAACGCTTAAAGTCAGTTTTTTATGGATCATTTCAAATCGATTATCGGCGCATCGCCCGCTCTGCAGGAATTGATCCGTAGCGCCCGGCTGGCGGCAGGCGCCGACGTGACGATATTGCTGCAAGGCGAAACCGGCACGGGCAAGGAAATTCTGGCGAACGCCATACAAAAACACAGCCGCCGCGCCCAAAAACCGTTCGTCGTGATCAATTGCGCGGCTATCCCGGAAGACATCGCCGAATCCGAACTGTTCGGCCACAAAAAAGGCGCTTATACCGGCGCCGACAGCGATAAAATCGGCTTGTTCCGGACCGCCGACGGCGGCACGCTGTTTCTGGACGAGATCAATTCGCTGCCGCTGTCCACCCAGCCGAAATTGCTGCGGTTTCTGGAGAGCGGCGAATGCCAGGCCGTCGGCGAAACCAAACCCTATCGCGCCAACGTGCGCCTGATTGCCGCATCCAACACCGATTTGAACCGGCAAGCGGAACTGGGCAAATTCCGGCGGGATTTATTTTTCCGGCTGAGCGTGGTGCCCTTGCATTTGCCGTCTTTAAAAGAGCGTCCGGAAGATATCGAGCCGCTGGCCCGGCACTTTTTAACGGTTTACGCCCAACAGCATAACCTGAAGCCGTGCGTTTTCAGCGCGGCCGCTTTAAAATATTTGTACCATTACGCGTGGCCGGGCAATGTCCGCGAACTGCGTAATTTATGCGAACGCCTGAGCATCCTGTTAGCCGGCAAAATAATCGAACCGGACAATTTGCCTTTGGAATTCAACGTTCGCCCGCTGCCGGCGCCGCGAACATCCCGGTTTGCGCTGCCTAGCGCCGGCATAGTGCTGGACAATATGGAGGCCAATCTGATCAACCAGGCGCTGAACCGTACCCACGGCAATTTAAGCCAAGCCGCCCGGCTGCTGGGCATATCCCGCTATGCGCTGATTTACCGGCTGCGCAAGCACGGTTTGCATTATCATTGACGACCGGCTCCATCATGCGGCCGCGCCGCGGCGATTGCTAATGTCCAGAAACGCTTCCAGCGACTCTATCGGCGCCGGTTCGCTGTATAAATAACCTTGGCAAACCCGGCAATTGTTCTGTTCCAGAAATCTGCGTTGCGCTTCGGTTTCCACGCCTTCGGCGATCACTTCCATACCCAGATGATTGGCCATGGCGATGATGGTGCGCACGATCATGGCGTCGTCCGGGTCGCTCAGGATGTCGCGGACGAAGCTTTGATCGATTTTCAACTGATCCAGCGGCAGTTTTTTCAGGCTGGCTAACGAGGAATAACCGGCCCCGAAATCGTCCAGGGAAAAGCGCACGCCCAAAGCGCGCAAGGCGCGCATTTTTTGGACCATGTCTTCGATATTATCCGCCACCATGCTTTCCGTCAGCTCCAGCTTCAGGCGGGCCGGATTAATGCCGCTCCGGGCAATGATCCCGCGCACGTTGCCGACAAAATCGGCTTGCCGGAACTGCCGGGCGCTGACGTTGACGGCCAGTTGCAGATGGGCGGCGGCGGGCGAATTCTCCCAGGCTTTGATCTGCCGGCAGGCGCTTTCCAGCACCCATAGGCCCCAGCCGTGTATCAGCCCGGTTTCCTCCAGCAACGGGATAAATTCCTTGGGCCGGATCAGGCCGCGGTGCGGATGCCGCCAGCGCACCAGCACCTCCGCGCCTACCACCCGATTGGCTTCGCCGACTTGCGGCTGATAATACAGCACGAATTGCCGCTCCCGCACGGCCTGGCGCAGATCCGCCTCCAGCTCGACGCGGGCGGTAATGGCGGCCTGCATTTGCGGATCGAAAAAACACAGCGCGTTGCGGCCGAGATTCTTGGCTTGATACATGGCGATATCGGCCTGTTTCAGCAGTTCGTCCATGGTTTGCTCGTGGCCGCTGAACAGCGTCGCGCCTATGCTCGGGGTGCTGCGGTAGTCGTAATTGTCGAGCAGATAAGGCTGGCAGAGGCTGGTCTGGATTTTCGCGCAGATCAATTCGGCGTGTTTGGCGGCTTCCAGCGCATGTTCGCTGAGATTTTCCAGCACCACCACGAATTCGTCGCCGCCCAAGCGGGCGACGGTATCCCCTTGCCGCACGCAGGCGCTGAGCCGTTCGGCGACTTTCTGCAGCAGCAGATCGCCTTTATCGTGGCCGAGGGTGTCGTTTAAAATTTTAAAATTGTCCAGATCGATAAACAACAAACCGCCTTTGCCGCGGCTGCGCTGGCTGCCGGCCAGCGCCTGCTTCAGCCTTTCCTGCAATAGGCGGCGGTTAGGCAAGCCGGTTAACGGATCGTAAAACGCCAGGCGTTCGATTTCATCGGCCGTCTGTTTGTTGCCGCTCAAGTCCTGATAGACGCCCAGATAATGCGTGACGGCGCCGTGATCGTTGTAAATGGCGCGGATCGTCAGCTGTTTCGGATACGCCTCGCCGTTTTTATGCCTATCCCAGACTTCGCCTTGCCAATAGCCGTCATGGGCTAGAGATTCCAACATTTGCGCATACATTTTGTGAGGAAATTCACACTTTTTAGCGCACAAAGCCGGATCCTGGCCGATAACGTCCTCGGCCCGATAGCCGGTCATTGCCGTGAACGCTTTGTTTACGCGGATGATTTTGCGTTGGGCGTCGGCGATGATCATGCTTTGGCCGGTCTCGAACAGCGCGTCGGCGATGCGCATTTCCACCGCCAACCGCCGGGTTTCCCCGAGCGGCGCGCCGGCTATATATTTCGCCAACGCCGGCGGCGTTTGCCGCTGCGCGGAACTAGCCTGTTTATACAGGAAAGCCGACGCCGCCAGTACGGAAACGGCGGCGGTCGTAAACCACAACATCATTCTTTCGCCGCTACGCCATTCGCTCAGCATGGCGATCAGGGCGAGCCCCAACAGCACGGAGCCGGCCAGCGCCGTTAACCAGAACTGGGCTTTATGCGGCTGATGCTTTAGCCATTCGGCGAAATAGTCTTTCATTTTTTAATCGGCTCCGGCGCCCGGCAAGTTCCGGGCAAAATTACAAGAGTTAACAGAACGGCGATACAGTGCTTCAACCTCGTTATTAAAGTTTTTCATTTACGCGCATATTCAGTTTCCTGGTTTTTATTAGTCTTATAAGTTATTAATAAATAATAAATATTTATGAAACACCCATTCTTTTCCGTTGCTGGGTATGATATGTCGTATGACAGTTTAGCTGCAATCTTATTGGGGTAATTTTGTAGACTGCCTTACATTTTTAAAATATTATTGTCCATTCCGGAATGCGGCGTTGAATTCGCCCCGTTATTATGGTTGCAGCCGCCGTTTTTAGCGGCGACACTCCGGAAAAGACGCGTTAATAGCTTGATGTATATGGTTATTTATTTACCGCTAAAATTCATGCGCCGGTACAGTTCGCGGGTGTTGGCCACCGCCAGCCGGTTATATTCGGCGATCGCTTCATAACGCCCGGCCAACCAGTCCTGATAGACGCGCCCGCCGTCCAGACCCGGCTTGCATTCCAGGCCGAACGCTTGCGACAACGCCGCCAGGCTGCTCTGCCCGCCGCCGGCGTGCGTACCGCTCCAGACCAGACAGGTATCGAAAATCCGGTCGTCCCAGGGTTTGGCGTCGATCGGCAGCGCCACGCTGGGCCGGACGCGATTGATCACGCAGCGTTGCCAGAGAAAGCGCAAGTCGAAGCCGCTGATAAAATGCCCTACCCAGGTGCGGATAAAACGCCGCCGCCCTTGGCCGTCCTCAAGCGCCGCCAACTCGGCCATGAAATTTTCCAGCAAGCCGCGTTCGCCGGATAGCCCGTCCCGCCAAAACACGGTGACTTCACCCTCGTCCAGCGCCCAGGCGATGGAGCATATTTCGCCGTACAAGCCGTCCAGCGCCGTCTGCCGGTAACGCCGCTCGGCTTCGCTCCGCAAATTTTCCTTGTACCAGCGGGCGATGCTGTCCGGCTGGCTATAATTGCCGGGCGGTTTGATCGATTGCGTGATTTGCGCGATCAAGGTCTCGTCCTGCATGGGTATCGTTTGTATATCCAGAAAAATTTTCGTCATTTTGGCGCCTGAACGAAAGTTAGGTTAGTTAGGGTGCGGGCCTCGCACCC
>JBEKBU010000152.1:0-10248 GCA_050015235.1 Methylomonas sp. | reverse complement strand
TTCCGTTTTTTAAGGGTGAGTGTATGAGTATTTTTATTATTGCCGAAGCTGGCGTAAATCACAACGGAAGCTTGGAAATAGCTATACAGCTGGTCGACGCCGCGGTAGCAGCCGGCGCCAACGCCGTTAAATTTCAGACGTTCAAAGCCGATAAACTGGTAACCCGTTCCGCGGCGAAAGCTGGCTATCAGAAATTAACCACCGGCGCCGAGGAAAGCCAACACGCCATGCTGCAACGGCTGGAATTGAAATATGAATTTCATTATCAATTACGCGATTATTGCCAGCAATGCGGTATCCAATTTTTGTCGACCGCCTTCGATTTTGAAAGTTTAAATTTTCTGGTTTCCGAAATCGAGGTCGAACAACTGAAAATTCCGTCGGGCGAGATTACCAACGGCCCTTTTTTACTGTCCCACGCCCAAACCGGCAAGCCCATCATTATCTCTACCGGCATGGCGACATTGCCGGAAGTTGAGGCGGCGTTGGGCGTTTTGGCTTTCGGCTACCTGAACGAATCGAAACCGTCACAGCTGGCTTTTCAACGCGCATTCAATTCCGAAGCCGGACAGACACTGTTAAAAAACAAAGTTACTTTGCTGCATTGCACCAGTGAATATCCGACGCCGCTGGCGCATGTCAATTTAAGAGCCATGGATGTATTACAACAGGTTTTCGGTCTAGCGGTCGGTTATTCCGATCATACCGAAGGGCTGGTAGTGCCAATTGCGGCGGCGGCGCGTGGGGCAACCCTGATTGAAAAACATTTTACGCTGGATAAAAGCCAGGCAGGCCCCGATCATAAAGTTTCGCTGGAGCCCCACGAATTAAAGGAAATGGTATCCGCGATCCGCGCCGTCGAACAATCGCTTGGCGCTTATTCGAAGGCGCCGCAATCGGTGGAATTGAAAAATCGCGACGTTGCCCGTAAAAGTCTGGTGGCCGCGGAAAATATTATCCCCGGCGAACGTTTTAGCGTCAATAATTTGGCGAGTAAGCGCCCGGGCACCGGTCTCAGTCCGATGGAATATTGGCGTTTACTCGGGCAAATCAGCCCCCGCGCCTATGAAATGGATGAGATTATTGAATGAGGCCGGTCATCATTCTTGGCGGCGGCGGACACGCCAGGGTCATTTTAAGCATCCTGAAACGTCAAGGAAAGTTAATCATCGGCATCGCCTACCCGCAAAGCCATACATCGAGCGTATACCTGGGCGTCAGGATTTTGGGCGACGATCAAGCGGTGCTCGGTTACTCAAGCGAAAAGGTGCAATTGATTAACGGTATAGGCTCGTTACCTGGAGATTCTGGTTTACGTTCAACGATTTATGAAGACTTTTCCGCCCGCGGCTATTCGTTTAAAACGGTAATCGACAGCCATGCAATCATTGCCGACGGCGCGCGCCTGGCTGACGGCGTACAAATCATGGCCGGCGTCATTATTCAGACAGGCACGGAAATTGCTGAGAACACTATTGTCAACAGTGGCGCTATTGTTGAGCATGATTGCCGGATCGGCAAACATACTCACATTGCGCCCGGCGCATTGCTATGCGGCAATGTTTGTGTTGGCGATAAAGTGCATGTCGGGGCCGGCGCTACTATTATTCAAGGCATGGAAATTGGATCTGGTAGCGTTATAGGCGCCGGCGGTGTGGTGACCAAAGCTGTCGGCTGCCGGCAAATTGTTTTTCCGGCGCGCGGACAGCAACAGGATTTGTAAAAGACCGGCGAAATGAAACAACATTGGCGACAAGTATTAATTCCGGCGCAAACTACGTTGCGCACCACTATCGAAGTTATAGACCACGCCGCATTGCAAATTGCCTTGGTGGTTGATGACGAAGAAAAATTGATAGGCGTCGTAACGGATGGCGATATCCGCCGCGCGTTGATCAGAGGTTTATCCCTGGATCATCCCGTAGGCGAAGTTATGAATAAACGTCCAAAACTCGCTTCCTTACAGGATAGTAAAACCCAGTTGATCGCCATGATGGAAGGCCACCATCTGTTTCAATTACCGGTAGTGGACGCCGATGGACGGGTAGCGCGGCTGGAGTCGCTACAGGCATTGTATAAGCAACCGGCGTTTCCGAATCCGGTCATACTGCTGGCCGGCGGATTTGGCGTACGTTTGCGGCCGTTTACCAACGATTGTCCCAAACCGCTATTGGAAATCGGCGGCAAACCCATACTGGAAACCATTATTGAAAACTTTCTTAAATCAGGATTTAAGCAGTTCTATATTGCCGTCCATTATCGCGCCCAGCAAATTAAAGAATATTTTGGTAATGGCGGACGCTGGGGCGTCAGCATCGAATATATTGATGAAATCGAACCCATGGGCACGGCGGGCGCCATCGGTTTGTTGCCGGCCGGTTTGCCGGATGTACCCCTGATCGTAATGAACGGCGATATTCTGACGCAGATCGATTTTTCGCGCTTACTGGCTTATCACAACGAGCAGCAAGCCATCGCGACATTGTGCGTGCGGCAATATGAGTATCAAATTCCCTATGGCGTCGTTACTCAAGAGCAGCAACGCGTCGTGGAAATTGAAGAGAAGCCTTTACAAAACTGTCTGGCCAATGCCGGTATTTATGTACTGGATCACAGTCTGATAAAAATCATCTCCGGCCAAAAAAGATTGGATATGCCGGCATTGCTCAATCAGCAATTGGCGCAAGGCGAGTTGGTGTCTATGTTTCCTATCAACGATTACTGGTTGGATATAGGCCGTGAAGCGGATTTTTTAAAAGCGCAGGGTGAATACAGCCATTTTTTTTAAATACAGGGCTAAAGTTATTTTTGCGAAAGCCGATAAATCAGTCAACAAGCAATTACTTTTTCTTTTGACCTTTAACAAAATAACGCTTTCATCTTTAATTGATGAAGGGGTTTGGAGGATAAAACCATGGCAATGTATATCGCAACCAATGTAGCTTCAATGAATGCTCAACGTTATTTGAATCAAACCCAAAATTCGTTGCAGACTGCAATGCAGCAATTATCTTCCGGTTTACGGATTAATTCGGCCGCCGACGATCCTTCAGGTTTGGCTATTAGCGACGGCATGACGTCTCAAATAAACGGCATGACGGTAGCAGTACGAAACGCCAATGACGGCATATCCATGGTGCAAACCGCCGACGGCGCAATGGCCTCGCTGACCGATACGCTGCAAACCATGCGCGATCTTGCCGTGCAAGCCTCCAACTTCGGCTCCGTCTCCAGCTCCAACCGGGAACAGCTTTCCACCGAGTTCAAACAACTAAGCGATGAGTTAGGGCGAGTGATCAAAAATACGCAATTCAACGGCAAAGCCGTACTGAACGGCTCGCTTAGCCATGCGAATTTCCAAATCGGCGCTAATGTCGCGACTAATAATCAGATTTCCGTTACTGTCGGCAATTTGCTGCAAATGTCAGGCATGAGCGCCATGGCGGTACAAGGCGCCGGCGGCGCCGGCGCAACCATATCCATAGGTTCCGGCGCTACATCGACTAACACCCGCAGCACGATTTCCATGATTGATGTCGCCATCAAAAGCCTCGATACGGCGCGGGCGACCTTGGGCGCCTTGCAAAACCGGTTTACGGATACGATTTCGAATTTGCAGACATCAATCACTAATCAATCGGCCGCGCGGTCACGGATACAGGATACCGATTTTGCCGCGACAACGTCGACATTAAGCCAAGATCAGATTTTACAGCAGGCGGGTACGGCGATGTTGGCGCAAGCCAACCAGTCCAATCAATCCGTACTGACTTTGCTTAAATAATTTGTAGGCGGGTTGTGCAAACCACAAACCGCCGTTTGATCAAGGTCAAGGGTGAAGGTCATGAGCAGTGAAATAAATAATAATTTGACGCTGTCAACCACGATGCCTGTATCGTCCGATGCTGGTTCCCAGAATAATTCCACGCAGGTGGTTCAATTTGCAAAATCCAGCCAAAACGGCGCCAACGTACCTTCGTTGACAGCCGTTAAGGCTGCGGCGGAACAAAGCAATCCGCTGTTGCAGGCTACCAATCTCAGTGTGGAATATAGCGTGGACAGCGCTACTAAAGAAATGGTCATCAAAGTTGTCGATACTAGCGGGAAACTGGTAAGGCAGATTCCATCGGCGGAAATGCTGGATTTCGTTAAAAGATTGCAGGATATGGAAAATAAACAAAACGGGACGGTTATTCAGACGAGCGCATAGCGCGTTTGATTTTTATTACGAGGTATAGGTCATGACAGCTATTTCTTCATCAACCGCTAACCAGCAACAGCTTGGGGCTTCCATCCTAGGCTCTTTGGGCGTTGGTAACGGTTTAAACATCAATAGCATCGTCAGTCAGCTGGTGGCGGCCGAAGGTCAGCCCGTCACCAGCCAGATTACCAGTCAGGAAACCGCCGTCAATACCCAATTGAGCGGGTTAGGGCAATTGCAAAACGCCTTGACGACCTTCCAGTCGGCTGTCACGGCCTTGCAAACAGCGGGCGGTCTGCAAGCCGCTTCCGCGAGTTCGTCTAATTCGTCAATTGTGACCGCAACCGCCAGCCCAGGAGCGGCGGCGGCTACCCACAGTATCGAAGTCGACCAACTGGCGACCCAGCAGACTTCCATTACCACGGCCCAGTTCGCCAATTCGGCGGCGGTTGTAGGCACGGGGACGCTGACGTTCACTTTAGGTTCCGGCACTGCATTTAATGTAAACATTGACAGCAGCAACGATACGTTGGCGGGCATCGCAAACGCCATCAACACCGCATCCGGGAATAATTCCGTGCAGGCCGGCATCATCAACGTGGACAACTCAAGCGGAACCGGCACGGTTTCGGAGCTGGAGCTGACATCCACAAACCCCGGTACAGCCAATGCTTTTACCATAACCGGTAGCGGACCGTCGCAGCTGCTTTCCACTAATCTGACGAATCAGACGACCGCCCAAGATTCTAAAATCAAAGTGGATGGTCAAACGGCCACGAACAGTAGCAACAATTTAAGCAATGTTTTACCCGGCGTAACGCTTAATTTGCAATCAGCCTCCGTAGGAACCACCGTCGATGTCAGCGTCAGCCAGAACACCAGCTCAATTACTTCGGCGCTTAACAATTTTGTGTCCGCCTATAATTCCCTGAATTCAACCATCCAAAGCTTACAAGCTTACGGTGGCGTTGGCGGAACCAACGGCGCGTTATTCGGTGATCCGGCAATCCAGGGTATTGAGGATCAAATCCGGACAACGACTTCAAACGTCGTAAACTCGGTCAGCACCGGATATAATTCTCTGGCCATGATAGGCATCTCCATCGATAATACCGGAACCATGGCGCTAAATACGACGCAGTTGAACACCGCTTTGACCGCCGACCCCAATTCGGTAAATGACGTTTTTAACAACGCGGATGGCGTCGCCACCAATCTGATGACAGGTTTGACTAATTTAACCGGTTCCGGAGGCCCAATTTCTACTGAAGTGAGCTCTCTAAACTCCGAGATTACTTCCCTGCAAAGCCAGCAAACAGCAGAAAATGCTTATCTGGACAGTTATCAGGCGACTTTGCAGCAAGAGTATGCATCCATGCAAACTTTGGTTAGCCAGTATAGTTCTACCGGCTCTTTTTTAACATCCTGGATAAACAGTAATTCAGGGTCATCCAGCTCAAGTTCAGGTAAATAACATTATGTACACTAGTATTAATCGGCGGGCCGCCAATCAATACACCCATGTTCTTCATAATAGTAATTTAGGGGAAGAATCGCCGCATCGTTTGATTCAAATGCTGATGGAGGGTTTTTTCGCCCGCGTTAATTCCGCCAAAGGCGCTATGATGCGTGGCGATATAGAGGCGAAAAGCCGCTATATTTCTCTTGCCATGGGCATTATCGGCGGATTGATAGACGCATTGGATATGGAGCGGGGCGGCGAATTGGCGGCGAATTTAAGTAATTTGTACAACTATATCAATTTTAGGCTTTTACAGGCGAATATCCATAATAGCGTTGATATGCTTGATGAAGTTGTATCGCTATTACGAAATATTAAGGAAGCCTGGGACGCCATCGCCTAATGTCTGAGTCAACTTTATCAATGTCCGACATTTCAGAAATAGAGCGGGTTTTAACGCAATTTGCCGAAGAAATTGCGTTGTGTATTGAAAACACCGATTGGGAAAAACTTTCCACGCTCTTAAAATCCAGGCAAGGCTATTTGGAAAATATCCTTGCCCCTTCCCATTCCGAACTCCATCGTGAATCGTTACATAGACTGGTAAACAACGTTTTGGAAAACGATCGATTTGCTTTAGTTAAAATACAAGAGCATCAAAATAAATTAATCGAATTACATGCTTTAATGGACCACGGCATGCGCGCAATCAAAGCCTACGGCGGCCGATGAATATATCTAACTTGCAAACGACACAAAACGGGCTTATCGATAATAATGAAGCCGCCTGTCTATCCTTGCCGATTTCTATCGCCGAAGCGTACCGGTGCGGACAAGGTCTGATTGCCGCTCTTAAACGTGAAGCCTACGTATTGCTGGATAATAGTCAAAACCTGCCTGACGGTTTGCTGGCCGCGAAACAGAGTTTTGTTAGCGCACAGGCCCGTGTCGTTCAACAAATCACCGAGCTGAACAACAAATTAACAACCGAGGAATTACAAGCGCTGAACGCTTTGCAGGACTTAATCAAGCAAATGTCCACAGCCTCAATAGACGGCCTGATTGAAGCCAATCCGGATGTAACCGATTTTCGCTACGAACGCGCAGGCATCTTGTTGAATCAAGGCCGAGACGTAGAAGCGCTTAACGATTTCCAGGCCGTTTTAACTAAAGATCCGACACATTTCGGCGCATTAAATACGGTAGGCCAATATTTTATGGAAAACGGCCGGCACGGTTTTGCGCATAAGTTTATTTCTCAGGCTGTACAAGCTCATCCCGATATAGCCATAGGCCATTTGAATCTCGCCGATTTGTTGATATTTCAGAGCGATTACGCCTTAGCCAAACAGCATTATCAAACCGCGATTGAACTTGAACCCTCTTTAACCGCCGCCCATCAGGGTTTAGCCTTAGCGTTGGCCGGGTTAGGCGATGAGTCCGGCGCCGCCGCACACAGGGAATTGGGTTTCCGCGGCCAAGCCGTGATCACCTGGGCGTATCGCGGCCAAGACGAAGGCATACCGCTCATCGTGCTTAGCTCCGCGTTTGGCGGCAATATCTCCATCAAACACGTCCTGGATAAACGAATCTTTCATTCCAGCGTCATTCTAACCGAATACTTTGATACTTCCGCGGCTTTACCGCCGGGCCGGCTGGTCATTAATTTAATAGGCGACGCCGATTTATGCGGACAGGGGCTTGATATAGCCGAATCATTATTGGCGAATACCCGTTTACCCGTCATCAATCACCCGAAATCGGTAAGAAACACCGGACGGCTGGAGAACGCCCATCTGCTAGGCAATCTACCGGGTGTGATTACCCCGCGCATGGAGCTAATGCCGAGAAAAGTTTTGCTGTCGAACAACGCCGAAACCGCGTTGGCGGATTCAGGTTTCGGTTTTCCGTTATTGTTGCGTAGCCCCGGCTTTCATACCGGACAATTTTTTCAGCGTGTCGAAACCGCTAAGGAATTGCCCGCCATACTGGCCGGCTTGCCGGGCGAGCATATTCTAGTTATGCGGGAATTGGACACCCGTAATTTGCAAGGCGATTTTCATAAATACCGGGTAATGTTTGTGGATGGCGAACTTTATCCGCTCCATTTGGCTATTTCCAAGCACTGGAAAATTCATTATTTTTCCGCCGACATGGATATTAACCCGGACTACCGGTCCATGGAAGCGGCATTTCTTGAAAATATGCCGGCGGTGCTGGGAGAAAAAGCCATGACAGCCTTACATGCAATCCGGCAAACGTTACAACTTGATTATGGCGGTATGGATTTTGCGTTGAGTTCCGAGGGCGATATACTGCTATTTGAGGCGAACGCCACCATGGCGGCGCATCGTCCCGATGAACATGAAATATGGGCTTATCGCCGCACGGCGACGGAACGCGTCCTGGACGCCGTGCGCGGCATGGTAATCAAGCGGGCTCGGCAATCCTAATCACCAATACCGTCCTTCAGGCAAAATTTTGCCGTGTTACGGCGGAAAAATTTTACCGCATCTAAAAGTAGCCATTTACTGAGTGATTGGGCCTTTAAAACCCGCCGATAGCTGACCGGATTGGCTGTTGGCGCCGGTTCACCGAACATACATTCACTCGCTGAATAGTTAAAAATTACTTCCACCTGAAGCGATTATTTTCATGCAAAAAGTCAAAAATCTGACTTACGCGTCTAATATTTGGCGTAACGGTCTTGCCGGCCGCCTGGAAAAATGGAAACAAAAAATCCCTTCTAATCTATTTTTTTTGTTAGCTATTATATTCAAATAAAAATTAAAACTTGGCATGATACTTGTTAGTTTGTTTTTGATGACTTTGGCGCATCTCATTCAAGATTTATCGAGGAAAATAATCATGGCAATGATAATCACTACAAATATCGCTTCATTGAATGCCCAGCGGTATCTGGATCAAACGCAAAATGCCTTGCAGACCGCAATGCAACAATTATCTTCCGGTTTGCGGATAAATTCGGCCGCGGACGATCCATCCGGTCTGGCGATTAGCGACGGTATGACATCGCAAATAAACGGCATGACTGTCGCCATACAGAACGCCAACGACGGCATTTCCATGGTGCAAACCGCCGATGGGGCGATGGCGTCTTTGACCGATACTTTGCAGACCATGCGGGATTTAGCCGTACAGGCTTCCAACTTCGGCACGGTCAGCAGCGCTAACCGCGAACAGCTTTCCACCGAATTTAAACAATTAAGCGATGAGTTGGGACGCGTTATTAAAAATACGCAATTTAACGGCAAAGGCATACTGAACGGTTCATTAAGCCACGCCAATTTTCAGATCGGCGCAAACGTGACGGCTGATAATCAAATTTCCGTCGATGTAGGCAACTTAATGTCTGCTTCCGGTTTAGCTTATATGGCTGTACAAGGCAATGGCGGAGCGCCGGGGGCGCTATCGATAGGCTCCAACGCTACTTCGCTCAACACCCGAAGCACCATTGCTACCATAGACATAGCCATCAAAAGCCTGGACACGGCTAGAGCCACATTGGGCGCCGTACAAAATCGGTTCACGGCGACTATCACTAATTTGCAGGACGCCATTACGAATCAATCCGCCTCGCGATCAAGGATAGAAGATACCGACTTTGCCGCGACCACATCGACGTTAAGCAAAGAGCAAATTCTACAACAGGCCGGCACGGCCATGTTGGCGCAGGCCAATCAGTCGAATCAGAACGTCATGCAGTTACTGAAGTAGAGCAGCCGTAATGGAGCATAGCCGCTCGGCGGAAGAACAGGGCTTGGGGCCAATCTGCGTTAATGGTTTTGGCGAACAATTTTTTTTCAACATTAATCGGAACAGTTTCGCCAAAACAAGTTCGCACGCCCTTTATGAAAGTAAATACGCCGAAAGACTGTTTAATGAAGATACGTTAAATATTATCGTCGGTACGGATTCCGGTCTTTTACCCCGTTATATTCGAGCCAAACAAATCCCCAGCGGCGCCCGCTATATTTTTCTTGAGCCGGAAACGGTTTTACAGGCGTTAACAGCCAACCATTTATTGGCCGACCTGGATACGGAACGCATGGTTTGTATTAGCCTGGACGCCTGGGAAGAGACTATCCAAAATTTCAAAATCAGGGACTATTTTTATATTCAAGCCGTACAAGCGTTCAACGCCCTCTGCGCGGAAGACGACCATATCCATGAATACGCGGAATTAAGTTGGCATATTACGGAAGTTTTATCGCAATTACATTGGCTCAATACCGTGGAATTGGGATCGGAAGCCTATATTTCCCGGCAACTGTGCAATGTCGCCGACAATATTTTGCCGGCGAAATTGCTGGAACGGGCTTTTGCGGATAAAACGGTGATTTTATTGGCCGGCGGCCCCTCTTTAGACGCCGCCTTGCCGTGGGTTAAGCTGCATCGGCGGCAATTGGCCGTATTTGCGGTTTCACGAATATCCAGACAATTGTTAAACGCGGAAATTGCCCCGGATTTTGTATTTTCCGTCGATCCGACCGAATTAAGCTTTGATGTCAGCAAGGAAATGCTGAATTTTGGCGCCGACACCACTTTTATTTGCTCCCATCAC
>JBEKBU010000151.1:0-10269 GCA_050015235.1 Methylomonas sp. | reverse complement strand
TATGAAGATAAATTTCCAGCTTGAATCCGGAATTTAATACGCGTTCGCCCAGATAACCCTTGGCGCGGGCTTCCCGCAAGGCGTATTCGAGACGTTGCGCGGCCAGCCGGTACTCGCCGCGCAGAAAGATATAGGCGATATGGGCTTGAATGGCGTAAGCCGCGATTATCATGCCTTCGATTAACTGATGCGGGTCCTGTTCAAGCAGCCATCGATCCTTGAAGGTTCCCGGCTCCATTTCATCGGCGTTGGCGATCAGATAACGGACTTGAGGGGCGTCGGCGTTCATGGGAACCATGCTCCATTTCAGGCCGGCGTTAAATCCGGCGCCGCCGCGCCCGCGCAGCCCGGCGTCCTTTACCCATGCTTGCACCTGAACCGGCTCCAATTCGCCGATAGCCTTACGCAGGCCTTGATAACCGCCGGCGCCCTCGTAATCGGCAAGCGTCGCGAAAGCCCTATCCTTACGGATGTTTTTAGTCAGCGGCTTATCCATTTTTTCCATGGCGGTTACCTGCCGAGAATCTCGTCAACGGCGTCTTCGCTAACATCGAGCCGTAATTCGTTACCCACCAAGACGGCCGGCGCATGGTCGCAGGCGCCCAGGCAGGCGATCGGCAAAATCGTGTAGCCGCCGTCCGCGGACATTTCGCCCAATTCGACCTGCAAATGTTGGCGCAAGCGCTCGCTGACCCGATCGCCGCCCAGCATCCAGCAGGTCACGCTGTCGCAGACATGAATGACCGTATTACCGACCTGCCGGCGGTAAATCAGATTATAAAAAGTCGCTACCGCTTCGAGTTGCGCCGGTGAAATCCGCAAAAAATCCGCTACGGCGGTCAGAGCCTCGTCGGACACCCAGCGCCGGTGTTTCTGGACGATTTTCAGCGCTTCGATGGAAACGGCGGTTTTGTCTTCGTAATGACGCATCTCGGCCTTAATCTCTTCGATTTCAGCCGGACTCAGGCCCGCGCCGCCGGTATTTTCAGAGAGCGTCCGCATGTCAACGGTCCACGTCGGCCATCACGAAATCGATACTGGCCAATATCGCCACCAGATCGGGAATCATCATGCCTCTGCACAGCAAGGGGATCATTTGCAAGTGCGGGAATGACGGCGTGCGGATACGGGTGCGGTAAGACATCACTCCGCCGTCGCTAATCAAATAATAGCCATTGAGACCTTTAGCGGCCTCAATGGCGACGCAAGCCTCGCCGGCGGGAATTACCGGCCCCCAGCTCACATTCAGAAAATGCTGGATCAGGGTTTCTATATCATGCAGGGTTTGAGTTTTAGGCGGCGGCGTGGTCAAGGCGTGATGAGCCTTATACGCTCCCGCCGGCATGTTTTCCAGGCATTGTTCAATGATGCGCAGGCTTTGGCGCATCTCTTCAATCCGTACGGCGCATCGGTCATAGCAGTCGCCGCGCTGGCCCACCGGGATTTCGAACTCGTAATTTTCGTAGCCGGAATACGGCCGCGCCTTGCGATAATCCCAGGCGTAACCGGTGGCGCGCAAGCCGGCCCCCGTGATGCTCCAATCCATGGCTTCCGCTGTTGAATAGGCGCCGACTCCCTGCGTGCGGCGTTTCAGCGTAGAGTTTCCCATAACCAGTTTCTGGTAATGATCCAGGCGTTTGGGCAAATAAGCGATAAATTCGCGGATGCGCTTATCCCAACCCAGCGGTAAATCCAGCGCGACGCCGCCGATCCGGAAAAAGCTGGCGTGCATGCGGGCGCCGGTAATCGATTCCAGAATATCGAATACTTTTTCGCGATCGATAAACATATAAAAGATCGGCGACATCTGACCGATATCCTGGGCGAACGTACCGTAGAACAATAGATGGCTGGCTAGACGGTAGAGTTCGCAAATCATGACGCGGATGACCCTGGCCCGTTCCGGAGCCTCGATGCCGGCCAATTGCTCGACCGCCAGTACATAAGGCAGATTGTTCATGGCGCCGCCCAAATAATCGACGCGGTCGGTGTAAGGAATATAAGTATGCCAGGACTGCCGTTCGCCCATTTTTTCGGCGCCGCGATGGTGATAACCGATGTCCGGCAGCGCATCGACGATCTCCTCGCCGTCCAGTTGCAAAGCGATGCGAAACGCGCCATGTACGCTGGGATGGTTGGGCCCCAAATTAAGAAACATGAAATCCGTGTTTTCGCCGCGCCGCCGCATGCCCCAATCTTCCGGCGCGAAGCGTAAGGCGTCCTGTTCGATTTCCTGGCGCTCGTCGGAGAGGCTGAAGGGCCGCGCTTCAGTGGCGCGGGCGTAATGATCCTTGCGTAACGGATGCCCTTGCCAGGTCGGCGGCATGATAATGCGCCGCAGATGCGGGTGGCCCGTAAAGACTATGCCGAACATATCCCATATTTCCCGCTCGTACCAATTGGCGGAGGGCCAAATATCGCTAATCGTCGGTACGGACAAATCGGCCGCGTACAAGGCGACTTTTAAGCGTATGTCGGTATTGCGGGCAAAAGAAGTCAAATGATAAACGACGGTAAAATCGCTTTCGGGTTGGTCCTGCCGGAAGCGGCGCTGCCGTTCGTCGATGGCCGTCAGGTCGAACAGCAGCGTATAGGGCGGTTCCGCCAGCGATTTTAAATAGAGGAGCAGGGCGCGCAGGTCGTTCCGGACTATCCACAGCGTGGCGACGCCATCCCGCGTGGCTTGGGGGCTAAAATTATTAAAGCCCAAGCCGGTCGCCAGTTCGGCGAGAAGTTGCGGCGGCGGAAAGGAAACGCCAGATGCGTCCGCGCCTTTGTCATGCGCGGCGTCCAAAACAAGCGCCTCATGACCGGATAAAGGTTTAGAGTTCATCGGGATTCCTCAATTTCCCGGCGCGCATCCTTTCTTCCGTCAGTAAATCCCGGTAACTGGGTTTGAGCGGCTTAACCGTCCGTTGTTCGCCCACACACCAGCTTAACGGCCGCCGTTCTTTTCCGATCGCCTCCTGTAACAGCATCAAGCCTTGCAGCAACGCTTCCGGTCTCGGCGGGCAGCCCGGCACGTAAACATCCACGGGTAAAAATTTATCCACCCCTTGCACGACGCTGTAAATATCGTACATACCGCCGGAATTAGCGCAAGAACCCATCGATATTACCCAGCGCGGCTCCAGCAATTGATCGTAAAGCCGTTTCACCACCGGCGCCATTTTTAAGAATACAGTGCCGGAAATAACCATTAAATCCGCTTGGCGCGGCGAAGCTCTGATCACTTCCGAGCCGAAACGGGCGATGTCATGGCGGCTGGTGAACGCGGTCGCCATTTCCACGTAGCAACAGGAGAGGCCGAAGTTAAAAGGCCAGACGGAATGGGATTGCCCCCACGCCACCATATCCTCGAGTTTGGCGAACAGGAAATTGCGCCGTACCGACTCTTCATAGGTTTGCCGCTCGACTTTGAGCGTATCGCCGCTTTCCGCTTTACTCAGAGTCCAATGCATTATTCCTCTCCCGATCCGTCGCGGCGCTGTCTTCGGGTGCGCCAGTCAAGAGCGCCGATTGCCCAAAGATAAAACAAAACGGCGATTAATATGCCGATGAAGAACAAGGCTTCGAAAAAACCCGGCCAGCCGGCGTCCTGTAACGCCACCGACCAGGCGAACAGAAACACGCTTTCCATGTCGAAGATAACGAAAAAGATGGCGAGCAAATAAAACTGAACTGAAAAGCGCAGATTCACGTCGCCCGTTGGCGCAACGCCGCATTCAAAGGGCTCGTCCGCTGCTTTCGTCCGGCGCCTTTGCCCCAGCAGGGAGGAGCCGCCGAGCATGACGCCGGTAATAACCGCGATAGCCGCGAAATAAATGATCAATTGCGGAATGTCGGTCGCGTTCATGGCGGGAGGCCTGTAAAAAATGCGATTGGATTCATGTTTTCGCCACGAAAGGATTGTGCCAGCCGCCGTGCGGCGCGATAAGCGCATCGGCTTGTTCCGGCCCCCAACCGCCGGGTTGGTAAGGATAAGCCTGACTGTGTTCGCTAAGCACCGAATCGACCACTAGCCAGGCGGCCTCGACCGCGTCTTCACGGATAAACAGCGCTCCGTCGCCGGCCATGGCGTCGGCTAATAACCGTTCGTAAGGCGTTTCTTCCATGGGTTGGTCGTCCAGCAGGTACAACTCGCGCTGGTCGCCGACGAATTCCTTACCCGCGCACTTGACCCGCGCCGCGATGGCGACGGCGGAATTGGGCGAGATCCGGAAGCGCAGATAATTGGATCGGCCGGTCACCGGTAGGGAATCGTCAAACAACCGTTGCGGCGGCGGCTTTAACTCCACCAGAACCTCGGCCGCGGTGGCGGCCAAACACTTGCCTGACCGCAAATACCAAGGCACGTCCGCCCAGCGCCACGAATCGATGTAAAGCCGGAGCGCGCAGAACGTCTCGACGTCGGAATCCGCCGCCACCCCGGATTCATTCCGGTAGCCTATGTACTGGCCCCGCACCACATCGTCGGGCTGTAGGGTGCGCATGGCCTGGAACACCTTGGCTTTTTCACTGTGGACGGCGCTATAGCCTTGGTAGGCGGGCGGCTCCATGGCCAGCAGCGCGACTATCTGGAACAGGTGATTTTGAATGACGTCGCGCAGACAGCCGACGCTTTCGTAAAACGCGCCGCGTCCTTTCACGCCGAAATTCTCGGCCAAAGTAACCTGGACGCTGGCTACGCAGTTGCGGTTCCAAAACGGCTCCAGGAACGAATTCGCAAAACGGAAATAGAGGATATTCATGATCGCCTCCTTACCCAGGTAGTGGTCGATGCGGAAGATGGAATCTTCCGGGAACGTCGACAACGCGGTTCGGTTCAGTTCGCGCGCCGTGGCTAGGTCGCGTCCGAACGGCTTTTCTATGATAAGGCGCCCGTGTTCGGCCAGGCCGGCCGCGCCTAGCCATTTGATAACCGTTGCGAACAGCGAGGGCGGAATGGCGAGGTAATACGCCGGGCGCTTGGCGCCGCCGAGCGCCTGCTTGAGGGCGTGGAACGTGTTCAGGTCGTTGTAATCGCCGCCAACATAGTTGAGTAGGGAAAGAAAGCGGCCGATGGCTTCCGGGTCGTCGATGTTTCCGGATTGATCGATACTTTCGGCCGCTTTTTCGCGCACTTGCGCCAAATTCCATTTCGCGGAGGCGACGCCTATCACCGGGATGTTAAGGACGCCGCTCTTCATCATCTTGTAGAGCGCCGGAAAGATCATCTTGTGGGCAAGGTCGCCGGTTACTCCGAAGATTATCAGCGCATCGGCCGGCTCAGCGCGATTGTGTAGGCTATCCATGTCAAGGCTCCGGTTTCTTCTCGGCATGTCCGCCGAACTGCTTTCTCATCGCGGACAATAATCGGTTGGCGTAATCGTCGGCGTCGCGCGACGCAAAGCGTTCGAATAGCGCCGCGCTGATGACCGGCGTCGGCACGCCCTCGTCGATCGCGGCCAGCGCGGTCCAGCGCCCCTCGCCCGAATCCGATACCCGGCCCGAAAAACCGCTGAGATCGGCGCTCTCGGCCAAAGCCTCCGCCGTGAGATCGAGCAGCCACGACGCCACGACGCTGCCGCGCCGCCAGACTTCGGCAATCTCGGGCAGATCTAGTTCGTATTGATAAAACTCCGGATCGCGCATGGGCGACGTCTCGGCGTCGCTAACGTGCGCAAGCTTGCCGATATTGGCGTTGCGCAGAATATTCATGCCCTCGGCATAAGCGGCCATCAGCCCATATTCGATGCCGTTATGCACCATCTTGACGAAGTGTCCGGCGCCGGGCGGGCCGCAATGCAAATAGCCTTGTTCGGCGGTAGCGCCGGGCTTGTTCCGGCCGGGGGTGGCGGGCGCCGCCGCGAAGCCGGGGGCCAGCGTGGCGAAGATCGGGTCCAGGCGCCGGATAACGTCCCGCTCGCCGCCTATCATCAAACAATAGCCCCGTTCCAGCCCGGCTATGCCGCCGCTGGTGCCGACGTCCACATAATGCAGGCCCTTTTGTTGTAAATCCGCCGCACGCCTAATGTCGTCCCGGTAATAGGAATTTCCGCCGTCGATGACGATATCGTCAGCGGCCAGCAGCGGCGTCAGTTCGGCCAGTATCCCGTCGACTATCGCCGCCGGCGCCATCAACCAGACGGCGCGCGGCGCGCCCATACGGGCGATAAGCTCCCGTAGCGAAAACGTACCGGCCGCGCCCGCTGTTTGAAGTTGTTCAACGGCTGCAACGTTACGGTCGTATACAATGCATTCATGCCCTCCCTGCATCAGTCTCCGCACCATATTGCTACCCATACGTCCGAGGCCTATCATGCCGATCTGCATCATGAATCTCCTTCATCATATGACTTGATTAATGTATCCTAGAGAATACTATAAGTTCATGGCTAAAATCATCCTGCAAACAGGCGATTTTGTCAAATGGCTTAATCGCTTTGCAACCGTTACATAACCGACAATCGGCGTCCAATATCCGGGATTTTGTTACAAACTGACCATATAACCGCCGTGTTTTATCGGCTGATTATGTTTTAAACCGCTAATCTTTCTACCTTAGGACAGTCTGGCGCGAATATTGATACAGGGAAATAAAATGAGCTGAATATTAACGCGGAAGCAAAAAATTTATGACTACCTACGCAATTGGCAGTGTCAAAGGCTGTTATGAATCCCTGCGAATCTTGCTGGAAAAAATACGCTTCGACCCTGAAAACGACAGCCTATGGTTTACCGGAAATTTTATCGGCGCGGGGCCGGAGTCTCTGGCGACCCTAAGGTTTATAAAAAACCTGGGTAAAAAAGCCGTTACGGTGCTGGGTAATCAGGAATTGCGCTTATTGCGGGTAGCCGAAGGACTTATAGTACCGGAGGCCAACGATAAGCAAACGGACATTTTAAATGCGGAAGATAGCGAGCAACTTTTGAAATGGTTGCGGCAAAGACCGCTGATTCATCACGATGCAAAGCTTAACTTTACTTTAGTTCATGCCGGCATACCCGCCGAATGGAGTTTTAGCCAAGCATTAACATTCGCCTACGAAGTCGAGTCGGTACTCGCATCGGCTAATTACCGGCAACTGCTCGAAAATCCGGAGCCGGATCAATCGCGCTGGCATGCAAAACTGCGTGGCTGGAAACGGCTGCGTTTTATCGCCAACGCCTGTACGTTGATGAAATATTGCAACCGGCAAGGAAAACTCGATTTCATGAGCCGTGGCCCGGCCGCCGCGCAAACCACCGGTCTGGTTCCATGGTACCGGCTGCCCGACCGTTTGAGCGCGCGTCTGAATATTATTTTTTCCGATGAAGCCAATTTTCAAGACGCCGGCTTTCCGGGCATCTACCCTATGCCGGCGCAAGCCGATCTGTCGGCTGTAAAGTTATCCGCCAGCCCCGGGATAATCGGCATTGCTCGGGTCGAGCAAGCTTTCTAAAGCTCGATGGCCCCGTAGCGCTGCATTTGGTTATTCGGAAAATAGCGAATAATTTAATGACAGCATCACCAGCGCAGCTATATTTTCGACCTGCATTTTTTCCATGATGCGCGCCCGGTGCGCCTCTATGGTGCGGTGACTGACGCCTAATTTTTTCGCCGCCTCTTTATTACTGTGGTTGCTGATTATCAGTTGCAACACCTCTTTTTCCCTGGAAGTTAAATTCGCAAAACATTTTTCGATGTGGTTTTTTTCGAGCCGTTGCTTTTTGTCTTTAAAATCTTTGTTGAACGCTTCATGGATCCGTTCGATCAATACCGTGCCGTCAAACGGTTTTTCAAGGAAATCCACGGCGCCGGCCCGGAAAGCCTTGGCCGAATCAGGAATTTCCGCGTTACCGCTGATAAAAATGATAGGGATGGAAATGGAGCTCTTGGCTAACGCATCTTGCAATTCAAGTCCGGTCATAACCGGCATTCTGACGTCAAGGATCAAACATCCGGCTTGATCCGGGAAATAGTTTTTTAAAAACGTTTCCGCCGATTCGAAACTTTTTATATTTAATCCCGCCGATTTAATCAAACTTGTCAAGGAATCCCGGATCGCTTCATCGTCGTCGACCAAATAGACCATAAAGTCTGTATAGGTTATATCCATTTCTATTAATGAACAGGTAATGTAAAATAAAAAGTGGAGCCTTTTCCAGGCTTGCTATTGAAATATAAAATACCCTCGTGGGCTTCGATCAGTGAGCGGCAGATGGAAAGCCCCATGCCCATGCCGGTCGCCTTAGTGGTGTAAAAAGGCGTTAATATTTTTTGTTGCTGATCTTTATCCATGCCGGGCCCATTGTCTTTTATCCTGACCATGATGCTGTTCTGGCCGGTTAACTGCGTATGAATGCTTAATTGGCGCGGCCGCGTATCGGGTAAGGTTTGCAAAACGTCGATGCCGTTTCTGATCAAATTAATTATAACCTGTTCGATTTGAATATGATCGGCGCTAGCGGGCGGCGGATGGCTGATAAAATCGAGCGTTAGTTGGATGTTGTTGTGCTTGATGTCTTCAATACACAGGTTGAGGGCTTCGCGGACCAGATGATTGATATCCACGGTTGAACGCTGTTTGGGGTGGGCTTTGATAAATTCCCGCATGCGATGCACAATTTGTCCGGCCCTTAAAGCCTGCTGCTGAGTTTTCAATAAGATATCGGCGAGATTCGCCGGATCATGGCTTTCAGCGTTGATCAGGTTTATGCTGGCTTGCGTATAGCTGCTGATGGCGGCCAGGGGTTGGTTGAGCTCGTGAGCAATGCCCGACGCCATTTCACCCATCAGCCCGAGGCGCGTGATATGGGCCAATTCGTCCAGATGCGCCTTATCCAGCTGCTCCCGCCGTTTGCGCAAACTGATATCGCGGACTATATGCACAAAAAAACATTCATTATTAATCACGTACTCCGCATTGGACAATTCCAGGGGTATCGGATGACCGTTTTTATGCACGCCATTAATTTCCACGATATGAGCCGTCGCCTTTGCCGCGCCGGGTAAGCAGCGGCAATCGTCCCGGCATTTCGGAAAAGTCGGCAGGAGCGCGCCGATATTGCTACCCACCAGCTCGTCGGGCGCATAACCGAAAATAGTTTCCACCGCCGGATTGGCCGAAACAACGCGATTATAAAGGTCATGCGTAATTATGCCTTCCGCCGAGGCGTTAAAAATGGCGTTGAGTTGCGCTACCGATTGCACGCGCTGGGTAATGTCGCGGCAAAAACCGCAAAATAGCTGAAATTCAGGCAGGTAGGCCGCGGAAACTTCCATATCGATGATATGCCCGTCTTTATGCCGGTGACGGGTTTCGAATAAATCATATCCTTGCGCGCTGATCTTCGCCATGTGCGCCTGGACTTGCGCCGGATCTTCATTGGCTTCCAACTGATGGATGTGCATATTTCGTAATTCGTCCGCCGAGTAACCGATGACTTTTGTATAAGCTTCATTGGCTTGGCTGAATTTACCCGTCGCATCCACTACCCAAAAGCCGTCAAATGAAATATCTATCAAGGCGGTCAAAATATTGGATGTGCGTTCCGCTTTTTTACGCTCGCTAATATCCGACACTGTTAGCAGGCAGGTTTGCCGGGTTTTGTCGGCAATCGCTTCCAGGGCGGCGCAGCAAGGCGTCTCGTCAAGCTGGAAGGAAAGCTCGCAGTTGCGGGCGCTGGCGCTGGCGAATACTTCTTCCAGAAAGCGATGGAAATCGGGCTGTTTTTCGCTGCAAACAAACGAGCTAAAATGCCGGCCGCTAAGCTTGGCGCGCTCGGCGCCAAGCAAACGCTCGCCCCGGAAATTCGTTTCGCGGATGATGCCGGCCTTATCTAAGGTAAAATAAGGGATCGGGGCGGAATCGAAGAGTTCGGCGTAACGATCTTTCGCTTGTTCGGCGGCTGTCCGCGTTTCTTGCAATGCTACGTTTTGCATCTCCAGTTCCATCTGATGAACCTGCAATTCATGCAACAACTTTTTTTCGTCGGACATCGAACTATCCTTGGCCGCCTCCGAATCAGCGGCGAACGCCTGTTCCGCCCGAGGGTGTGTTTTGTCGGCTTGCTTACTCATCTCAGATTACTCCGCATGCGGGTTTCCGGTTCTTCTATTATTGCGCCAACGCCGACAGCTGGCGGCTTACATACACTGACATCCGATGGGCCTCGGTTGGCTGTTTTGGAAAAATCATCGAGAGCGCAACCTTGGGAGGAGATTTAATCCTATTTCAGTTCGAAAAAATTACTCTAGCGGATATCCTAGCATTAACATTGTTAAATAACAAACAGTCAACATTT
>JBEKBU010000150.1:0-10371 GCA_050015235.1 Methylomonas sp. | reverse complement strand
AGCAGCGCACACCACAACCTTTGTACGCACAACTGCCGAGTTTGCAACTCGTGCGTCAACACTCATCGTCATGAGAATGGCCTTGTGTACATAGAGGGTGAGGAGCCGGGGACCCTGCTCATGACGTTAAACAAATTTTATAGGCCAACCCGGCTCCATCTTTCAACGCAGAACGCTTCTGTTTTGAAAGATGGAGCCTATTTCCATCCCACTTTTTGACAGGAAACAAACGATGACCAATCAAAACAAAACCAGGTTACACCGGGGTAACCATTCAAAGCCTACCCGGAATTTCGGCATCGGCAGCCGGAACTTGCTACGCGCCGGAAAAATGTGCTCGCAGCAATCGGCCAAGTCCTTTTCAACCCGTGGCACTTTGGCGGATCGCTGGACGGTATTCGCTAAATGGCTTGACACCGAATATGGCATTTCCAAGATGGAAAATATCACGCCTGATCACCTGATAGCCTATGGCCGGTACTTAAAGAACAGAATCGAGCAAGAAGAGCTGAAGCCATCTACGGCACAGTTGTATATCTCTGCGGTCAACAGCATTTTGAAAACCGCTACAGCGGGTAGCTGGAAAACGGTCAGTCCGACTAAGGACTGCGGCATTCCGAAACGGAAATACCTGCCGGAAACCAGCAAAGCCATGTCGCAGTCTCAACACGACCAGGTTATTTCAGAAATAGGTAAATTGGCGGAACTGTCCGACGAGCGTTTAGTCGTCCTGCTGAATCTACAAAGGACGCTGGGATTGCGCTTTAAGGAATCTGTCTTGCTGGATGCCGGACAAGCATTACGGCAAGCCCAACGAACCGGAGTTGTCACCATTTTATCCGGCACCAAGGGAGGCAAACGCAGAGAAGTCCCGGTCAGTAATGCAGCAAGAAAAGCGCTGGAACAGTCTGCCAATATCCAGGACGGACGTTCCATGATTCCCAAACACATGCGCTATGTTGAATTCCGTGAGGAATGCTATACAAAAGCGCAACAGCTTCACTTCAATTTCCATGCCCAACGCCACCATTACGCCCAGCAACGCTATCAGGAACTAACCGGCGTACCGGCCCCGATTACCACCGGCGTTTCCAGAAAAAACTGGCTGACTTTCGTTGCGGACTACTTGAAAGTGGATTCTGCAACCGCCGAAGCCATAGACCACAAGGCCCGATTACAACTATCTGCCGAACTGGGTCACAACCGTCTGGAGGTGGTCAGTGTCTATATTGGTTAATCAAATTCAAACGTTGGCTCACCAATACGTGCGTAGCGGTTCCAAAGCCAATCGCCGCTTGCAGGTCGGCAGAATGATCAAATTCGTCGAATTCATCGAGCAAACCGAACGTCTGCACAATCTGCATGAGATCGGTCGCCGTCATGTGCTTCTGTTTTGGAAACAGCATCGGGACATGGCGCCTAAAACCGCTCACGCCTACTGGTTGGCGCTCTGTGTGATCTGGCAATGGTCTGACAAGCCTGGAACGCCGCCCAAGCCGATCCTGTTTTCTCAGGCAAATACCGGGCAAGCAGACTTTAAGGAAATTCACTCTGCCGAATCGTTGAATCAGGTTGTCGATTCAACGGATGTGATAAGCGCTTTGCCTTCCCTGATTGAAATCAGCCGCCGTCTAAAAGCACACCGGCTTTCCCAGGCATTAACGGTTGAAGCCGTTTCAATGACAACCGGCCTGGATTCGGCAGTCATTAATGTCATCGAGACTGGCGGCGATCAGGCGCGTTACATCGACATTGCAACATTATCCCATTTTTATTTCACCGCCACGAATCCGGAGGCATGAGGCCATGAGCAAAATAAACATAAACAACAAAATCTTCGATTACCACTGGTTGTCCGATACGGAAAATGCGGCGGCTCAACATCTGCTCCAAGCGCATTATCAAAGTCCGAAACGTCCTTCCTTCTTTTTATCCAGAATGCCAGGCACCAGTGGCAACCATGCGGAATGGTGCGAGCTGTATTTTATGCCTACACTCACTTTATCTTATGACAGCATGCTACCGGCCATAATCGAAAAAGGGGAAACCCTGGATGTGAAACTCAACAGCTACCTGACTGTTAGCCGCACAGACCATCCAAAAACCAATGGCGGGCAACCCCCTGCCGGAACCGGCCCTAGCCGATCAGGAGTGACCTTATTAGGCTTTTTAAACCTGTGCCTGCAGAAATCCCGCATGAACACCTGGTTTCCGCATCGGAAATATGACCGCAGCTTTAATACTGTGGAGAAAAATATGGCCGCTATCGCCGACGACATCACGATAGCAAAACGCCCGTTGTCAGAAATCCTGTTCATGCCGCGCTGGGAAAAAGACAGAGAACACAGTCAGGAACAGAATCAGCAAAGGCTGCTCGACAAAACCGCCAAATCCGGCAAAGCTATCATTGTCATCGGTATAGTCAAACGCTGGATAGCGTCTAATCGGAACGATGGCGGGATAGGCGTCGGTCTGGATTTGCTAGACAAACTGTTCTGGATGCCGGCAGAGACCGCAGCCGAGACCGAGAAAAGTTTCGGCCAACTGATTTCGGAAATCGGCAAAACCGACCGCACTATTCTGGCAATCTGCACCGTATTCCGTTCTAGACAACATTTCTCCATTGCGGACATTGCCCTGATGCGCACCAACAAGCAATTTATTACGGTCGATTCAAGCTACGAGTTACGGGTTGCCGATAAATTGATCGCAGAACAGAGGGCTTTTACCAAACCGCTCCGCCTGGACGGGGAAAGGTATTTGCCGGATTTTTTGCTGAACGACTGCCAGGCAAGTTGGGTGCTTGAGGTATTTGGTGTTAGCGGCGATCCGGAATACCAAGAGCGCAAGGCGCAAAAAATAGCCTATTATCGGGACAATCAGGTGCCTTGCTGGCAGTGGACACCAGTAACCGATCAGGCTATTCCTGAATTTCCCCTTAAAAAAGCATAGCAGTTTCGCAGAATGCCGGGTTGTTGGATGGTTGGTTGGTTTAGTTTTTGTTTCAAGGGCGAGGCATAGAAAATCGACACGACCGAAAATCAACTGAGCGTCTATTTTATGTGCCTCGGCGAAGCGAACCCTTGACACGGAAACTAAACCGGTACGCTTGAGCAGGGGGGGGAATGCAAACACATTCCAGCCCCCTGCCTTACGGCGAGTGCGGGGTTTGGGGCAGCGCCCCAAGGTTTAACCAGGCATATTTCGCCGTCATCGTGATGCGGCCATCCGCCGGGTTCAACACGTACACACTACAGCTAAGATAACCAAGAGAAAAAGGTTGTGTTTGAATTGTCATTTTGTCACAAAACTGCTGTCGGCCTTGCCGTGCCTGGGATGCGTGAATGACAGAACGCTGACAAAACAGCCCCAAAATGTCACGAATGGATATCGTTTTGTCATCGTCGGCTTGTTATCAATCCAAAAAAACCGGATTCTGGCAACGTGGCAAACAACAAACTAAATCATTTTCCCGGTTTTCGGACTAACTTTTTTCCAAAGGCAACCGCCACTGCAAAATGCTTAGGCTTACCTGTCATGTTGCCAGGACTCCACGGCCTGCCCAGCCTCTTGGGTTTCGGAAATGACAAAATGCTGACGAAACCATGACAAAATTCGCTCAAAATGACAGATATTTATTTCGTTTTGTTAGTGTTAACAGTTTGTTTTCAAATCAAAATAGTCTAATTCTGACAAAATGACAAATTAAACACAACCTTTTTTTCAGAATCACTTTTTTCAAATACCAACCTTGTTAAGTTGGCTATTTTGCAGATGATAGCTTTTAGTTTTTCAGTGTTACGGCGTAACGCAGCGGGAAACGATTAGCTTGTTGGCGTCTCCATTGCTGGATTTTTCTGTATAAAACGGGTTTCAGTTTTACATCAGGATCAAAGGAATTTCATTATTTCGAAGGACTATGTGTCGCGGCTTGTAATAATAAGAATAATCATAATATAATTATCGTATTATTTATTTTTAGAAGGCCACCAACATGAATCCCTCAGTCATCGCTATCCCTGCCGACATCCGTGAACGCATTATTCAAGCGGCAAACGATTTATACGACCAAGCAGGGCGTAACAGCTTCCCGACCGTCGATCAGGTACGGCGAACGGCTCGGGTAGACATGAACGCCGCTTCCTCGATCATGCGCGAATGGCGACGCGCTCAAAGCATTCAGACTATGCCGGTGGCGGTGCGGGTGCCGGATGCGGTAGTTCAAGCGAATCATCAATTATTGACGGCGCTATGGACGCAAGCGCAGGAATTGGCGAACGACAGCCTCCGGGCCGCTCAGTCGGGATGGGACAACGAGCGAACCGAGTTAGACGACATGCGGCAGGAATTAGCCCAGGCTTATGAGAGTCAAGCCGTTGAGTTTGATCGGTTCAAAACCCAGGCCGCCGAAGCGGAGTTGTCACACCAGGAAGCCGCAAAACTAATTGCTGATGAGCTGGCTCATGTTAGGGCAGAATTGGCGCAAGCCTTGATCAGGGCGGAACGAGCGGAAGCACAGGTGGGCGAGATAGAGCGCCGGGCCGCCGATCTTCGCGGCGAATTGGATAGAGCGCATGTGGAAAGCGATCAAGCCCGTAGCGCATTGGCCGACCAGCAAACGCTAATCGTATCCCTCACCGCCGAACGTGACACCGCCCAGTCTGAACTAACGAAAGCGTTAGCAACCGCCGAGGCTCTTGCAGAATCGCACCGGGAACAGCGCAGCATCGCCGCCCAAGAGCAGGCAAGACAGACAGAACAACGTGATCAAGCGTTAAAATCGGCGACGGACGCCCGTGAACACCTAGCGGAATTGGCCGGTAAGTTGTCGGCGGTCCAGGAGCAGAACACGGTATTATTGTCCCGGCTGATGACAAGTCACGACAAAACTTGATAATAAGTCGCCAATCTTACTCATTTAAGGTTGAAAATCCGGTTATATATAAGTCCGGGTTAGACGGAATTCCTCTATCTGTCTTACAGCTCTTATTGCTGCGAATGACAAAACGCTGACAACACAATGACAAAACCAGCTCAAAATGTCAGCGTTAACAGCTTGTTTTCAATTGAAAATAACCGAATTCTGACAAAATGACAAAACAAACTAAACCATTTTCCCGGAATAATTTTTTTCCAAATACCAGCCGTCGGATTGCTTGGTTTTTTCAAATCCCAAGACCAGCATTTGCCGGGTAAAACTATTACGCCCTTCGGGCTTATTATTTCCGGTTTTTTGGCAAAATGCTCGATAATCGTTATAACATCGCTGGATGGTTTTAGCATACCTCTCGCCGCTCAGCGCTTCCTGGATATAATCTTCAAATTGGGCTACCGAGTCGGTTTCCTTGATGAATTTAGCTTTGAATGCATCGCATTCCTTTGAAATAAAGATATTTCGGTTTTTGATGACCTGTTTTGCGCCTTCGATGATCCAGTTAAGCACACCGGCACGATCCGCCAATATCTTTTTGTGCAAGTCTCTGTCCTGTTTATTGTCTGCAATGGTGATAGAAAAGGGGATAATCAGCATGCGCCGATAAAAGCCATGGGTGTGTTCGAAACTGGCTGAATCCATGCGGTTGACGTTGAAAATCAGCTTGGCGTAGTCTTCCATGACAAACGGTTCACGATAAGGTAAACGGGCCTCTACAGGCTCACCGGACGCCAGGGTTTTAAATATTCCGGCGTCGATGCGGGTTAACCTGATATCCGTGCCGTAATTGACGATCTTGTCTTTGATCATGGCCCGGTGATAACCCTTATCATCGGTTAAGGATTCCAGAGAAAAGTTGCCGATATTCTCCGAACCGATCACGCCATTCAGCACTTCAAAAAAGACCGATTTGCCGTTTGCGCCGGCGCCGAACAGGAAAAAGATTTTTTCCATCTTCAAACCCTTGATGAACAGGTAACCCGCCACCTGTTGTAAGGTGCTGCGCGTATCCGGGTCGGGCAGCACTTCCGTTAAATACTGGTGAAATAGCAGATTGACCGCTTTGGCGTCATAGGCAAAATCCAGCTGGTGGGTTAAAAAATCCCGGTGATCAAAGCGTTTTAGCCTTACGCCGTCATCACTCAGCACCAACGAACCGTTTTTTAGATTAATGATGGACTGTTTGGCGAAGTTACGTTCGACAAAGAATCCGTCCTGGACAGCTTGTTGGAACAGCTTATCCACAAACGCTGAATCCCGGCATTCGATTTCGGTATGTCCCATGCGGATGGCGGCATTTTTCAACAGTTGTTTTGCTTCCGCATCTTCCAGCGCCACCCAGTACGCGCCATTGTAGATATAGAAAAATCCGGCATCGTGAATGATATGCCAATTATGCTTTTTGGCAATCTCGATCAACGTTGCGACTATCGCTACCTTATAATGTTTCTGCTTGGGGTATTCGTTGTTCGCACCTGACCAACCCAAGGATTTGCACACCTCTACCAAATCGAGCTTTTTGACATTAGCCAGTAAAGCGGCAATTGCCGCCGCTTTGAGCTGTACTATGTTTCCCTGCCGTGGCGTCGAATTGACGATTTCAGCGATAGGGCTGAGCTTGTTACTGGGCTTTTCTGCTAGATCACACAAAGCCATTGCCTACCTCCCGGCGTATGCCGTCGATAGCCGCTTTGGCATGTGCGACGCGTGCCGCATCCATATCGGATAATTCGATGCCGTTTTGCAAATACTCTATGGCTAACACCAACACGGTAGATTCGAAAATCAAGGTGGAGAGTAATTCTCGGGCTGAAAATCTCGGCGTCTTGAGTCTCGGTTTGGTGGGATCTATCTCACGCGCCGTCCGTCGCGGAAACAAATCGCAGAAACTCAAGCCGATAACCGCCAAGATTGCGCCTGTGTCGCAACCTGCGAAGCAGTGCATCAGGATGGCGCCGTCATCGGTCAGTTTTACACCAAAACTGGCGTTGCGATCATCGTGTAGCGGACATTTAGCCAGCCACTTGTTTGCAGCGGTCTGCTTTACGCCATCCAACCGGCTTAAGAGATTTTCGATATTTGCAATATTCACTCAATATAACCAAAATGCAGTTTGCAACCGATCAGTGAAATCACTTTACCTGCTAGGGAAATTGGATTTCCAGTGTGGATTGCAGAAGGCCCGGCCCCTTAGAACCGCCAGGCGTTTAATATTAAAGCCCATTGATGTTTGCGTTCGATTCAAACCGTAACGCTTAGTACACATTTCCCATTCGAATTTGCCCGTCGAGTTGAAGTCTTTTTTAATAAACCGGGAAAGTTTCTCCTAACATTACGCCTTGTGGCTTGAACGCTCTCAGCATTTGGGCTTTACACCGCAATGACCAGGCGTCAGTCCGCAACCTGTGCATCGATGCATTCGGCCAGTACCTGGGTGTTGACAAACAAATTTTTGCCAACTTTACGAAAAGCTTTAGCCAGTCCGTTGTGTTGACGCTGTTTAACGGCCCAGGCCCAGCTTTTTTCGGTATACAGGTGGGGAAACTTCTCGGGAATGGCTTGATACGGTACGATGTCGTCAAGTGATGGGGTGACTTGGTTCTGCATAGATTCAACGCTCCTTTAGCTTGTTTGAAAGTGCGGAGCCAGTATTTCACGGTGAATGAGGAATTTTCCGGTGACTAAATTTTAGTGAACGGTTAGTAAAAATGAGTCACTCGGGCTTTATCGGGATGAAGGGGCAATCAGATGAGTAGCGGCTTTTTTATATACGTTTGATTGGGTTACTCTCAGTGTCGGTGGTCGTTTTTGCGGGATTATCCGCCCATATGCAAACGATTTTCTAGCCCGAATGATTATTGATGGCCGCCGTTGATCCATTTGCTGATCAGTCGTTCCATTTTTTCCAAACTTAATGGCGGTTCGCCGGTTTCCTCCCAAAACAACAGCGATTTTTCATCAATCAGCCCGGCTATTTTGGTCGCTTCAAATTTCCCTGAACTATTACTTTTACATTTTTCCGGCCATTGAACTATGACTGCCAACGCTGCTCCTAAGACTTGTTCTCTTGCCTGAGCAAAACGCTCGGCATTACCATGATTCTTAATTATTTTTGCTTTCCTGGCCTCCTTGTTTATCTGCACTTGGTTTAATAATTGATGAATTTGCTCTCTTAGACGGGCGTTTTCATCAATAAGTGGGCTGGATTCTGTTTTTTCCGGAATTGAAATATCCGAACTGACCAGGTTTTCCGTGAGTAACTTTTTTTCCGCAATAATGGCGTCATGTATACGTGACCAGGCAATGGAATAACTTATTGCCAATTCTTCGTCATCATAAAAGAGTGGATTGATTCCGCGCTTTAATAACCATTCATTAATGCTGTCTTCCTTAACATAAGTACGCTTGGGATTGATTTTGCCATCCATAGATCGGCCCACGATTTCCGGTTGAATTTCACCGCCATCAATGCTTTTTAAAAGTTGTTCTAATGACCAATCATGGAAAGGTTTGATCAGGGCTGTCGCCATACTTCCAGATTCTTTAGCATCGCAATATTTGTCTATATCGATAATCAAACTTTCAATAACCTCAGGCATATCGGCATCAAAAGCAATAAACCTGCCCAAAATCAGGCTAATATCCCAAAGATTGAGTAACGGCAAATCGGAAAGCTTTTCATAAAGATAATCGGAATATTGCGGATCATCAGCCGAGGGTGGTAAAGAAAATTCCTGAGCAATCGAGCCATCAAAACCGCCGTCATTGATTCCGTATTTTGTGCGTTTATTTTTTCTTGTCATGACTGATTGTTCGGGTTGCGTCAGAATGGATTAGCGGATAACCAGGGAGGATAGCATTCTGGTTATCCACGTTTTAAGTTGTGTCAATTATAGGCTAAATGCCTGTGCTAATTCGTTAACTATCTGCTGATTTTTTTCTGGACTTTGGTGAATATAGCGCAGGGTGGTTTGTATGCTTTTATGCCCAGCCAACTGAGCAATTTGATTGATGTCCTTGTCGGATTCCGACAAGGCGGAGCAGAAGCCGTGCCGTAAGCAATGGAAGGTGAACTTTTCCTGTTTGATGCTGCCATCGGGATTCAGGATGTCTATTTCTGAAATATTCGCATCTTTTAAAGCTTTGCTCCAGGTTTTGCGGATGTCCAAGGGCTGGCTGGGTTTTTCATCGGAAGGAAATAACAAGCCGCTACCGATTTGTTGAAAGCGTTTCAGTTCTGCGATCACGACAGGCGGAAAATGCAGCTTGCGGCTGGCGCCGTTTTTGGTTTCACCTAAAAATCCCGTGCAGTCCTTAAAATTGATGTCGCACCAGCGCAGGTTCATCAACTCGCCTTTACGTGCGCCGGTAGTCATCGCCATCAGTACCAGCAGATACAGTCTATCCCACCGGGATGCCTTGCAGGCTTGAATCAGTCGGCTGCGTTCCTCAACGCTTAAAACCCGATCCCGTCGTTTGGTATCATCATCGACGACCACATTTCTAACAATATTGATATCGACATAGCCACAGCTCAAGGCGAACTTATACACGCTGGATAGCACCGCTTTTTTGCGGTTAATGGTAGTGGTGCGTTCGCCGGCATCAATCATGGTGTCAACGTGTTCACGTAAGTCAAAAATATCAATGTCTGTCATGATACGTTCGCCGAAGACGTTACACCAGTATTCAACGCGCTGCATTTGGCCTTGATAATCTTTTTTGTTCCAGCGGCTCAGGTACTCATTGCACACTTGACGGAAGGTTTTGTATCGAATGCGTTTACCGGCCTCTAAAAAAAGCGCAACGCCTCCCATGCGTTCAATTTCTTGCGGCGAAAGTTGCAACAGCGCTTTTTTGCTTAAGGCATTGATCGAGTCCAACTTGGCTTGATTTCGGATCGTAAACAGATCAACACCCAGTTGTTTAAAAAGCTCATCGCCGCCCATGTTTTCGATGTCGTAGACAGATAGCGACAATAATTCTGTAACCGACATACCGGGAATGGTTTTAATGCTGCATTCGATTTTTTCGGCCCAAGCATGGGCCAGTGATTCCGAAGGGAAGGTTTTGTTTTTTATCATTCCCTTCATGCGTACGTCGGCCCTGAAGTTGCCGTTTGCTAAAGGTCTGATGTAAGCCATCATGCACCTCCGGCAATTGCGAAAAACGCAAAACAGGATACGAGCAAAACTTGCTCAGAAAAAATATTTTTTTGGTTTGTAAATTTAATCCAGGACTGGACTAAAAAATAATGATTTTGTTGTCTCATTACGCCACCTCATTGAGCAAATAAAGCAGCAGTGCGCCTAAATTTACGCCTTGCTGCGGTTATGTTGCTTCAACTCGACGGGCAATCTTGTTGAAAATCCTTACGGATCAAAGAGTTCGATTGGTGGGTCGTGTGCGATTCGAACGCACGACCATCGCATTAAAAG
>JBEKBU010000149.1:0-10386 GCA_050015235.1 Methylomonas sp. | reverse complement strand
ACCACCATCAAATCCACCAAATATAGCGAAGAGTGGGAAACAGGGGGATACCTTAGCACTACACCCTCCTTTTCACCCTCCCTGTTGCCGCCTATCAGCGGCACAAAACTGCTGAACGGCCTGGGCTCAAACGCCAACCTCAAAGGCTGGACCTGGGGCGCCCTGGTGCCGAACGGCACCGGCAAGGGTGTCGACGGCGCCGACGCTGACGGCTTATATATCATCATTATCGGCAACGAGGGCGCTAGCGCCCATTCATATGATTTTATCGGATACTGCACCGATGCAAACGGCAGGCTGAATCCGAACGATGATCTGGCCTCCGCGCACCGTACCGGCCAAGGGGACATGTGGACAGTCTATTCAGGTGGTCTGCATCTAGGCACTTCTTACACTCAGCTTATCGAGGACGGCGCCAGACCGCACTAAGCATTTGACCGCCTGAACAGGCCGGCTGTTTTTTACATTAAATTTTACTATCAATGTACAGGAGTTACCTATGTATCGTTCATTCAACAAAACCTTGCTGGCCGCCGCGCTTTCCGCTTTCGGCGGCGGCGCTTACGCCCATTCCATTCTGAACGGCTATCTGCCGGGCAATCCGGGTAACAACTCCACCGTGAATAATTACGACGTGTTCCATACCTATTGCGCTACCGACGACGGCGCCACCGGCTTGAAGGACTCGAACGGCGTCCAGTGGACTTTGCCTATCAATAACGGCGCCAATTCCACGCTGCCGCCTTACAAATTCTCGTTTGCGGTGACCAAAGTCGGCAGCGGTTCCGACTCCGACGCCATCTACGCCACTGTCGCCTACGCCGACGCGGTCAACATTTACTGTTGGACAAGCGGCAACACGCCGGTCACCGGACAACCTAATCTGGACGCCTACTGCCTCTACTACAACAACGAAAATAACATCCTGCCCCATTTGGACGGCACCACCACGGTAACCACCATCAAATCCACCAAATATAGCGAAGAGTGGGTTAGCGGAGGTTCCGCCAGCGCTACGCCAGCCTTCACTACCGACCAGGAGCCGCCTATCAGCGGCACCAAACTGCTGAACGGCCTGGGCATAAACGCCGGCCTTAAAGGCTGGACCTGGGGCTCTTTGGTGCCGAACGGCACCGGCAAGGGCGTCGACGGCGCCGACGCTGGCGGTGAATATATCATTACCATCGGCAACGAAGGCGCCAGTGCGCATCAGTACGATTTTATTGCGCACTGCACCGACGCAAACGGCCCGGCAAATCCGAACGATAATCTGAGCAACGCTCACCACGCCGGTCAAGGCGACATTTGGACGGTAGTCGGGGGCGTCCTGCAAGAAGGCTCGGATTACACCCAGCTTATCGAGGACGGCGCCAGACCGCACTAAGCGGTTGACCGCCTGAACTGGCCGGCGATTTCAGGCACGGCCCGGCGGCGCGGACAGACAATCCAGGCCGTACAGGCCTGGGTTGTTTTCTGTAAATCAGCCCCGTATATGCGCCAACGAAGGCGGCGCATCGGGCGCGAACGCTGCGCTGCAATGCGTTCAGCACATCCTCGGTTCACTAACTTTTAAGATAACGTCAGCCTCATTCGGGCGCGAGTCAAATCGGCCGGCCACCAAAAATTCATTTGTAGCCGGATCCCTGGGTTTACGACATGTTAAAGCTGATCGCCTGTCCCGCGGACGAAACGGTACGGCTGACTAAAACATTGGCGGAACAACATGATAAACTAAGTAAAGACATGCTCGAATTTATCGAAACTGTTTTAGTCTATAAATTACCCGAATTGAGTCGCGAGGAGATTAGAATCATGCTAGCTTTAAACGATGTGCAATTAAAACAAACCCGTTTTTACCGGGAAATAGCGGAAGAAGAAAGGCGCGAAGGGAAGCTTGAAGGTAAGCTGGAAGGTGAAACCGAGCTATTAAACCGGTTGCTCGCCAAACGCTTTGGCCCCTTACCGCCATGGGCGCAACAAAAGTTAGCGGAAGCAAAACTTACGGATTTGGAATCCTGGAGCGAACGCATCCTGGATGCTCAAAAGCTTGAAAACGTGTTTGAATAATTGGAAATACTTCATTATTAATTCCCTCACCCCAGCCCTCTGCCGGAGGGCTAATCCATGCACACATATTTATTAACTGGATAAAACTAGAAGTAGTCACAAAAATCATTAGAAAACGACGGCTTAGCCCCCTCTCCCTCCGGGAGAGGGCTGGGGTGAGGGGATGAAAATAAAGCTTATTGCAATCCAAAAGGGTGTTTTAAGCTAAGGAAAATGCTTTTTGATCCCCTCACCCTAACCCTCTCCCGGTGGGAGAGGGGACTAGCGCCTTGATTTTAATGCAGTTTTGTAGCTTATTTTAAATCTGTTGGGGGTAAAAAATTGTGTGCATAGATTAGCCCGGAGGGAGAGGGTACTGGAGCCTTGATTTCAAGGCGGTTTTGCGGCTTATTTTAAATCTGTTGGGGAGGATCATATAAATTGAGCGCATATATTTGGGTATGGCTTGCCGCTTAAATAAGCGGTATTGACTTTAGACCTAAAACGGATAGCAGGGTGTTTCGCTATCCTGTGCCCGGCGCTTCCTTTATCAATTACCTGAAAACCAAAAGTCTGGCTCCTGAAAATAGGATGTGCTGAACGCAGTGAAGCGCATCAATCGCGAACGATGCGCCTCCTTCGTCGGCACCTATAAATGTAAGCTATTGCTTTATATGTAGAACTAGCTTAAGTAAGCGCCATTCGGGACAGCTCCCTCTCCCGTTGGTAGAGGGACGGCTTGCCGCTTAACTTAACGGCGTTGACGGTTAGGGTGAGGGAGTCAAATCAATCCGTTCTTCTATAAACCGGGATGCGCTTATGTTTATCTTGCGCAGCATCAATAATGATTTTTTTATGTTTTTTACCGCACCCTCCATTGTTAAGCAGGCGGATAAAGCATCAATAACTTCCTCTTGAAAATCTTCTATTAAACAATCAAGCAATACCGAAGCTTGCTTAATATCTTTTATTTTTTTCGATTGCAAATGAGGTTGTCTTTCTTCCGAAATAATTAACTTATGAATCGCAAATCGAGCCGGTTGCGGCAAATGTACAGGAATAGCATAATCACCAATGACCAAGCCCTTTATAGGTTGACTAGCTAATAAATACTCCATGAACGGCAATGGGTCGGCCGCTATTCCAATATCTTTAAAAAAAACAGGTTCGCCGCCATCTCTTTTGGCTGTTAAAAAATCAACTTTTATGCCTAGTTTATTGTTTTTTATAGATGTCGAAGGGTACTTGCCGTTTAGCTCCGGAACCAAGAAAAATTTATTATCAAACGATTTTAATGCCTCGGGAATGTCTGATATAAATTCGCGCTCATCCGGAATTGCTAATGAAATGCTCCGTGGCCTGGCAAAATCGATATCATTAGTTTTGGCATATTCTATGCCGCCACGTATACATAAGGCGTTGCAAATTGAGATATAAGCATGAGACCCAATAAGTAAAACGCCTTTTCTAAATAATTGTTTTTGAGCGAGGTAAGCAATTATTTTAAAGTGTGAACGGTAATTTGTTTGACCGCCTGCCGACAAATAGGCGGCCGCCGTTTTTTTCATGCTATTAACTGACTGAACAGCCATGTTTTTTCTGTATTCCAGGCGCGCAATTAATTCAGAAGTTTTGTCATTATCCATGCCAATGTATATTTTGCGGATTTTCCCTTCTATGTCCCTACCTGACCAGTACCAATAATTAACGCCTTTTCTTTTTTCTTTTGCAAAAGATCCGTTCATCCCTGGACATAAAGCAATGCATTCATTAGCAACCGCGTCTTCAAAAAGCTGACTGTATAGCGAAATAGATAGCGCATCCTGCAATGCCATAACAAACCTCGATGTTCAACAAATTTTAAAAATGTTGAACATCATTATAACGCTAGCATAAGTTATTGTTAAATCATATGTTCAACATTTTTAAAATTTGTTGAACATCCGCCGCGAAGCATGCAAAGCTGGGCGTAACAGAAATTAGCGGGTTATTCGAAACATCAGGGACGGGGTAACATGCCCCTTCCCGCTTGAGATTGTCCAGGCAATAAAAATCTGTGCATGGATTAGCCCGTAGGAAGAGGGAGCTGTCCCTTGCTTAGCTCATCGGCATCGGGTAATTTACCCGACAGAAAAAAGGGGTCGGAAAAAAAGTTAGCGCGGATTTTGTATTTTAAAGCGCGTTTGGTTTGTGATTGCGGAAATTTGAAGCCGCTCCGCCGGCGGTTTAATGGCGTAAACCGCCGGCGGAGGGTGTGTGGTGTGGGGGTAAACCGTAGCATTGCGCTACGGTTTACCGGTTGGATTTAGACGAGGGCTAAATGGCCGGCGAGGTTTAACTCGACCGCTGTCGATAGGCCAACCAGCTTGATAGCCGTATCGGCGGCGCTGACGCTAGTTTCACCGGTTGCGCCGACTATATAGAGGTATTCGCTGCCACCCAGGGTGAAAGCGGCGTATTCGCCGGCCACGGCGCCGCCATGGGCGTTGAATACCGCCAGGATATCCGCTTCGGCGCCCAGCACCGTGGTTGGCGCGGGAGCGCCTGTACCGGCGGTGAAAGTTACATCGCCATTACCGGTTGAACCATAGGTCGACGCGCCAAACGCGACCTTCAGAGCGCCGTCGTAATAAATACCGTTGGCGAGCGTCGATAACGCCGAGCCGCCCGAGTATTCGATCTGCGCGCCGGTACTGGCGCTAGTCAAGCCGGCGACGCTATCTTGATAACCCGTGGTAGAGTTAAATTCGCTGGCCCCGAATACCAAAGTGTCGCCGGCTGTACTTTTTACGCTGAAATTGTCCGTTCCGGTTGCGGACGCAGTCAGCGTCGCGGTGCTGGTTGTATCGGTATCGGTAACATTCCAAGTACCTGAGCCGGTTGCGGACGACAGATTCAGCGAATAACCGCCATTATCGGTTATGGTCGCCGTACCGGCGTTGGAGTCGGAAGCGGTGGCGGTCCAATTGGCGGCTAAAGTGGCGGTAACGCTGTCGCCCGAGCCTACATTTAGAACGTCTCCGCTGTTGACGCCAAGATTGTTAATAACCGCTGTCGTACTGTCGACGTTATAGGTATTGACGCCGCCGCCGCCGGTGATGTGCGCGCCGGTGCTGGTGACGTTATACGTATTGGCGCCGCCGCCGCCAGTGATCGTGTCGCTGGCGCTATCGGCGTTGATGGTGAAACCTTCGGTCTGGTTGGACAGATTGATGGTTGTGCCGGCGGCGGCGGACTGGATAGTTTGAATGCCGGCGATAGCGCCTGAGGCAGCAGCAGCCAGAGCGGCGTTTGCTCCGCTGATTTCCAGCACGTTGTTGGTTCCTGAACCGCCGGTAATGCTGTCATGCGAGTTGGAGAAACCCACCACGGTATCATTGTTGGCGCCCAGGGTAATATCGGTCGCCAGAGCGGTGGACGTTGAATTGGTGATGGTTGAACCGGTTGAGCCGGTATCGCCGACAATGATATTCAACGTGCCCGCGCCGGTTACGGCGGCAACATTGAGCGCATGGCTGTTTTCGGTCGTCAGGGTCGCCGTACCGTAGACTTTGTCCGCGGCGGCGGCAGTCCAGGCGCTAACTACAGTCGCGTTCAAGGTTCCGCTGGCGCTTGCGGTGGTTCCGACGGCGAAGTTGTCAGTGGATTTATTGCCGAAGTTGCCGACATCCACCGTACCGATACCGCTAACGGTATAAGTTGCGGCGCCGGTTCCGGCTTCCATGACGTTAGCCGCACCGCCGCTAACGGTGAAGGTATCCGCGGCCGTACTGGCGCTATCGCCCGTAAAGGTGGCCGCGCCGCCTGTAACGGTAACGGTATCCGCGCCCTTGCCAGCGTTGATGGTGGCCGTTGCTCCGGAGGCTACACTGACGGTATCCGCGCCCGCGCCGCCGTTGATGGTCGTTGCGCCGGCGGCGACGCTGACGGTATCCGCGCCCGTGCCGCCATTGATAACGTCCTGATTCGCGCCGCCGCCCGTACCGGTATAGATTTTGTCGGCGCCGGCGCCGGCGTTGATGGTGTCGGAGCCATTCGTGCCGTAAACCGTTTCAGCGGCGCCGCCGGCGTTGATGGTCAGATTTTGGGTTTGACCGCTCAGATTGATCGCGCCGCTAGCAGTAGCGGTAACGATCTGGATACCGGAAATATCGGCGGCCGCCAGACTCGTACCCGCGCCTACCTCCAAAACGTTGCCCGTACCTGAACCGCCGGTAATGCTGTCGGCCGAATTTGCGAAACCCACCACGGTGTCATTGCTGGCGCCCAAGGCAATATTGTCCGTCAATGTTAGACTGGCGCTGGTAGTGATCGTGTCGCCGCCCTGATTCTCGGTTACGTTAACCGTACCGGTTCCGGTCGCCTTGGACAGATTAATGTTGGACGCCACAGCCGCGGCTTCGACGCCAAAACCATTAACATAGTTCGCGGTAGACGCCGAGCCGACTACCGCGCCGCTGTTGTTGACGCCCGTCAGAATGGTTCCGTTTCCGGAATTGGAGCCGGGGTAATCGATGCTTGCGTTAATAAACGTATTGGTCAGGTAGTTGTAGGTAAAGCCATGATCGATGCCGTTTCCGTCCACGTAGTAGCCGACCGCCTCGCCCTGGCTGTTCAGGCCGGTAACATAGGTGCCGTTTACGGCGTTAGGATCGTTGACGTCTGTCCAGGTATTGGTGGTGGCGTTGAAGATCAGGCCGTCATTGTTCTGATTGTTGGCGGGGTTGTACCAATAACCCGTGACGTATACGTCTCCGCCGTGCTCGGCCACGCCGGTAAAGACCGTATCGGTCTCGTAGCTGGCGTTGGCCGACGAGGCGCTTTGGCCGCCATAGTTGAAGTCGCCATAGGCGCCGTTGGCGATGCCGTCCAGCGTTGCGCCGGTGTTGTTGTACAGCACACCGACCTGGCCGTTGTTGTTTTCGGCTGTTCCGTAGTAAGCATTCGCCGTGCCGACCACGACGCCATAGCTGCCGTTGGAGCTGTCCAGTCCGAGGGCGTTGCTGGTGCCGGCCAGGATGTAACCGCCGCTATCCAGCGTATTGGCGTCGCCGCCGGCATTGGTATTGGCGTCGTTGAAAAGCAAGCCGCCGGCCGGGTTGGTGGTGTCGTTGCCGACGTACGATACGGCGCCCGCACCGCCATTAAAAGGATTAAAGATGTAGTAACCGTTGTCGTTGATCGCGGTTACCGCGTTCTGCTGTCCGTTAAAATCATAGCTATTATTAGTCGACGTAAACAAGCCGGAACTAACGCCGGATCCGCTCTGGTCGGCGGTGACCAGATTGGCGCCGGCGAAGCCGTAATAATTGCCGTCATTCAGGCCGGAAATACTGGGGGAGACGCTGGCTGAATACTCGAAATTGCCGGCGATGGTTCCGGCGCTATTGATGCCTACGAAGCCGCTGGGAGCGTCGACCGAACTCGCCTTGCCGTTCTGCGCGTCGCCGATTGTGGGGACGCTCCAGTTGTAATTCGACGTCGTCAGATTGGCTACGCCATTAATAATAGTGTTCGTGGCGGTGGCTGTCCAGCTGCCGGTCAATGTGGCGTTCGCGGTTGCGCCGCTAGCTACGTTCAGAATGTCGGCGCTGTTGCCGCCGAAACCGTTAACCGTTTCGGCGCCAGACGCGATGTTGAACGTATCGGCGCCGCTGCCCGCCGTCAAAGTGTCGCCGCTAACGCCATTGAAGGTGTCCTTGCCGGCGCCGCCGGAAATGGAATCGTTGACCCCGCCGTAGAAGGTTTCGTTACCGCTGCCGGCAATGATGGTGTCGTTCGCGCCGCCGGCGATGGTGTCCGCCAAGCCCGTCGTACCGGTCAGGATATCGTTTGAACCGAGATCGGTAACATTAAAACCGTTGCCGGCTTTGACCGCGGCCAGATTAACCACGGCGCCGCTCGCCGAGCCGCCCAAAGTCAGATTGGCGGCGCCTTTGTTATCGGTTGCCGAAGTCGCGATAAAACCGGTTGTATCCAGATTGACATTCGCGGTTGCGCCTTTTGCGACAGTCAGTACCTCGGAAATATTGCCGAAGTTAACGGCATCGGTTCCTGCGTTGATATTGAAAGTATCGACATGGGCTGAGCCAGTCAATGTCGCTCCGCCGACCGCGTCGGTCAGCGTATAGCCGCTTGAGCCCGCGGCGTTGGCGAGGCTTACGGAATTACCCGCCGTAAACAGAGTAGCCGCGCCAGAGTTTGAATCGGCGCCGGTAGCGGCCCATGAACCGGCCAAGGTAGCCGTGACGCTGTCGCCGCTAGCCACATTCAGAATATCGCCGCTATTGGCGCCCAGATTTTTTACAATGTCGCCGGCGCCATTGATGTTGTAAGTATTCCCAGCCGCATCGCCGGTTATGGTCTCGGTTTTGCCATCGACATTGACGGTGTAACCTTGGCTCTGCGTGGACAGATTGACGGATGTACTTGTGCCGGCGACCTGGATGGTTTGAATGTCGGCAATAGCGCCGGCGGCGGCGCTAGCCAAGGCGTTAGTTCCGCTAATTTCCAGAACATTGTTGATTCCCGTGCCGGTAATGCTGTCATGCGAATTAGCGAAACCCACCACGGTATCATTGCTGGCGCCCAATGTAATAACGTCTTTCAGTGTAGCAATGGTGTTGGTAGTGATGGTGTTGCCGCCCTGGTTATCGGTTACATTGACAGTACCGGAGCCGGTAGCCTTCGCCAGATTAATGTTGGGTCCCGCGCCCAGATTAATGTTATTGCCGGACGCCGCCGCTTCGATACCAAAACCATTGGCATAGTTGGTCGTGGACGCCGAGCCGACCAGCGTTCCGCTGTCGTTGACGCCGTACAGAAAGGTTCCGCTTCCTCCGGACACCGTGCCGCCAAGTGCGTCCGCGCCGGGGTAATCGATGCTTGAGTTGATAAACGTATCGGTGATGTAGTTGTAGGTAAAGCCGTGAGCGACGCCTGTTCCATCCAGGTAGTAGCCGACCGCCTCGCCCTGGCTGTTCAGGCCGGTGACATAGGTGCCGTTCTGGGCGTTGGGATCGTTGACGTCTGTCCAGGTATTGGTGGTGGCGTTGAAGATCAGGCCGTCAGTACTCTGGTTGTTTGCGGGGTTATACCAGTAACCCGTGACGAACACGTCTCCCGTGTCCGCGGTCACGCCGCCCTTGTACTCGTCCACGCCGGTAAAGACCGTGTCGGTCTGATTGCCGGCGTTGGCCGAAGCGGCGCTTTGGCCGCCATAGTTGAAGTCGCCGTAGGTTCCGGTGGCGATGCCGTCCAGCGTGGCGCCGGTGTTGTTGTACAACACCCCGACCTGGCCGCCGTTGTTGCTTTCGGGCGTTCCATAGGTAGCGGTCGCCGTGCCGACCACGACGCCATAGCTGGTTCCGCTGCTGTCCAGGCCGAGGGCGACGCTGGAGCCGGCGTCGATGTGGCCGCCGCTATCCAGCGTGTTAGTGTCGCCGCCGGCATAGGTATTGGCGTCGTTGAAAAGCACGCCGCCAGTGGGGTTGGCAGTGTCGTTGCCGATATAAGATTCGGCGCCGGCGCCGCCGGTATTGGGATTAAAGATGTAGTAACCGTTGTCGTTGATCGCGGCTACCGCGTTCTGCTGTGCGTTAAAATCATAGCTGGCGCTGGTCGGCGTATATATGCCGGCGCTGACGCCGGCGCCGGTCTGGTCGGCGGTAACCAGATTGGTTCCGGCGAAGCCGTAGTAATTGCCGTCATTCAGGCCGGAAATGCCGGGGGAGACGCCGGCTGAATACTCGAAATTGCCGGCGATGGCGCCGGCGCTATTGATGCCGACGATGTTGCTGGGGGCGTCGACCGATATCGCCAGGCCGTTCTGCGCGTCGCCGGTAGTGGGGACGCTCCAGGCGTAACCCGCTACCGTCAGATTGGCCGTTCCATCGATAACCGTAGTCGATGCAGCCGTCCAGTTGCCGGCCAACGTGGCGTTTACGGTTGCGCCGGTGTCGGTTTCTTTCAGTACGTCGCCGCTGTTGACGCCCAGGTTTGTAATATTATCGGTTCCGGTTCCGCCGCTGATGGTAACGTCATAGGTATTCACGCCCGCGCCGCCGGTAATCGTGTCGTTTCCGCCCTTGTTGTTGTAAATGTTGGCCTGTGTATTCGCGGCAAAGTTGATGGTGTCGCCGTTTGTGTCTTCGTTGACAGTGTAACTCGTGGTATTGAGTATGCCTGACGTAGTACCGGAAGTTATCGAATCAGAGCCGTTTAAGGGCAGGTTAATGGTGTTTGTCATTTAATTCTCCATATTTTTTGTTGTTTATTTTTTGGCGCTAACCAAATCGATTTTGCTTGCAATACATATCCAGCTATAGTCCGGGGGACGGC
>JBEKBU010000148.1:0-10401 GCA_050015235.1 Methylomonas sp. | reverse complement strand
TCGAATTGCCGGATCATCCGTGGTTTTTAGCCTGTCAATTTCATCCGGAATTTACCTCAACGCCGCGCAACGGCCATCCGTTGTTTTCCGGTTTCGTCGCCGCCGCCGCTTCATACAAAAATTCGGGTAACCCATGAAACTATGCCATTTTGAAACCGATTTGAGCCGGCCGTTGTTTCTGATCGCCGGCACCTGCGTGATCGAAAGCGAACAAATGACCTTGGATACCGCCGGAAAACTCAAGGAAATCGCGGAGGCGCTGCAAATCCCTTTAATTTACAAGTCTTCGTTCGATAAGGCCAACCGCTCGTCGCTAAATAGTTTCCGCGGTCCCGGTCTGGAGCAGGGCCTTAAAATCCTGGAAAAGGTCAAACAGCAGTTGCAAATACCGGTATTGACCGACGTGCATGAAGATACGCCGCTGGATGAAGTCGCCGCCGTGGTCGATGTGCTGCAGACGCCGGCCTTTTTGTGCCGGCAAACCAATTTTATTCAAAGCGTGGCCGCTTTAGGCAAGCCGGTAAATATCAAGAAGGGCCAGTTTTTAGCGCCATGGGATATGGTCAATGTCGCCGAAAAAGCTAAAGCCGCCGGTAACTCGCAAATCATGGTTTGCGAACGCGGCGTATCGTTTGGTTATAATAACCTGGTATCCGATATGCGTTCTCTGGCGGTTATGCGTAATACCGGTTGCCCGGTAGTGTTCGACGCCACGCATTCCGTGCAACTGCCGGGCGGGCAGGGCGACCGTTCGGGCGGTCAGCGCGAGTTTGTGCCGGTTCTGGCGCGGGCGGCGGTAGCCGTCGGAATTTCCGGCCTGTTCATGGAATGCCACCCCAAACCCGACGAAGCTTTGAGCGACGGCGCCAATTCCTGGCCGTTGGCGCGCATGCAAGAATTGCTGGAAATGTTAATCACGATAGACCGGGCGGTTAAATCCGGTAATTTAATTGAAACCACATTATAAGAAGGAAAACCAATGGCAAGAATAGTAGATGTAAAAGCAAGAGAAATTTTGGATTCGCGCGGCAACCCGACGGTAGAGGCCGAAGTGTATTTGGCTTCCGGAATCGTGGGCGGCGCCATGGTGCCGTCCGGCGCCTCCACCGGCGAGCGGGAAGCCATAGAATTGCGCGATAACGACAAAAACCGCTATCTGGGCAAAGGCGTGTTAACCGCCGTCAATTATGTCAATACCGAAATCCGCTCCGCCGTCATCGGCCTGAACGCCGGCGACCAGGCCGCTCTGGATAAAAAACTGATCGAACTGGACGGCACGCCCGCCAAAAGCCGGTTGGGCGCCAACGCCATTCTGGGCGTATCGCTAGCCGCGGCCCGCGCCGCCGCCGGCGAAGAAGGCGTACCCTTGTACCGTTATTTAAACGCCAGCGGCGAATTTGTTTTGCCGGTGCCGATGATGAACATCATCAACGGCGGCTCGCATGCCGATAACAGCGTCGATTTACAGGAGTTTATGATTTTACCGGTCGGCGCGCCCAGTTTCCGCGAGGCCATCCGTTACGGCGCCGAAGTGTTTCATAATCTGAAAAAAGTGTTGACCGCGCGCGGCCTGGCGACAACGGTCGGCGATGAAGGCGGTTTCGCCCCGAATTTGTCTTCAAATGAAGAAGCTATCGCCGTTATTCTGGAAGCCATCGAAAAAGCCGGCTATCAAGCGGGTAAGGATATTTACCTGGGTATAGACGCCGCCAGCTCGGAATATTACAAAGATAACCGTTATGTATTGTCCGCCGAGGGCAGAAGTTTCAACTCGGAAGAAATGACGGCGTTTTTCGTGGATTGGGTGAATAAATATCCGATAATTTCCATCGAAGACGGTCTGGATCAAAATGATTGGGCGGGCTGGAAATATATGACCGATGCGCTTGGCGGCAAGATACAACTGGTCGGCGACGACTTGTTTGTCACCAATCCGGCTATTTTGAAAGAAGGGATAGAGAAAGGCGTCGCCAATTCCATTTTAATTAAAGTTAACCAGATCGGCACCTTGACGGAAACCTTGGAGGCGATCAGCACGGCAAGAGCCGCCGGCTATAGCGCGGTGGTTTCGCACCGCTCCGGCGAAACCGAAGACACCACCATTGCCGATCTGGTTGTCGCCACCGGCGCCGGCCAAATCAAAACCGGTTCTCTAAGCCGTTCGGACCGGGTGGCCAAATACAACCGGCTGATGAAAATCGAAGACGAATTGGGTAATAAAGCAAAATACGCCGGCGCGGCCGCGTTTAAAATTTTGGCTTAATTTTTATTATTGGGATACACTTTAGGGTGTATCCCTTTCAATACCGGCGCACGTTGTTGAAAATGATTTTTTAGCCTTGAGGACTAGTGATTAAAATTCTCATTCCAATTATCATTTTGCTGATAGCACACTTTCAGTACCGTTTGTGGCTGGGAGACGCCAGTCTGTCCGAATTGCGAGCGTCGCGTCAACATCTTGAACAGTTAAGCAAGGACGCGCAGGAAAAAAAGGATAGGAACGAGTCGCTTTACGCGGAAGTTCTGGATTTGCGCAACGGCATGGAAACCAAAGAGGAGCGGGCGCGTTACGACTTGGGCATGATAAAGGACAACGAAACTTTTTTTCAAGTGCTTGAGTAACCGAGCCATGAGCGCGGTTATTTCCTGTTGGGCCGTGGTTCCGGCCGCCGGCGTCGGCAAACGCATGCAATCCGACCGCCCGAAACAATATTTGCCTTTAAACGGCAAAACCGTTATCGAACACACTTTAGAGCGTTTGCTCGAATCCGGGTGTTTTGCGGGGCTAGCCGTGGCCGTTTCCGCCGATGACCCGTACTGGCCGGAGCTGCCGGTTTCCATGCGCCCGGATGTAGTCCGCGCTCCAGGCGGCAAGGAACGCGCCGATTCGGTTTTGTCCGCGCTGAAAGCCTTGCGGCCGCGCGCCGCCGATCAAGATTGGGTTTTGGTGCATGACGCCGCGCGGCCGTGTCTGACGTCCGGCGACATTAAACATTTGATCGAAACTTTACAAAACGACCCGGTCGGCGGGATTCTGGCTTTGCCGGTGCACGATACGTTAAAACGGGTAACAGGGGACAGTATCGACGCCAGCGTCGACCGTCTATGTATTTGGCGGGCTCTGACGCCGCAAATGTTCCGTTACGGCCTGTTGTTCGAAGCCTTGCTGCGAACGGCGGGCAACCCGGCTGTTACCGACGATGCAAGCGCCCTGGAAATACAGGGATTCCGGCCTAAAATCGTCGAAGGCCGTCCCGACAATATAAAAATTACCCGCCCGGAAGACCTGGCGTTGGCGCAATTCTTCATGGAGCGGCAAACATGATCCGAGTCGGGCACGGTTACGATGTCCATCGCTTTAACGACGGCGACCATATCCTGTTGGGCGGCGTAAAAATCGCCTATGAACGCGGACTGGAAGCGCATTCGGACGGCGATGTGGTTTTACACGCCTTAAGCGACGCGCTGTTAGGCGCCGCCGCTTTAGGCGATATAGGCAAACATTTTCCCGATACCGACCCGCGATTTAAAGGGGCCGACAGCCGGGTATTGCTCCGCCACGTTTACCAAAAGCTGCGCGAAAAAGGTTACCGGTTAATCAATGCCGATATTACCATCATTGCCCAAGCCCCAAAAATGGCGCCCTATATAGCCGCCATGTGCGGCAATATTGCCCAGGATTTAGGCGTGGAAACCGATGATATCAACGTTAAAGCCACTACCACCGAACGGCTGGGTTTTACCGGCCGCAAAGAGGGCATAGCCGTCGAAGCCGTAGTGCTAATCGAAAAAAACTAACTGACCGGCGGGTTTGCTTACCAGTCGTTAGCCGGCGCGTCAAAACTTTCGGTTTCCCAGTTGTCGTCGAGACCGGAGCCGCTCAATTTGCCGCTTTTGCCGCTTTTGCCGGCAATCGCCCAGTCTTCGTCATCGTCCAGCGCCTCCTCCCAATCTTCGCTCTGCTCTCCAAACTGGCGGGATTCCCAACTGATTTCATCGCTCGCGTGCAACAGCGGGTCACTGTAATTTTCAAACTCATATTCGTATTCGCTGAACATAACATACTCCTTACTGATAGCCAAATGATTAATCATCCATTGAGCGGAATAACAGGTCCGGTTAGCCGTCGGCGCTCATTCATCGCCATTCGGTTTTCAACAGATGATGTGATTATTGTTAACCAGATAGCGTTAAATACAATTGCACTAAAGTACGAGTAACCTGTTCACAATTTTGCTGAAAAACAAGTTTTTTAAGATAATCCTGATTAAGATTTATGATTGATAAGTTATTATTTTTTAATGTTTAAGTTGCAGCTTAGCTTGCCAAGCGTCCGCCTGCGAAATTTATTAAGCTTTTTATGGTTGACTTTTAGTAAAAAATCCTTCAATTTACGCACTTGGTTCGGCTATCCTATGCCCCCGATAAGGCCTAATAATTGGAAAGTCCATCCAAACAGAGCATAAAATTATATTAGTTAACAACTTAAAAATCGTACTCTGTCTCATGAACAGATTACCAGGAGGAAACCTATGAAGAAGCCTGTACAAAACTGGCTGCTTGCTTCGACTGTAGCTGCTTTACTTGCTGCGCCCACTATATCCAACGCCAACAGCGATTTGGAAAAATTAACACAAGATCCGGCTAACTGGGCGTCGTGGGGTGGTGATTACGCCGGTACCCGTTACAGTAAACTCTCACAGATCAATTCTCAAAACGTAAAAAATCTGCAACCGGCTTGGTCATTTTCAACCGGTGTTTTGCGTGGACATGAAGGCGGTCCATTAGTTGTTAATGGCGTTCTGTACATTCACACGCCTTTCCCTAACACCGTTTACGCAATCGACCAAAAAACAAAATCCGTAATTTGGGAGTTTACGCCGACCATGGACGCGGATGTCACTATTCCCGTCATGTGCTGCGACACCGTTAACCGTGGTTTGGCTTATGGCGACGGTAAAATATTCCTGCAACAGTCCGATACCGTGTTGACGGCTTTGGATGCTAAAACCGGCAAACGCGTTTGGAGCGTACAAAACGGCGACCCTAAATTGGGCATGACCAACACCAATGCGCCGATAGTCGTTAAAGATAAAGTATTCACCGGTATTTCCGGCGGCGAATTCGGCGTACGCGGCTTTCTGGCGGCGTACAACATCCGTACCGGTCAATTGGAGTGGAAAGGCTACAGCATGGGGCCTGATAAAGACACCTTGATCAATCCCAGCAAAACCACGGCCTGGAAAGACGGTAAAGTTCAACCTGTCGGCCCCGACTCCAGCCTCAGCACCTGGAAAGGCGACCAATGGAAAATCGGCGGCGGCACCACCTGGGGCTGGTACAGCTACGATCCAAAATTGAATCTGGTCTATTACGGTTCAGGCAACCCTTCCACCTGGAACCCGGTACAACGTCCGGGCGACAACAAATGGTCCATGTCTTTATGGGCGCGCGATGCGGACACGGGCGAAGTTAAATGGGTTTACCAAATGACCCCGCATGACGAGTGGGATTATGACGGCATCAACGAAACCGTATTGGTCGACCAGGAAGTCAAGGGAAAAATGCATAAAACCATCGTGCATTTTGACCGCAACGGTTTCGGCTATACGTTAGACCGTGAAAACGGCGAACTGCTGGTAGCGGAAAAATTCGACAAATCCGTCAACTGGGCGACTGGTATCGACCCTGTTTCCGGCCGTCCAAATCTTGTGCCTGAATTCAGTACCGAAGCGCACGGCGAAGACGTCAACACTGTCGGCACCTGTCCGGCCGCGTTAGGCGCTAAAAACCAGCAACCGGTTTCTTATTCTCCGCAAACCGGCTTGTTCTATATCTCCGGCAACCATTTGTGCATGGAGTATGAACCTTTTGAAGTATCCTACACGGCCGGTCAGCCTTATGTGGGCGCAACATTGAACATGATGCCGGCCGGCGCCGACGTTATGACCGGTAAAAAAGACGGCACCACTAATCTGGGCCAGTTTACCGCTTACGACGCTAAAACCGGAAAAATTGCTTGGTCTAATAAAGAGCAATTTTCTGTTTGGTCGGGATCCGTGGCGACAGCGGGCGGCGTGGTTTTCTACGGCACCCTGGAAGGCTATTTGAAAGCCGTTGATGCTAAAACCGGTAAGGAATTGTACAAATTCAAAACGCCTTCCGGCATTATCGGCAACGTTAATACCTGGGAATTTGAAGGCAAACAATACGTAGGCGTACTGTCTGGTATTGGCGGCTGGGCCGGCATCGGTATCGCCGCTGGTCTGGACGACGGTTCATCCGCTACCAATACCGAAGGTTTGGGTGCGGTGGGCGCGTACAGAAGTTTGAACGCCTACACCAAATTGGGCGGCACGCTGACTGTATTTGCTTTACCGAACTAATTTTCGTTAAGAAATAAAAATAAGTTTTAACTAAAGCTAAAGCCTTGGCCGGGAAATCGGTCAAGGCTTTTTTTATATACAATTTTCGTAACTATTTAGCGAATTTAAAAATAGCGTCAGCTACCCGGCTTTTGGCGCCCTTTACCTGCTCTAAGGGCTTGAAGCAATGGGATCAAATACAGGAAACAGCAATGAAAATATTTTCAGTTCGTATCAACTACTCGTTATTCATTAGTTTAGTTTTCTTCACCGCCAATAGCGCCCTGGCGCGGGACAAATTCAAAGTCTGCGCCGATCCGTTAAATCCGCCATATTCCGAACAAGATCAAAGCGGTTATGAAAATAAAATCGCGGCATTGTTCGCCAGGGAATCGGGACAAGAGCTTGAATACGCCTGGTTTCCGGACCGCATGGGTTTTATCCGCAATACCTTAAAAGCCGAAAACGCCGACGGCAAGGGTTATAAATGCGACGTGGTCATGGGATTGCCTACCGGCTCCGATATCGCCGAAACCACCCGGCCTTATTTGCGCTCCACCTATGTTTTACTGGTCCGCAAGGGCCGGGGCTGGGACGATATAACCGATCCGGCGCAACTGTCCGCTCTGCCCGAACAAAAACAGCGGCAATTGAAAATAGCCATGTTCGATAGAGGTCCGGGTACGGCTTGGCTGCAAAAACAGGGACTGCTGGAACAAGGCGTGCCGTATCAAAGCATGACCGGCGACAAAGAGCATAATATCGCCTTGCAGATTGAAAAAGACTTGCACGACGGCGCCATTGACATGGTCATACTGTGGGGGCCGATGGCCGGTTTTGTTCAAATGCGCCATCCAGGCGAATATTTTTCCATCCCCATGCAATCCACGCCCGATATCCGCTTCGACTTTTCCATTGCGATGGCGGTGCGTCAGGGCGATGACAAACGCAAACAACTGCTGAATGAATTAATCGAAAAAAACCGGGATAAAATCCACGACATTATTGCCGGCTACGGCATTATCATGTTGCCTTTGACCGAAGAATCAACGCCAAAATCAGATTGAGCCGTCGAGCTAAACTTTTGAGTTGAATGAAAACAGGTGTTTGATGAAAATTCAAAAAAGGTTGTTTAAATACCTCACATGGTTTTAAATGTTCTCTAAAGTTTTACCAACTTTAATATAATTGTGTAATGACAATTTATTATGCGCACAGCGGAAATGATTTTAATAAATGGCATTTGCTCAAAGAACATTTATTGTCTGTTTCCCAGTTAGCTGGGGCTAATGTAGCTGGCTGGAACGGTGAAGAAGAAGCCCGTTTAGCCGGTTTATTGCATGATTTGGGTAAATACGCCGATCGATTTCAAAATCGTTTACACGGTAGGGATCAAGGATTGGATCACTGGTCTCAAGGCGCATTCTTGGCGCTGACCAAGTGCGGAGCTATTTCCGCCGCACTTGCCATACAGGGGCATCATATCGGTCTGCAAAGCCTGCAAATGGAGGATTTGAAAAAATTAAATCCGGATAAGATTAAGCAAAACCATCCTCAAAACTTAAGTTTGAGCGAATCAGACATTTTCATTTTGGAAGCACGGTTGAATGAGGATGGTTTGATGTTAGTTAAACCAAAAACCCGTTTATTTCCAGGGTGGCTAGCCGCATCTCAGGCCCGAGTCGACAATATGCTGGATGTGCGCCGTATATTTTCTGCTTTAGTCGATGCGGATTTTATCGATACCGAAGCGCATTTTAACGGCAATGAACAAGGCAAGCAGCCGCGTAAAAGCGGGCTGAAACTGAATGAAAATGGCTTGGCTAAAAAAGCCTTTGAAATTCTCAAAAGTCATATGGATTACAAAGCCGGGTCGGCAAATTCATCGGCATGCCTCAATGAAGTAAGGCAGGATTTATTACATAGCTGCCTTCAGCGCGCCCAACAAAAAACCGGAGTTTTTACCCTGACCGCGCCAACCGGCAGCGGCAAAACACTGAGTATGCTTAGTTTTGCTTTGCAACATGCAGCCGAAAATAATCTGGAGCGTATCATACTAGTCGTGCCTTATCTGAGTATCATTGAACAGACAGCCAAGGTTTATCGCGATATTTTTGCCGATTTTAATGATGATTTCATCTTGGAACACCATAGCATGGCCGGTTTAGGCGCGGAATCGGTAGCAGACGATGCGGAGGGCAATGCAGAGCAACAACAACAGATCAAAAGACAGCGTTTATTGTCCGAGAACTGGGATGCGCCGATCATTATTACTACCAGCGTACAGTTTTTAGAATCCCTGTTTTCTAATCGGCCGTCCAGTTGCCGGAAAATTCATCGGATTGCTCATGCAGTGGTTTTATTCGATGAAGTACAAACTTTGCCCATGAAGTTAGCCATACCTAGTTTGGCGGCGCTATCGCATATCGCTACGCATTGGCATAGCAGTATTGTGTTCTCAACGGCCACGCAACCGGCGTTTAATCATCTGCATGAAGCTGTTATGGAGCAATGCTTAGGCGGTTGGCGACCGGATGAAATTGTAAAAAATCATGCTGTGATGATGGATAAATTACGGAGGGTAAATTTTATTTGGCTGGATGAAAAATTAAGTTGGCCTGAACTGGCGGGCGAAATAGGAAAACAGCCGCAAATCTTATGCATTGTTAATTTAAAGCGTCATGCGCTGGAGCTTTGGCAAGCCTTGGAAGATATTGATGGGGTATTTCATCTTTCAACCAATTTATGCCCAATGCATAGGCAAGAGGTATTATTCGAAGTAAGACGGCGATTAAATGCCGGATTGCCGTGCAGGTTAATAGCCACTCAATGTATAGAAGCGGGTGTGGATGTTGATTTTCCAGTGGTTTATAGGGCTTTTGCGCCATTGGACGCCATCATTCAAGCTGCGGGACGGTGTAACCGCGAGGGTAAGCTTGAGGTTGGTCAAACCTATATTTTCACGCCGGAATGTCAGGGGGGGCTTTATCCTGATGACGCCTATAAGCAGGCGGCTAATGCTACTCTACTGGTTAAAAACGAACTGCGCGAGCAATTCGATTTATACAATCCGGAAGTCATCGAACAATATTACCGGGTTCTGTATGTAGTGGCCGCGCCTGATCAATCGGAGAAAGACTTATGGACAGCGGTTAAAGACTTAAGTTTTCCCCAGGTTGCGCAACATTTCCGATTAATCAAAAACGATACGATCAATATTGTTGTACCCTATAATCAGCAGGTTTTTTCGGAACTGGAAGAACTTGCCGCGCAAAAAGGGCTAAATGCGAAATGGATTAAACGCGCTCGTGGGCTAAGCATCAGTCTGTTCCGGCCCAAAGACGATGATGTGGTTTGGGATAGCCTATTGCCGGTGCAACAATTTAAGCAGGGACGGTATAAAAAGCAGGAAGATTGGTTTTTTATTACCGATTATAATGACTATGATGATGTTTTGGGTTACAAAAAGCCGCAAACATTGAAGCTCTATATTGGCTAAATGAATAGGCGGTATTTGTTTTTTAGTTAATCAATGATAAACTTAGTCTAGCTTAGTCTGGAGGTGAAAATGTATCAGATAAATATACATCAAGCTAAAACACAATTATCAAAACTTGTTGAGGAAGCGGCGCAAGGAGAAGAAATCATTATCGCCAAAGCCGGTAAACCAATTGCGAAGTTGGTTCCGCTAGATAAAATTGAATCTAAACCGCGTACGCCTGGTTCTATGAAAGGTCAAATTCTGCTGGCTGAGGATTTTGATAAACCAATGAGCGAAGAAGAATTGGCCTTATGGTATGACGCGCCAATTTTTCCAAACGACGAATAATTGTTAAGATAAGCATCCCCCCGTATTGGGGCAATGCCGTTTAGTTAAGCTAGGGACAGCTCCCTCTCCCTCCGGGAGAGGGCTAGGGTGAGGGGACCTAAAACAGAAAAATGCCTGGAGATGATTAGGTTGACCCCCACACCCCAACCCACGCCCGGCGGGCGTGGGGGCTGTCCCGAGCTTTACTAAACCGCATTGGCCCCAAAC
>JBEKBU010000147.1:0-10410 GCA_050015235.1 Methylomonas sp. | reverse complement strand
TCAATGTATGGTGATTTTATACCACAGAGACAAACAAAAATCTTTACAGTTATGCAAGTAATTTCCGTATTTGTGAACTTGAAATTTTTTTGCCCATCCATAAATTCTCAACCGAACGACAGCATAAAAAATCGTATTGATATCAACAGGCATTTTCATCTAATTGACAAATAATGAACCGCTTATGATTAATGAAGCTAAAATTAAAGAAAATCAATCGTTGGAAACACGCTATAACGAATGGAAAATTTTGAGTTTTTACGAAAAATTCGAGCAGTGCGTCGCGTTGACCTTAGTTGTGTTGATTTCGTTGGTGATTGTTATTGCTTTGTACAGACTTGGTTTTAAAGTGATCGCCACTCTGTTGCTTAATGAGGCGGACCCGACAAATCCGGTGGTATTTCAAACGTTGTTCGGAATGATTATGACGCTGCTCATCGCCATGGAGTTTAAACATTCCATTCTGCGCGTGGTTACTAGAAAAGATAATATTATTCAAGTAAAAACAGTAATACTGATCGCCATTTTGGCCATTAGCCGCAAATTCATAATTCTGGATATTAAAACGTTTCGGCCGCGGAAATAGCTGCTTTATCCGGCGCATTGCTGGCGCTTGGCGCCGTTTATTGGCTAATGCGCGAAAGGGATGACCGCGCCATTTATTAGCCGATTAACTAAAGCGCCTGACGTTGAACTTCAGGAAGAGCATGAAGGTTTCAGCAAATCAAGGCTGAGGGCAACTTGTCGCCTTGGCTGGATAATAATCGAGAAACATACCAATCTTAAAGCTTTCCGCCATATGCTCGGCGCGGCCGATGGCGATTGCCGCCGCTGCCGGCGGCAACACTTCGTTGGCCGTCTGCCGAAAATGCGTCAGCCAAACTTCAAACTGCTCGATACGTAACGGCAAGCGGGCGTGCATGGGATAAGGACTGCCGTGATAGCGGTCGGTATGCAGCAAAGTACGCGACCAAAAGTTTTCCACTATCCGATGATGCCTTTCCCAATCATGGATGGCGGTATCGAAAATAGCTTTCAGTTGCTCGTCGTTTGCCGCCCGTTCGTAGAAACGGCGCACCAGTTCGGCGATATGTTGCTCGGTCACCATGGTATCTTGCATATTCGTTTACCCGTTAGTAATGTCGGAAAATTGATTGCAGATGTTGCAAGTATTAGGCTATATACTTTAGTACATAATAAGGCGTTACGTCAATAGGCGCAGAGCTTATAGGACGATTGCAGGCCCTTGGAAGTTTGGGACGAAATTACGCCGACGTTAGTTGCGGTTTGGGAGGAACAGAAATGTAACGAATGAAAAAAATCCGCGGTTACCGTTGTTTAGGCTGCAATTCCTTAATAGCCGGAGGTTGGCTCATGGATTGCTGAACCGAATTAGCTTCCGGTTTGGACGGATAAAATCTCTGGATTGAAAAGATCAGCCCGATAGCGATAAACAAAATTCCGGCTATCCATTTGGTCTGCGATAACATCGCTTCGCTCAGGTCGGCCCTGGTGACGTAGTTGGATTTAATGACGGCGATATCCGCGCCGATAGTATTTAAACTGTCGCGCATTGCTCTTAAATCCGCTTCCAGATTACCTACCCGGCGCTCCAGATCCGACATATCGCCTCCCCCGCCGCCACTCCGCTGCTTTAATTCTTCCGCTACGGCTTGCTTGATATATTTGGCGTGCGGTAAAACGACCGGCGTGGAGCCTTGGCCTTTTTTAATTTCCATTCTTTATTGCCGCCTCCACCCAATCCCACACCGCCTTATCGTGCCAGCCGTAATAACCGTCCATGGACGTAATCACGCAATATGAGGGTTCGTTGCCGTCAAACAGGGTTTTATAAACCTCGGCCGATAAATTAGATTTCGATTTAACCAGCCATTGTCCGGAGGTAATTTGATAACTGTTATCGGCAGGGAAAGCCAGCTCTACCAGATTATCGATTTCTTCCGGCTCCAGGGCGCCGAAAATTGCGTATACATAATATTTTTGCATAGGTTTAGAATATCATATGTTTTTAACGAAATTCAGCAAAACTTTGGGGAGCTTAAGCATGCCGAACGCCTATCGTCATATCCGCTGGTACGAGGAATTAAATATTAACGACATTCCGCTGGTCGGCGGCAAAAATGCTTCCCTTGGCGAAATGTACCGGAAGCTGGCGCATCAGGGCGTGAAAGTGCCGAACGGTTTCGCCATAACGGCGGAAGCATACCGCTATGTGCTGGATGAGGGCAAGGTCTGGAAAAAATTACATCAGGCGCTCGACGACATCGACGCCGATGACGTCAATGATCTGGCCAGACGTTCTCAACAGGCTCGCGAACTGGTTTACGCCGCTCCCTTGCCGGCCGATTTACAGCGGGAAATTTTGGCCGCGTTTGCTGAATTGCAACACCAATACGGCGCGGATTTGACCGTGGCGGTGCGCAGTTCCGCTACCGCCGAAGATTTACCGACCGCCAGTTTCGCCGGCCAGCAGGATACTTATCTGAATATCAGCGGCGGCCAAATGTTGCTGGACGCCTGCAAACGCTGCTTCGCCAGTTTGTTTACCGACCGCGCCATCCACTACCGGATCGACCAGTGTTTCGATCACTTCCTGATCGGCTTATCAATCGGGATAATGAAAATGGTGCGCTCCGACCTGGCCGCCAGCGGCGTTATGTTTTCGCTGGACACCGAATCCGGTTTTCAGGATACGGTGTTTATCACCGGCGCTTACGGCCTGGGCGAAAACGTCGTACAGGGCGCTGTCGACCCGGATGAATTTTACGTGCATAAACCCAGTTTCGCGCAAGGCTACCGTTGCGTATTACGGCGCAATCTGGGCGGAAAAAAAATCAAAATGGTGTACAGCGAAGGCAGTACGCATGAAGCGATACGCAATATCGCCACCTCCAACACCGAACGCAACCGCTTTTGCATCAATGACGAAGACGTGCTTAAACTGGCCGATTATGCGCTGAAAATCGAAAACCATTACCGGCGGCCCATGGATATGGAATGGGCCAAGGACGGCCTGGACGGTGAAATTTATATCGTCCAGGCGCGTCCGGAAACGGTGGCCTCGCAACGTAGCGCCAATATTTTGCTGCAGTATCAACTGAAACAACAGGCCGAAGCTTTCGTCAAAGGCCATGCGGTGGGCAGTAAAATCGCCTTCGGCGCGGCGCGGGTTATCACAAACGTCGCGCGGCTGGATACGTTTAAACCCGGCGAGGTGCTGGTGGCCGATATGACGACGCCGGATTGGGAGCCGGTGATGAAAACCGCCGCCGCCATTATCACCAACCGTGGCGGCCGCACCTGCCACGCGGCCATTATCGCCCGCGAACTGGGCGTACCGGCCGTCATCGGTTGCGGCGACGCCACCGCCCTTATCGGCACGGGAATGGAAGTCACGGTCAGCTGCGCGGAAGGCGATGTCGGCAAAATTTATCCGGGCAAACTCAAGTTCGATATCATCGAAACCGATCTCTCGCAACTCTCGCGGCCTAAAACCAAAATCATGTTGAATTTAGGCAACCCGGAACTGGCTTTTAAATACAGTTTTTTGCCGAATGACGGCGTAGGCCTGGCGCGCATGGAGTTTGTCATCACCGAATACATCAAAGCGCATCCGATGGCGCTAATACATCCGGAACGGGTAACCGATCCGGACGAACTTGAACAACTCATGGAGTTGACTGCCGGCTACGCCAGCCCGGAGGAATTTTTTATTCAACGCCTTGCCGAAGGCGTAGGCGCAATCGCCGCCGCTTTTTATCCTAAGCCGGTGGTGGTGCGCATGTCTGATTTCAAGACCAATGAATACGCTACCCTGCTGGGCGGCCGCTGGTTCGAAGCCGTGGAAGGCAATCCCATGATCGGATTCCGCGGCGCTTCCCGCTATATACATCCGAATTACGCCGCCGGCTTTGCGCTGGAGTGCGCGGCGATGAAGCGCGTCAGGGAGAAGATGGGGCTGGTCAATTTAATTTTGATGATACCGTTTTGCCGGCGTATCGAGGAAGCGGAACGGGTACTGGCGTACATGGCCGAGCTCGGCTTGCAACGCGGCGTTAACGGCCTGCAAATTTATGTGATGTGCGAAATTCCTAATAACGTTATTTTAATCGATGAGTTTTCCCGGCATTTCGACGGTTTCTCGATCGGCTCCAACGATTTGACGCAACTGACGCTGGGGATAGACCGGGACTCGGAAATTCTGGCCGGCAGTTTCGACGAACGCGACCCCGGCGTTAAAATCATGATCAAAATGGCTGTGGAAGGCGCGCGCCGTAACGGCAAGCACTCCGGTTTGTGCGGCCAGGCGCCGTCCGACTATCCGGAAATGGCGGAATATCTGGTCGAAATCGGTATAGACTCCATGAGTCTTAATCCCGATACCGTATTGCAAACCACGCAACGGATACTGGATCTGGAAAAACGTTTGGGACGATGAATTGCCGCCATGAGTGAAATACCGGATTGGGATGTCATTATTAGCGACGCCACGGCGCTGGATCGGCAAGGCAACTATTCCGAAGCCATGGCGTTATATGAATTGTTGATTAAACAATTTCCACAACATTACGAACTGCTGGCTAACTACGGAACGCTGTTATTAAGGATGGGCGACTATGAAGCTTCCGTTCGCGCTTATGACCAGTCGCTGGCGATCAATAACGCCCAGGCGGAAATATACTCCAATCGCGGTGTCGCCCTCTATTATCTTAAACGGCACGATGCGGCGGTAACCAGTTTGGAGCGGGCGATCAGTCTCAAGCCCGATTATGCGCAAGCTTATTCCAACCGTGGACTGGCGTTACAGGAACTGGAGCTGTTCGACGCCGCTATCGGCAGCTTTCAACAAGCGCTTCTGTTAAACCCCGCTTATCCGGAAGCATACTCCAATCAAGGCAACTGCCTGCAATCGCTCGGACGATATGCCGAAGCCGTAACCTGTTACGACAAAGCCATCGCCCTTAATCCGAACTTTACCCAAGCCCATTGCAATCGCGGCAATGCGTTAAAAGAGTTACAGGCGTTCGACGCGGCGCTAGCCGGTTACGATCAGGCCATCGGCCTGGCGCCGAACTATGCCGAGGCTTATTATGGCCGCGCGATGGCGCTGTACGGTCTTAAGCAATATGAAAAAGCGATAGTTTTTTTCGATAAGGCGATTGCATTAAAACCGGATTATGCAACGGCTTTTTTCAATTGCGGCATCGCTTACAAGGAACTCAACCAATTTAACCAGGTGTTGGCCTATTTCGATCAGGCTATCGCCGCAAATCCGGACTATGCCGAAGCCTATTCCAACCGTGGGCTCGCACAGTTTGAGCTCAAATTGTTCGAGCAAGCGGCGGCCAGTTACGATAAGGCCATTGCGCTGAAACCGGATTTTGCGGACGCCTATTTGAATAAAGCCATATTACTATTATTGCATGGCGATTACTGGCAAGGCTGGCGGCTTTACGAATGGCGCTTCAAGCTGGAAAATCAAAAAATCAAACCGCGGGAATATCCCCAACCCCGTTACCTAGACCAAGATTTAACCAATAAAACCCTATTTCTATACGCTGAGCAAGGCTTGGGCGATACCTTGCAATTTTGCCGTTACGCCAAATTACTCGCCGCGCAAGGGGCGGCGGTGATTTTGGAAGTACCCTCCCCGCTGGTCGCGCTAATTTCCACGCTGGATTCAAGCATTAAAGTTATCCCCGCCGATACCGGGATTAACGGCTTTGATTACCACAGTCCGTTATTAAGCCTGCCTCATGTTTTTGGGGCCAAGGTCTATACCATCCCCATGGAACTAGCCTACCTTTCGGTAGACGCCGGGCAATCGGCAATCTGGAAACGGCGCTTAGGTGAAAAAAGCGAAAAAAAATGCTTGCGGATAGGCTTGGCCTGGTCAGGCTCGGTATGGCATGAAAAAAATAAATCCCGCAGCATCCCCCTGGCCCTATTCGAAAAACTGCTGGATTTACCGTTCGAATTTCATTCCTTGCAAAAAGAAGTACAGCCCAACGATTTGGATTTTTTCCGGAAATCCAACAATTTAAAATCGCATGCCGAGTTACTGGACGATTTTTCGGAAACCGCCGCATTGGTCTGGCAAATGGACGTCATTATTTCCGTGGATACTTCCGTGGCCCATCTTGCCGGCGCCTTAGGCAAACCGGTATGGATATTGCTGCCGCACGTTCCCGATTTCCGCTGGCTGCTGGAAAGGCCGGATACGCCCTGGTATGCTTCGGCCAAGCTTTACCGCCAGAATGAAAGCCGGGACTGGCGTACGGTTATAACCAAGGTTATTGAAGACTTGGCAAACTCGGGGATTTCAACCGATTGAATAATATTTATTCTCAGCCCTATAGCTTAATCCGATAACTTTATAAAAAATAACTAATCAGCGGATTAAAAGCTAGCGTCAGCTATTCGGCTTTTGACGCCGGAGCGCCTAACAGAGGACGCTGTAAATACATCCGTGTAGCTTTCGCCCGGCCTCCATGCCGGTCAAACCTCTGCTAGGCGCTCCGGCGCCAAAAGCCAAGGTGGTCAGCTATTTAATTTTTATCTGTAAAAACGTTTTAGGACGATGATTTGCCGCCATGAACGATAAACAGGATTGGGAAGAAATTTCCCGTAACGCAACGGCGCTGGATCATCAAGGCCAATATGCGGAAGCCGTTGCTTTATACGAATTGTTGGTTGAACAATTCCCGCAACGCCACGAATTGCAGGCAAACTACGGAACGCTGTTATTAAGGATGGGCGATTATGAGGCTTGCGTCCGCGCCTATGACCAATCGCTGGCGATCAATAACGCCCAGGCGGAAATATACTCCAATCGCGGCGTAGCGCTTTATTATCTAAAACGGCACGAAGCGGCGGTTACCAGTCTGGAGCGGGCGATCAGTCTCAAGCCCGATTATGCGCAAGCCTATTCCAACCGTGGACTGGCGTTACAGGAACTGGCGCTGTTCGACGCCGCTATCGGCAGCTTTCAACAAGCGCTTCTATTAACCCCCGCTTATCCGGAAGCATACTCAAACCAAGGCAACTGCCTACAATCGCTCGGACGATATACCGAAGCCGTAACCTGTTACGACAAAGCCATCGCGCTTAACCCGAACTTTGCGCAAGCCCATTGCAATCGCGGCAATGCGTTAAAAGAGTTAAAGGCGTTCGATGCGGCCATAAGCAGTTACGATCAGGCCATCGCCCTGGCGCCGGACTATGCCGAGGCTTATTATGGCCGCGCCATGGCGCTGTACGGTCTTAAGCAATATGAAAAAGCGATAGTTTTTTTCGATAAGGCGATTGCATTAAAACCGGATTACGCGGTAGCCTGTTTCAATTGCGGCATGGCTTATAAGGAGCTGGATCGGTTCGACAAAGTACTGGCTTATTTCGATCGGGCTATCGCCGCCAATCCCGATTACGCCGAAGCCTGGTCCAACCGTGGACTGGCGTTACAGGAACTGAAACTGCTCGACGCCGCTATCGGCAGCTTTCAAAAAGCGCTGGAATTAAACCCCGATTATTCGGAAGCATACTCAAATCAAGGCAATTGCTTGCAATTGCTCGGCCGGTATACCGAAGCCATCAGCTATTACAAAAAAGCCATCGCCCTTAACCCGGATTTCGCGCCGGCCTATTGCAACCTCGGCAATGCTTTAAGAGAATTAAAATCGTTCGATGCGGCCCTAGCCGATTATGACCGGGCCATCGCCATGAAACCCGGTTTTATCGACGCTTACTGGAACAAAGCCTTATTGCTGCTATTAATGGGCGATTACTGGCAAGGCTGGCGATTTTACGAATGGCGCTTCAAGCTGGAAAAGCCGAAAATCGAGCTGCGGGAATACGCCAAGCCCCGCTTTATAGACCAGGCAATCAATAACAAGACCGTCTTTCTATATGCGGAGCAAGGCCTGGGCGATACCCTGCAATTTTGCCGGTACGCCAAATTACTCGCCGGGCAAGGGGCGGCGGTGATTTTGGAAGTCCCCTCCCCGCTTGTGTCGTTAATCGCCACGCTGGACACCGGCGTTAAAATTATCCCTCCCGACACAGGGATTAGCGAATTTGACTACCACGGCCCATTATTGAGCCTGCCTTATGTTTTAAACGCCAAGGTTTATTCCATCCCCATGGAAAAAGCCTATCTTACGGCGGACGCAACCAAATCCTTAAATTGGGCGCAACGTTTAGGCGAAAAAAGCGAAAAAAAACGCTTACGGATAGGCTTGGCGTGGTCGGGCTCCACATTGCATACAAATAATAAATTCCGCAGCATTCCTCTAACCCTGTTCGAGAAACTGCTGGAATTACCGTTCGAATTTCATTCCCTGCAAAAAGAAGTACAGCCGGACGATACGGATTATTTCCGGAAGCTGGATAATTTAACATCGCATCACGCGTTACTGCACGATTTCTCGGAAACCGCCGCCCTGATCTGGCAAATGGATTTGATTATCGCGGTGGATACTTCCGTGGCCCACCTTGCCGGCGCCTTGGGCAAACCGGTGTGGATTTTACTCCCGCATATTCCCGATTTCCGCTGGCTTTTAGAAAGAACGGACACGCCCTGGTATGCTTCGGCCAGACTTTACCGCCAGGATGCAAGCCGGGACTGGCGGACGGTTATAGCTAAGGTTATTGAAGACTTGGCAAATTTGTGACTAAACGTAGAGTGATATAGGGTAACCGTAAGGATTCGTGCGAAAATGGGCAATAGCGGACTTGTTCATGCGCCAAATAAGTCAAAAAGACCGCATTCAAAAGAAGGAAATACGGTCTTTTAAATTCTAACGATAACATGCTATTAATTTGAAGGTTTTCTCAGCGGTGCGGATGAGGGTTTATAGTAAAGTATAAAAGACATTTTAATTTCCTTAAAGTTAGCGGATTTATTAGCCTTAAATTGGGGTATTGACCTATAAGGATTGCATGTGACTTCCTTAGTATTACATGATCACATGCTTATACTGGATTCGCTTGTAAATTTACAAACAAACGTTCAAGCTCGGTATCAAGATATCTATCAACAGATTCGATATCCAGATCACCTTCGCGATACCATACTTCAAGCTCCTTTAGTGCAAGCGTACCAAATCTAGCCCAAGCAATGAGATTACTTCTGAGCATAAATGTGACCATATCCCCACCAGAGCGAAGTGTTGCGTCAGCCGTATCAACGAGACAAAGCGAACCATGAGCGATCAAAAGCATTCTTCTTAGCTCAGGATTATTAGCTAAAGGAATGCATTCGCTCAATGGTTGCTTATTATAGAAATGATGCTTAACTACCCACATAATTCTGGTAAACAATTCAGTTACAAAAACTGGTACAGCTAGAGCTGTGCCATGTCGGAAATCATAACCTTTCTCAAATACTTGTACTGCGACCGTTGCGAATTTTTGTCTGTCTTCCCCGAAACCACCCACATTGATAAATTGCAGTAGCGAATAGAACGGAATGGGGATACCAGATCCTCTTTTACCTGATTGGGTACCTGAAGAGCCGGCCATATCGGAAATCAAATGTCCTAGCCAATTAACAAAACCTGCGAATAGCTTGGATAAGAAGTCACTACCTTTGAGTTCGATATTTTCAGTGTCAATACTTATAATGTGACCTTTATCGACAAAATGAGATGTATTGGTAAACTGATCCAGGATAGAGAAAAATAATCCTATTAGGTCGGGAGAATGTCCAAGACTTTTTATATGGTGATTTTTGGTAGATAAATTCTTAACAAGTCCATCTGTACCATTCTTACCATTCGTTGTCGCTTGATCATAGTTGACTCTAAATCCACAAAAACGATATTTACCTGATTGTTCATCTTTAAAAATAAATCCAAGCTTTTCAAGAATCTGTTGAGGTAGACTTAGAATTTCTCCTTGAATTTCTCCACCGTTCTCTAGAAAACCAATTCCACTTGCTTTAGGATTTGTTGTATTGGATCCGGAGCCATTCCAACCAATAAATTTGGCAAATCGCTCAACAAAACTGTCCGCTATGTCATCAGTACATTTTGTTAGCTTACCTTCACCTGGTAGTCCAACAAAAAATACATCAATTAATCCTCCGATAAGCCCACATGTACCTGCAATCATATAATCATATTTGTCGCAGCAAGCATTTTTTAAGGAAAACTCATCTTTGATGCGTTTCTCCAGGGCGATTTTTTGGCTGGCACTCATCAAATTTTGAAATGGGTCATTTCTAAAATCAATGTCATGGCGTGCAGCATAGTCTTCAACTTTGTCGAGATATCGGAAATTGTCAATCTAGTTGTCGCCTCGACGGTTAAATTTTACGCTGCTTTTTTGTTTTGGTTTGTCTCCTCTTTATCAGGATTAAGGTGGACTGCTTTGACTCTTTGCCAATTCCGG
>JBEKBU010000146.1:0-10610 GCA_050015235.1 Methylomonas sp. | reverse complement strand
CCCCGGAGGGCCAGCCGGAGGACGCCGTAAATACCTCCCTGTAGGCTTTCGCCCGGCATCCATGCCGAGCAAACCTCCGGCTGGCCCTCCGGGGCCGAAAGCCAAGTTTGTCAGCTATCGGAAGGCTTTAAAAACTTAGCCATAACTTAGCCATTTGGGGATAATTACCCGTTTTCTTTCGCTTCGGCAATAAGATCAAGCACTTTTTCTTTCTGCTCCAAGACAATATTTTTACCGGTGTTTACGGTTTTGCTTGTAACGGCGATGATTTCTTTACGGTTTCTATAGACAACGGCCCCGGCGACCACGCCTAAACCAAAGACGAGTAATGGATTTTTCACGACTCTAAGCATGATTTTTTCTCCCGTGACGACAATAACAGAAGCAAGTGTGCCGGTCATAACCTGCTGGCCCATGGATTGCCTGTTTTGATTAAGATTTTTCTGGAAACGATACGGCATGATTTATTGTACTTGTTAATGTTATTAAATAGACTACAAAAATGGGCTAGGTACGTAGCTTGGGTAGAGCAAAGCGAAACCCAGCAATCAAGCCTATGGACATTCTACAACCTGCGCGGCTAAAATTAAATATGCGGGATAAAGCGGAACGAATTGGCGGTATCTATAGTCTTTTTAGGTAAATTGGCTTGCAAACCCGAAATGTATACGCATAACCTGGCTGAAAGCCATAGCTACCATGGAGAGCAAAGTGCTGAAAATACTCAAAGCCGAAGATCGCGGATCGACAAATTTAAGCTGGCTGCACAGCCGGCATAGCTTTTCGTTCGGCGGCTATTACGACCCCGATTACATGGGGTTCGAATCGTTGCGCGTTATCAACGACGATAAAGTTTCGCCGGGCGCCGGATTTGGCATGCATCCGCACCATGATATGGAGATTATTACCTACGTCATCGCCGGTTCCTTGGAGCATAAAGACTCCATGGGCAACGGCTCGATCATCGCCAAAGGCGACGTACAACGCATGAGCGCCGGTACTGGCGTCACGCATAGCGAATTTAACCCGTCGGCGGCGGAAGAAGTCCATTTTCTGCAAATCTGGTTTTTACCGGAGCAAATCGGCGCGCAACCCGGATACGAGCAAAAGCCGTTTTCCAGCCAGGAAAAACAGGGCAGGTTTAAACTGCTCGCTTCCAAAGCCGGCCGGGACGGCTCGCTGTCGCTGCTGCAGGATGTCGATATGTCGGCGGCCCTGATTAACGGCTCCCATGAGCTTGGTTATAACTTGCCGGCCGGCCGCGCCGCCTGGGTGCAAATTGCCGGTGGCGCGGTAAATCTTAACGGCCACGATCTTAAAGCAGGCGACGGCGTGGCCGTGGCTCAAGAAGGCGTATTAGAATTTAAGCGGGGCGATAACGCCGAAGTGATCATTTTTGATATGAAACATTTCGCCGGGTAGCTGACGTTATCTTCTCAAACGCCTAATCTTCCCGGCGATGGGCGGTTCCCGGCCAGCTGATGACATGGGCCAGCCCCATGTGGGTTTGCAGATGATTAATCACGCTCTCGACCCGGTCCGGGCGGTCGTAGAACTCGATAATCAACGGCAAGTCCAGGCTTAAGTCTATCAGACGGCTGGTGCGGATTTCGCCGTCCGGCCCGAAACCCATCGACCCTTGCAGAACCGTTACGCCGGAGACTTTTTCCTCGTCGTGTAAAAATTTAATGATTTTGGCGAGCAAATGTTCGCCTTCCCGCAGAAAAATCCGGACTATCGTAATAGACTCAGTTGCCATATCCAATTCCCAAATAATGTGCCTAACCAGATGACCAGTACGCCCCACAAATTCATGGAGATAAACACGCCCAGGATTTCTTCGAACTCCAGTTGAAAATTGAACATTTTGAACGAAATCCAGAGCGTGAACGATACCGTTAAAAAGCCTAGCAGCAGGATGAGCGAGATAACGCGCCATTCCGGCGTCAAACTCAAGCGTTGAAACATGAACTGGGCAAGACTCGCCAGTAAAAATCCGGCAATCATGCCCAGTATCAGACCGATATAAGGCAAATCGTCCAGCCAGCTATAAGCGTTGTCGGCGAAGATCGTCCGTCCAGTCAGCAGTCCAACCCAAACGGACGCCATGCACAGCACGACGCTCAGGAAAATATTCAACGCCCCCTTCAGCATGCTGCCTTCCTCAAACAGGTAAAACGACTCCAGGGCAAAGGTTGAAAAAGTAGTATAGGCGCCAAGAAAGCCGACCAGAAGCGCCGCCCGGTATTCCACAACCAGGGTGAAGCGCACCATCAGCAACGCCGTCAAAAAGCCCATTAAAAAACATCCGGAAACATTGACAAACAATGTGCCGTAAGGAAAAGCCCGGCCCAGCCAGACATAAATGCCGTTGGCTACAAAATAGCGCGCCAATGCGCCCGCCGAGCCGCCCAAGGCGATGGCGATTAATTGATTCATGGCTTATGACGTTTCATGGCGCAAATCTTAAATCCGGGTATTTATTTACATAGTGGATTTTAGCATGAGAACCAGACCGGAAAATCCCAGAAATACCGAAAAAATATGGCGGTATTTATCCCGGTTTATCTGTTCGTAGACCATTTCGTCCGTCAATACGTAGACGAGTACGCCTATGACCAAATAGGCCGTGTTTTCGCTGAGCGAGACATCGATTTGCCCGCGTCTGAACAGCCCGAGCGTAACGATTTGCGTCAACATGAACGTCGCGTAGCAAGCGGCGATAGTCACGCGGGCGGCGTTTTTCGCATAGCCTTTCTGGTGCGCCAAAGCGGTCAGCATCGATCCGCCCAGGCTGCTGAGACCGTGCACGACGCCCATGACAACAAAGTAAACCGTCTCATGGCGCATCATTCCGTCTATGAATCCGCCGACGTCAGCCGAAACTTCCTTAAATGCAATCAACAGCAAAAACACGCCGACCAGCAAACCGATATTAATCTGGGCGTGTGTAACTAAAAGTAAAGAAATGGCGACGGCCGGTAACGTTAAAAACAACACCTTCCGGAAAAATTGGAAATCGATGAAAACATGGTGTTTTGAAATTTGAAACAAGCTGATGGAAAGCGAAATCGGTAATAAAACGGCCAGGATATTCACAAAATCGTAACCTAGAAGCAGCATGATAGGCGTGCCGAATAACAAAACCCCCACCCCGAAAATCGATTGAATGATGGCGGTAAACAAAACGACAAGCAAAATTTCAGGTGACATAGTTTTCTCCGCGCTACCATCGGTTAAATAATAGTTGCTCAATTCCCGATAATTATCCACGATATTTGCAAGAAAGATATTAAAACCCGTGGCCAATCCGTCTAATTGCCCATAATTGCTTAAAGCATCCGGCCGAATTATAATCGCACCATTAAACAACTTAATTCTTTTTCAGCCTTTTCAATGTTTAACGCCGCGCTCATCATATTGCTCTTGTTGAGTTGGCGTCCGATAAAAGGGGGTATGAAACAGGCGGAGGCGCCGCAACATGAATGACAGTCAGACGGCGGTTCGCCGCGGCCCCATGCCGCCGGCATTTCTGCTTATCGCGATTTTGCTGATGCTAGGCCTGCATATCCTCTTGCCCGTGGCGCAACTGGTGGTTTTTCCGTGGCGCATGGCCGGAGCAGCCCTTGTCGCAATAGGCGTCGCGCTCAACCTATGGGCGTTTATGCTGTTCAAGCAGGCGGGCGCCACGGTCAAGCCTTTCGAGCCGTCCATGACGCTGGTTCTGAAAGGGCCGTTTGCATTCAGCAGAAATCCCATGTACCTTGGCATGCTGCTAACGCTAGCCGGCATCGCGGTCGCGCTTGGCAGCGCCACGCCCTGGCTGGTCGTTCCGTGGTTTGTCTGGCTAGTCGCTCGGCGCTTTATCGTTGTCGAGGAAAGTAAGCTGGAGAGCGCCTTTGGTAACCACTATATTGCCTATAAAGAAAAAGTACGGAGGTGGTTATGACGGATAATCAGCGCCGCTTGGAGATTTTATTACCCTTACCAATGTGGCATACGGCCGCACATCAGTCTCGGAAGACAAGGCGACGGCTTTTGTTTGTGAGAAGGAAAATGTATATGCGATAGCGTCGGTATGTGGAAATCGCCGTCCGGCTGATTTGTAATCAGCCGGACGCGAGTTCGATTCCCATCGCCAGCTCAATATAAATCAAAGGCCTGTAACGGTTTCGTTACAGGCCTTTTTTATTGGTGCTACGCTGGTGCTACGGTTTCGGTTAAGCATCATCTAAAAATCTTTGGTCTGCGCCAAAGCACCAGGCAAAAAAAGCCGGTTGTTCCCCGTTCGGGTAGGCGCTACTTTTTATAGCTCCGAAATACTTTCGCCAGAGACCTAGCGCCTATTTTTACCTGCATTTTGGTGCGTAAAATCGCGTCAACTAATGTAAACAAAACCGCGCGTAAATTGCGCGCCAAGTTAGCCTATAGGCCGCATGGCTGCTGTATCCGGGTGCGCGCCGGGTGTGCGAAGAATGTAAAGAACCGCCGATCATCGGCCTTGAGATGGTCTCTTGTTTAGCGTTGCGGTGCTAATGCCGATTATTCCGGGATAAATCCTGACCATGAACGCGCGGTGTGTCAGGGTCGATTAGCGCATAATCAAGAAACAATCAATTTCTTAGCTTGTTACTGTGCCAACTTACCGTAGACCAAGAATAATGCGTCTTACAGGATGGCATGAATATTGACATGATTATTATCAACAAATAGTGAACAATTGATCTCCGTTAAGCCGTAACGAAAATCTAGCGGACATAAAAAAGCCGGTGTTATCCACCAAGATTTGTTCTCTTGGGTAAACCTTGAGTATTTTTGCATTGCCTTTTGCCATGACTTGCCGTAAAAAAGGTATATTTTAAATTGCCAAATTTTGGGAAGGTGTGGTTGTGAAAAAATGGTTAATGTGTTTGTTCTTTGGGTTTATGCATTATAACGGAATTGCACACGCTATAAATTGTGGGGGAACTGGTGAATATGAGTTGCACTTAATTAACGGTAACATTGCTTATTCAGATAAAAATGGGTTTAAGCAGCTTACTTCAACCGGCCATGATAAAGCCCCCTGTTTATCTAGCGATAATAAGTTGGTCGTTTTCCTTAGAGAAAATCCAAATAAGCTTATTGAATCTGATATGGGCGGCCCCATCGCCCAAGTTAACCTATGGATAATCGGAATTGACGGAACTGGCGAACGACTTGTCCTTGAAGGTCTGTTCAATAAAAACCCAAAATACGATTTATCTGACATAGAAATTCCTCAGTTTTCACCAGATGGAAAAAATATCTATTTTATAGGCTCGGCTGGGGCCGTAACAGGTAGTGTTCGCTCAGCATCAATCACCGATGGCAAAATGAAAACTGTGACACTAGGCAAAGCGTTTATAGTTATTCCAACTGGTGAATATAAAGGCGATCTAATCGTACTAGAGCATAATTATTGGATGGGCGGCGGGTCTTATGATTGGTGGTATTTAATAACGCCGGAAGGTAAAGAAATTGGCATAGTTGGCCCGGATATAGAAACGGTTCAAGAATTTTTAAAAACTTATACAAAACAAAAAACTTGATAATTTAATATTATATTTTTTGGTGAACATAGATGGCTAGACGTAGAAATAATAATGCTAATGCATTAGTCAAATTCGGATTATTTATATTGATTTCCATATTATTTATCGAAAAAATATTCACGATGATTGATAATATTTTAAACTCTAGTCAAATCTATTTTTGTAAGCTGCTAAAATGGATCGGCGCTAACAATAATGCTATTTTATTGTTATTTTTTATAGTATCGGTTGTGTTTTTATGTAATTACTTAATACAACAGCGTCGAAACAAAATAAATAGAGAAAATCTATCTAAATTTAATGACAGCCAAATTAAGAATTGTTGGGATACCATAATTAAACATATTCAGGAACTTTCTATCAAAAAGAAACAACTGGTTATTAATGATGGATATGGTATAAAAAATGCGACAAAATGGGAAAAAGAAAAGGGGAGGTTTTTTGAGAAAGTAATGTTTCAAAACATTGACCATGCATGGGCATTGAATAATCATGATGTTATATTACGTCTAATTGATGATGAAGTTGATAAATTTATAATTAAATTCAACAATCAAAACCAAAACTATTCTGAAGATTGTACCCCAATAGAATATGAACATCTTTGTGCAAATTATCTGAAAATTGCAGGATGGGAGGCAAATACAACGTCTGTAACAGGCGACCAAGGTGCTGATATTATCGCACTAAAACAAGGCTCAAAGGTTGTCATTCAATGTAAGAAATATTCTCAGCCGGTTGGGAATAAAGCTGTGCAGGAAGCCCATGCAGCAAAATCCTTTTATGAGGCTGACAAGGCTATTGTTGTAAGTAATGCCAGTTACACAACATCTGCAAAACAGATTGCAGGTAAATTAGGCGTTTTACTTCTTCATCATGATGACCTAACGACATTTAAACTTTAAAAAATCAGGATAGCCTTTCCGTCGTGTGACCTAAAGCGACCGTTTGCCATCGCTGGTGCCTTGCAAGGTTGGCCGGTAGTTCGTGCGTGCGCTTTACATCTTGGCGAGGAATGTGCATTGTGCATGGGGTTGATAGTCATTTCTCAGCCTTTTGATATTTGTCGCAATCGTGAGACGTTTCACTCCAATGACATGCGCCCATGGGCGTTACGCCAGCAAAGCAACTTCCAGCGCCGCCGCCGTGGTCGTTATAGCTACGGAAGTTTTGACACCAATTGCAAGTAATGATAATCGGCTTTTCAGTGCTTGATTTCGTTACCGGGTAACGCTCTTTAGCCAGAACCTTATCTGCCCAACTCAAAGCCCACACCAGGGCCTTAGGATTTTTGGCGCACACGGTCAACAGGTCTTCAATCATCTCCGGGTCACGCTCATCAATGGCCGCCATATAGGCTAGTAGCTTTTTTCGATCCGCCACCGATAGACCGCTGCTAATTTCGCTAATTCTGCTAATTTCGTCCGGGCCGTTTTCTGGATTGACTTCTACCGGCTTGCTAATTCTGCTAATTTTGCTAATTTCGGGAACGTTTTGCTGGTCATCAGTGGTGAAATTAGCAAGATTTGCAAAATTAGCAGGGGGCTTTGCTGCCTGGGTTAATAATTCGGTAGGATTAAACCACATGCAAAACCCTCCATGACGATCTTGTTTTTACACCATCAATCACGGCTCCAGGTTCATTAGGGGCAAGATAGCCATTGCTGACAAGTTCCCCTATGGCGGCCAACAGGCGCGTTTTATTGCGTAATTGACTGGGGCCGTGGGTAAGTATAGGTGATGAACTGAATTGCTTCATATTTCGACCATGCAGCCATTTAGACAGCGATTCAGCATCTATAACCGATTGCGGAATGATCGCCGCGCCTCGTATGCGTAGCGCCTCCGCTAGATACCATTGCACCAGCACCAAACCGCGCTCCAGATGTGCTTTGCTGATTGATCTGGTCTTCATGCCGCCCTCAATCACTGCCAGCACCCCGGCAATGCGGCAGGCATTTTCAAGCGCCTTTGCTGCGCGGTCTCGAAGTTCAGACAATTCATTACCGGATTGCATGAGCGTTTCGAATTGATTACCGGCGGCGACTGCAAGCTGAATTGCATCTTCGTCTAATTCCAACTCAACGGGGTCTAGCTCTTGCGGCGTTTTGCCTGTACGGGGCTCAGCTTCAGCCAAGCTCTTAAATACTGCGTAAAGTCGTTTAAGCTCGTTTCTATCCCCGGCCCATTCAAATTTATCAACGTGCCGGCTGCCAATTGTTGATTCCGGCCAGGCTGCAAGACAGCGCCCCAAAAGCCCTTGGCCGTTTGCCATGCGATCACTGAGCAACTTAGCCATGACATCCGGTTGCGCCAATTGATGCATACAGAGGCGGCGACCGTAGAGAATGCCGCTTCCGTCGCCTGCTCTTACCCGGTCAAAAGGCGATCCGTCCCAAAGCTTGCACCAGCGCGCCATCGTTTTTAAGGCATTGTCATTGTTCAGCGCATGACCGCCGATCAATAAACCGGCTTCGTCGCTGAATAGACCGATTGACGGCTGACCGACAACCAGCAGCTTAAAAAGCCCTTCAACCGTAGGATCAGTGACGAATCGAAGAGGCATAATAGGCGGCGTCGGCCTGTCTGCGCACTGGTGCTTTGCCTCTCCGGCATCATCGTTTTCTGATTGAGATTTTGCCTTAGCTGCTTTTTTATTTGCATCATCATTTTGAGCTTTCCAGCGGGCAAGGTCTTGTTCGTACTGTTCACATGCGGCTTGATATACTTCCATGTCTTGCCGCTCCTGTGCCTTGGCCGCGCCTAATACCAAATCATCAATGCCTGTTTTACGTTCGCCGGATTCGGCTACTGTAAGCAAAAACAGCGACAGCGGCTTTCGTTCCCCCCATGGCAATTTAACATCAAAATGCGTCTGCGCCGACAATGACGCGCCCGCCAGGACGCTTTGACAGCATAGCGCCAGCGGTGCCTTGACGGACTCATGCAGAGCCTTAGCCGCCGATCCTAAAACACTACCAAGGCTTTCAACCGGGTAGGGTTCTGCTGGCGGTAATGGTGCGCGTAATGGTTCCGGTGGCATTGATAATGCAACAGGCTTAGTAAGCACTTTATCAAGCGCAGCAGTTAAATCGGTTTTTGGTAATATGAAGGTACTCATGAGTAAATCTCACAATGCAAACGCATTACGCAATCAAAGGCTTTCTGCGCGCGCTCTGCATCGACAGAGCTAACACTGCCATGCATGCGGATTGCTTCGAATGACAGCGCCAAAATAACCGCCTCGATCAACAACAGGTCGAACAATTCCGATTTGCTGAATTTTGGGGCTTTGGGTCGTGGTTTGGTCGGATCGTAGTCGCTGGCAGTTTTGCGCGGAAACAAGTCGCGAAGGCTAAGACCAACGCTTTCGACAATTGCTTGCGCTCCGCATCCGGCCCAGCACTTTATTAAAAGCGCACCCTCGTCAGTTTGGGTTATGGCTAGACTTGGGTGTCTATCGTCGTGAGCTGGACAAATTGCCGTCCATTTATTCGGGCCGATCTGCTTTACATGATCAAGAAGCGGCAGAAGCATATCGCTTGCCGCCATATCTTGTTGATTTGATTTGTATCGGCTATCATTGCCGTGCGTTTTTTGATTTTTGCCCCGTTCGCAATTCGCAGTTGCGCCGGGGCTTTTGCTTGTGTGCATCCTTACACCTCCACGCCCACGGTGCGCGACTCTAAAAAAGCATCAAGCGATTCTTTACGGTATTTGACCAGCCTACCGACTTTAATAAACGGCAAGTTGTAACGCTTTGTTGATCGCCATACCTCAAGCGTACCAGGTTCTACTCCGATATAAGCCGCCGCTTGTGCGTTCGTGAATAATTCGACTTTCGCCTGATTAGTGATGATTTTGTTTTGTGCCATGTTGTGAAACCCCTTTTAGTTTCGTGAAACATGGTGCTATTTGAACGGTTTATTTCAATGCAAGATATCGCAAATAACAGGGTGTTCTTATTTGAGAATTAGTTGTTTGTAATCTTCGTCTCGTAGTTTTTCTGCTGCTTTTTGTTGTTTAGAAAGCTTTTTCGTTGCCTCAATGTCTGGGTATTCATCACCTAAATTTGGATATAAAATTCTTTTAATTTCAGCTTTATCGATTCCACTGGCAATGGCATCTAAAATTCTAAGATATTGAACGTAAATACCCATTCTTAATCGCTTGCCTTCTTCGCTCCATCGTTCTTCCAAAATTGCTTTTGCCGCGTCTAATTGACTATCTATTGAGTAATTAGGGTCAAACTTAATGGTTATTTCACCTTCTTTTCTAGGTACTATTGGCACCAAAAAACCCGTAAAACCATCTTTTCCATTAAAACGTAAACCTTGGCTTAAGGGTAAGTCTCTAAACACAATAAAAGGTGGGTAAAAATCACTCTGAAACGCAAGACGTTTAATATCAGTGCAAGCAGGTGCCAATAAATCATCATGAAGCCATACTCTTACGCCAAATTTTTTAAGCATCTCTTGGCGAATTAAATCTGATTGTCGATAAGCTTCATCACTTTTAAATTGACGAAAATAATCTATAGCAGTATTTTTATCTAAATACTCATAACCTACCGGGTGCTCTTCTAAAGGTTTTTTTGTGCTTAGTCTGTCATATTCAGCATAAAGATTTTGATACTCGGGATTTCTCCTTAAAAACTCCCACGCCCATTGACGACCTGTTGTTGTTTTTGGGTCTGGATATTCGGATTCGTTGCGCCAATCTGGCAACCATGACGAGTTCATTTTAGCTTGGCCGTGATATCTACCACTTCCCCGACAGGCTTGATGCCGGCGGCGGCCAGCATCGCGCCGGTTGCTCTGTCTACGGATTCTCTGACCGAGTCTGGGTTCAGCCCGTAAGAGTTGGCATAATATAAATTTATAAAAAAGGATTAACGATTACCAAGCACCCATCAATTGTTTGACCGTGTTGCATATCCTCGGAAAACAGCGTTCGGCAATCAGCAAGTAATGCGGCCGCAACAATTAAACTATCCCAATGCGATAGCGAATAATGTTTTGTCAATTCGATGGCTTT
>JBEKBU010000145.1:0-10812 GCA_050015235.1 Methylomonas sp. | reverse complement strand
TTTCGCCCGGCCTCCATGCCGGTCGAACCTCCGTCAGGCGCTCCGGCCCCAAAAGCCGGGTGTAGCTGACGCTAACTTAAAATTCGCTGAATAGTTACGGTTATAGTAAATTAAAAGGGGAGCTGGCGCGAAAGGAAATTAGAATAATAGCGGTCTGTCCCAAATACTGCTGTTGTAAACGCGGACTAGGGTAATGCCTCACAGTGATTTATACTATGGTTTTTGCTGATGACGTTAAGGCTTGTGAGTGCATGAAAACGTATCTGGTTGGCGGGGCGGTACGCGATCGTTTGCTGGCTTATCCGGTTAAGGAATTCGACTGGCTGGTGGTCGGCGAAACTTCCGAATCCATGCTGGCGCGGGGATTTAGACCTGTCGGCAAGGAGTTTCCGGTTTTTTTGCATCCGGTTACCCAGGACGAATATGCGTTGGCGCGCACCGAACGGAAGACCGCGCCCGGCTATAAGGGCTTTGAAGTCTATGCGGCCCCGGAAGTGACGCTGGAAGAAGATTTGCTGCGCCGGGATCTGACGATTAACGCCATGGCCATCGACAGCGAAGGTTGTCTGATCGATCCTTTTCATGGCCAAGCCGATCTGGATAAGCGCATCCTGCGGCACGTCTCGCCGGCATTCAGCGAAGACCCGGTACGCATTTTAAGAGTGGCGCGTTTCGCCGCCCGCTATGCGCATCTTGGCTTTAAAGTCGCCGCTGAAACTTTGACGCTGATGCAAACCATGGTCGGTAACGGCGAAGCCGATTATCTGGTAGCCGAGCGCGTCTGGGCGGAATTGTTTAAAGCGTTGCAGGAACCGACGCCAGCGGTTTTTTTTCAGGTGTTAAGAGATTGCCGGGCGCTAAAGGTGATTTTTCCGGAAATCGATGCATTGTTCGGCGTTCCGCAACCCGCACAATACCATCCGGAAATCGACACCGGCGTCCATACGCTGATGGTGCTGGAACAAGCCGCCGGTCTTTCCGATAAGGTGGAAGTCAGGCTGGCGGCGTTACTGCACGATTTAGGGAAGGCTTTAACGCCAGGCGAATTATGGCCTAGCCATCATGGCCATGAAGAAAAAGGCTTACGGGTGCTGGAAACATTCTGTGACCGGTTGAGAATTCCCAAAGCCTACAAAAATCTATGCGTATTGGTCATGAAATATCATACCCATTGCCATCGCGCCCTGGAGTTACGCGCCAATACTTTAACGGATCTGTTGCAAACCTTGTCGGCTTTTAAACCCACCGGCAATCTGGAAGAATTTGTCCTGGCTTGCGAGGCCGATGCGCGCGGACGCACAGGTTTTGAAAATCGCGCTTATCCGCAAGCCGAATTTTTGCGTCTGGCGGCGCGGGCCGGCCGGGCGATCGACGCCGATGCGGTTTTACAAAGTAATTTGCAGGGCGAAGAAATCGGCCAGGCCATCCGAAACTTAAGAATTACGGCGATAAATGCTTTTAAACAGCAATACAATTCATCCGAGCTTATATAATAATAGTATGAGCTTAATATTGTTCTTTATTATGATAAACAAAACTTGCGGACATGCTTAGTTACCGCCACGGATTTCATGCCGGTAATTTTGCCGATGTTTTAAAGCACAGCTTAATTACGCTAACGATTAACGCTTTAAAACAAAAAGAGAAACCGTTTGTCTATATCGATACGCATGCCGGCGCCGGTAAATATTCCTTAAAATCCGGGTTCGCGCAAAAAACCGGCGAATATCAACAGGGAATTGGGCGGTTATGGGAAAAGCCGGAATATCCGCCGGAACTGCAGGATTATTTTTCGGCGGTGCGCGCCGAAAACATCGGACACAGCCTGGAGCGTTATCCGGGCTCGCCGCAATTGGTGAGACGCTTAATTCGAAGCAAGGATAGAATGCTGCTTTCCGAGCTGCACGGTACTGATTATGAAGCTTTAAAACAATTATTCGCACAGGATCGCCAAGTCAGCGTCGTCAAGGAAGACGGTTTGAAAACCCTGGAAAAAAAATTACCCCCTATTCAAAAGCGAGGTTTTATTTTGATAGATCCTAGTTATGAAATAAAAACCGATTTCAGCAACGTGGTAAAGACCTTGGTTATTGCGTATAAACATTTCGCGACCGGCGTATATGCGCTCTGGTATCCGGTGATAGACCGCGGCGTCACTGAAAAAATGCTGCTCAAGCTGAAAGAAACCGGCATTCCCAAGCAATTGCGCATCGAGCATTGTATTGCCGCCGACGGCTCCTCGCACGGCATGACGGGATCAGGCATGCTGTTTATAAATCCGCCCTGGCAATTGGCGGCGCAAGCGGAGACAATTTTGTACTGGTTAAATAAAATGCTGACCGATGACCTGGGACATTGGCAAGTTAGCTGGCAAACGCCCGAGCCTATGGCCGGAACGCATATAGGGAATTGATAATGATCAGGAAAAATCTTGACCTCATTTTCCTTGCCGTACTATTGGTTGCCCTGATCATGTTTGAAGAAACAGCCGAAATGCTGGCTGAATTTTTTCACGTGCTGTTTGAAGTTTTGCATAACTTGTTTGAAATTATGGAGATGGGTGTTGACAATGTTGTAGAGCGCTTGTTTCATTTTCTGCATGTCGGCGAATTTTTTGCCTATTTATTCATTACCGAACGGCACGCCAGTCAGGTATTCACTTTTTATATATTGATATCCATGATCGGGTATCTTTTGTATAAACTGTCCAAGCATGTTCCGCGCCTGTATGAGTTTCTAAAACAAATGGTATTATTCGCCTGGATAAGACGTAAAACGCAATGCCAGTTATTTTGGCGGTCCCTAACCCGTTTATACAAGGTGCTATTTGTGACATCCGTGCTGGGCGCCGTTATTCTCGCCTCGTTTTTCGTTATCTGATCCGCCACCTGGCTTCGCTTACTTTTAAACAAATCCATGCCTTTACTCGAACAAGTTAAACACAATATTTTAGCCGTCAATGGCCTTGAAACCCGCCACGTCGACAAAATTATGAGCGTGTTGCACGGTTGCGGAGCAGACGCCGCCGATATTTATTTCCAAGCCAGCCATTTCGAGTCCTGGTCGCTGGAAGGCGGTATTATCAAGGAAGGCAATCATTCCATTGAACGGGGCGCCGGCGTCAGGGTCGTCAGCGGCGAAAAAACCGGTTTCGCCTATAGCGACCGCATAGAAACGCCGATATTGCTGGAAGCGGCCAATAATGTAAAAGCGATTGTCAGACAAGGCCAACAGATCTCGACCAGGCTGGAAACGGGGCCTCGTCCATCAGTCTATCCGGCTTTATACCCGGCGCTAAATCCATTGAATTCCATGGCCGATCAGCAAAAAATCGATTTACTCAAGCATATCGATAGCGAAACCCGCAAACTGGATAGCCGTATCGAAGAAGTAATGATCAGCCTGATAGCGGCTTACGATCATATCCTGGTCGCCGATCTGGCGGGCGCTCTGGCGGCCGATATCAGACCGCTGGTCAGATTAAACGTCACCGTGATCATGGTCGAAAACGGCCGGCGCGAACAGGCCAGCATGGGCGGCGGCGGCCGCACCGATTACAATTTCTTTCTCGAAAACGGCCGGGGGCTGGAATATGGCCGGGAAGCCGTGCGCCAGGCGCAGGTTAATCTCCAGTCCGTAGACGCCCCCGCCGGCAATATGGTGGTGGTATTAGGCCCGGGTTGGCCGGGCATACTTTTGCATGAAGCCATCGGCCATGGCCTGGAAGGCGATTTTAACCGGAAAGGCACCTCGGCTTTTTCCGGACGGGTCGGCGAGCGGGTCGCTTCGGATTTGTGCACGGTGGTTGACGACGCTACCTTGCCGGGGCGGCGCGGCTCATTGAGTATAGACGATGAAGGCACGCCGGCCGAAAATACGGTTTTGATCGAAAAAGGCATCCTGAAAGGCTATATGCAGGATAAGCTGAACGCCCGTTTAATGGGAGTTAGACCGACCGGAAACGGGCGGCGCGAGTCGTACGCGCATTTGCCGATGCCGCGCATGACTAATACGTACATGCTGCCTGGCGACAGCGAACCGGAAGAAATTATTCAATCGGTAAAGAACGGCTTGTACGCCCGCAATTTTGGCGGCGGCCAGGTCGATATTACTTCGGGCAAATTTGTATTCTCCGCCAGCGAAGCTTATTTGATTGAGAACGGCCGGATTACCCGGCCGGTGAAAGGCGCTACCTTGATCGGCAGCGGCCCGGATGTACTGACCAAAGTGACGATGGTCGGTAACGATATGCAATTGGATAGCGGCGTAGGCACTTGCGGTAAGGATGGGCAAAGCGTGCCGGTCGGAGTGGGGCAGCCGACTTTAAAAATTAACGGTTTAACGGTCGGCGGCACAAATGTGTAACCGTCCGCATGCAGCGTGTTTAACTTAACGAGACTTTTATTTTGCAGAATCAGACAGAAATTAACCGTTTAAAAAATATTGTCCGGCAATTGCTGGACGAAGCCGAACAGCAAGGGGCCAGCGCCGCCGAAGCCGTTTTCAGCATCGATAACGGTTTATCCGTATCCGCCCGGCTCGGCGAAGTTGAGACCGTGGAGTTTCATTGCGATCAAGGTCTTGGCGTTACTGTCTATTTCGGCAAGAAAAAGGGTTCGGCCAGCACGAATGATATTTCCGACGAGTCGTTGCTTGAAACCGTGAAAGCAGCCTGTAGCATCGCCCGTTACGCCAGTGATGACGATTACGCCGGTTTGCCTGATCCGGAGCGGCTGGCTACGGAATTTCCGGATCTGGATTTGTATCATCCCTGGCCGATCAGCGCCGAACAGGCGATTGAATTGGCGATTGAATGCGAGGACGCCGCCCGTTCCTATGATCCGGCCATCAATAATTCCGAAGGCGCAACGGTCGATACCCATCAGAGCATCCGGGTGTTCGGGAATACGCTGGGTTTTTTGCAAGGCGTACAAACCAGCCGGCATTCGTTAAGTTGCGCGGTGTTAGCCGGCGACGCCGACGCCATGCAACGCGATTATTGGTACACGGTGGCGCGCAACGCCGCTGATCTGGAGTCTGCCCGGCAAGTGGGCGAAAAAGCCGCGCAAAGAACCGTGGCGCGCCTAGGCGCGCGCAGCCTTAGCCCACGGCAGCGCCCGGTGCTGTTCGCCCCGGAAATGGCGACGGGTTTGATCGGCGCCTTGATCGGCGCTATCAGCGGCGGCAGTTTATACCGTAAGGCCAGCTTTATGCTGGATGCGCTGGATACGCAAATTATGCCGGAATTCGTCCATATTCATGAACAACCCTTTTTGCCGGGCGCTATCGGCAGCGCCAGTTTCGACGCGGAGGGCGTCGCCACCCAAACCCGCGATATCGTCAGCGGCGGCATATTAAGGTCTTATCTGCTAGGCAGTTATTCGGCGCGCAAATTAGGCATGCAGAGCACCGGCAACGCTAGCGGCGTACATAATTTGACCGTAGCGCCGGGCGGCGATTATGCCGGCGGCTTATTAAAGCATCTGCATGCCGGTTTGCTGGTTACGGAGCTGATGGGACAGGGCATTAACCGGGTGACCGGCGATTATTCGCGCGGCGCGTCCGGTTTCTGGGTAGAAAACGGCGTCATTCAATATCCGGTGCAGGAAATTACCATAGCCGGAAATTTGAAAACCCTGTTCCGGAATATCGTCGCTATCGGCAATGATGTGGATATGCGCGGCAATATCCGCGTCGGCTCGATATTGCTGGAACAGATGTCGATTGCCGGGGAATAATTTGAAGACATTGTCGGCTATTCGGCGGGCTCATCCCGCCCGGTATCCTTGTTCAACTCAGCCATTTCTTCATCGCTGAACACCCGCGAACGCGTGAGAAACGCCTTGCCTTCCGGGCCTTCAAGCGAAAAGTCGCCGCCGCGACCTTCAATCACATCGATGATCAGCTGGGTATGCTTCCAGTATTCGTATTGCGATTTGCCAATATAAAACGGGCAGCCGCCTATGTCGCCGAGATAGACGTCGCCGGCGCCGATGGTGATTTCACCCGGTAGAAAACAATTGGCGGCGCTATTGTCGCAACAGCCCCCGGATTGGTGAAACATGAGCGGGCCATGTTTGTTCATCAAAAACGCTATCAGTTCAAGTGCGGCCGCCGTGGCGACGACTTTTTCGACCATGTCTTTCTCCAGGCGAACTTAGGCGCTTGTCCGCCGCTTGCGGCGAGCGGAGCCGCATCGCAAGCCATGCATCATCAGAAGAAACCTAGTTTCTGCTCGGCGTAACTGACGAGCAAGTTCTTGGTTTGCTGGTAGTGATCAAGCATGACTTTGTGCGTTTCCCGGCCCATGCCGGATTCCTTGTAGCCGCCGAAGGCCGCGTGGGCGGGATAGGCGTGATAGCAATTAGTCCATACCCGGCCGGCTTTGATGGCGCGGCCCATCCGATAAGCGACATTGCCGTTGCGGCTCCAGACGCCGGCGCCTAAACCATAAAGCGTGTCATTGGCGATAGCCAAGGCTTCCGCTTCGTCTTTAAAGGTGGTTACCGCCAGTACCGGACCAAAAATTTCCTCCTGGAAGATGCGCATCTTGTTATGCCCTTTGAACAATGTCGGCTGTATATAATAGCCGCCGGCCAAATCGCCGCTTAAATGCGCCTGGCGTCCTCCGGCCAGCAACTGTGCGCCCTCTTGCTTGCCGAGATCCAGGTAGGACAAAATCTTCGTCAGTTGCTCCTTGGAAGCTTGAGCGCCTATCATGGTCTCCGTATCCAACGGATTCCCTTGCTTTATGGCCTTAACGCGAACCAGGCAACGCTCCATGAATTTATCGTAAATCGATTCTTGAATCAATGCGCGGGATGGGCAGGTGCAGACTTCGCCCTGATTGAGAGCAAACATTACTAGACCCTCAATCGCTTTATCGAGGAAGCCGTCGTCCGCGGCGCATACGTCCGCAAAGAAAATGTTGGGCGATTTGCCGCCGAGCTCCAGCGTCGCGGGGATCAGATTGTTGGCGGCGGCCTGGGCGATTACGCGGCCGGTGCTTGTGGAGCCTGTAAAAGCGATTTTGGCGATGCGCCTGCTGGTCGCCAGCGGTAGACCGGCTTCGCGGCCGTAGCCGTTGACGATATTCAGCACGCCGGCAGGCAGCAGATCGGCAATTAATTCGGCCAGGATCAAAATGCTGATAGGCGTCGATTCGGCGGGTTTGAGCACCACGCAGTTGCCGGCGCCGATTGCGGGCGCCAGCTTCCAGGCCGCCATCAGGATGGGAAAGTTCCAGGGAATGATCTGGCCGACTACGCCGAGCGGTTCGTGGAAATGGTAGGCGACGGTATGTTCGTCGATGTCGCTGAGACCGCCTTCCTGGGCGCGCAAACAGCCGGCAAAATAGCGGAAGTGATCGACGCTGAGCGGAATGTCGGCGTTGAGCGTTTCACGCATCGGCTTACCGTTATCGACGGTCTCGGCGTAAGCCAGCAATTCAAGGTTTGCTTCAATTCGATCGGCAATCTTGAGCAACAGATTGGAGCGTTCGGCCGGCGAGGTTTTGCCCCATTTATCGGCGGCGGCATGCGCGGCGTCTAACGCCAGTTCAATGTCTTCGGCGCTCGATCGGGCCGCTTTAGTATAAGGCTCGCCATTGATCGGCGTGATGACGTCAAAGTACTGGCCCTTGACCGGCGTAACCCATAGTCCGCCTATGAAGTTGTCGTATCTGGATTTGTACTGTATTTTGGCGCCGGCGGCGCCTGGTGTGGCGTAAATCATGGAAGCGTCCTCCTCTAATTATTTATTATCCGGCGCGGCGTTTGACCGGCCTACTCTTTAGAATTGAAAATATACCATCCTTGGCGTAAACCGCTTAAATTTCTTGTTATGTAATTTTTCAGCGATTTTAAGCTTGCGTCAGCTACCCGGCTTTTGACGCCGGAGCGCCTGGCGGAGGACGCTGTGAATACATCCGTGTAGCTTTCGCCCGGCCTCCATGCCGGTCAAACCTCCGCCAGGCGCCCCGGCGCCAAAAGCCAACATGGTCAGCTATCGGCGCGCTTTTGAAAGTTTAGTTGCTAAGTGAATGGTTACCTTATTAGTTGCATTGTGCTTTTACAATATTTGCAATATTTCATCTATCAATGCCGGCCCTTTATAAATCAAGCCGGTGTAAATCTGCACCAGACTGGCGCCGGCCTGTATTTTTTGTTGCGCATGCACGGCGCTCATAATGCCGCCGGCAGCAATAATCGGTAGTTTACCATTTAATTCCGCCGCTAATAGCCGGACAACCCGCGTAGACTTTTCGGTTAAAGGCGCGCCGCTTAAACCGCCGCTTTCATCGGCCAACACATGCCCTTGAATTTTGTCGCGATCTAAAGTGGTATTGGCGGCAATGACGGCGTCGATATTGAATTCCACCAGTAATCCGGCCATGCGCGCGATATCCTCATCGCTTAAATCCGGGGCGATTTTAACGGCGATAGGCGTATATTTGCCGCATTCGTTTTGTAATTTAAGCTGTTCTTCCTTTAATGTCCGCAGCAAATATTTTATTTCGTCGCCTTGCTGCAATTGCCGCAAGTTTTTAGTATTGGGCGAGGAAATATTAATGGTTACATAATCGGCGTGCGCATAGCTTTTTCGCAAGCCGATCAAATAATCCCGATGCGCGTTCTCAATCGGCACTTCGGCGTTTTTACCGATATTTATGCCTAAAATGCCCGGATAACGGCGGGCTTTGACTTTTTCCAGCAGATAATCGATTCCGAAATTATTAAAACCCATCCGGTTAATGATGGCCTGATGTTCAGGCAATCGGAACAGCCGCGGTTGCGGATTGCCGGGCTGAGGACGGGGGGTGGCCGTGCCGATTTCGATAAAAGCAAAGCCCAATCCGCCCAAGGCGTCGATGTAATCGCCGTTTTTATCCAGCCCGGCGGCTAATCCCAACGGATTTTTAAAGTTTAAACCCATCACCGTCACCGGCTTGTTTATAGAGCTGGCCTTATTTAAGGTGGAAAAGCCGCTATCATGAGCCAGTTTCAGCAATTTCAATGTCAGGTCATGGGCGGTTTCCGCCGGCAGCGAAAATAATAACGGACGCACTAAAGGATAAATATTCATGGCTTTATTTAACGGCATAAGGTTGCGGATCGATGCCGGTTGGGCGTTCCAGGAGTAAATCGGCCAGCAGCCGCGCCGACGCCGGCCCCATCACCACCCCGTTACGGAAATGGCCGGCATTGATGCTGAGATTGCCGAAGTCCGGATGCCGGCCTATAAATGGAACGCCGTCGGCGCTGCCGGGACGCAAACCCGCCCAGTGCATGCTGAGCGGATATTGGCGTAAGCGCGGCAGCAAGCGGGTGGCGAAATCATAGAGCTCCTCTTTTGCCGGACGCGTGACGGACTTGTCGAATCCTACGCTTTCCACGGTGCTGCCGGCCAGAATTTTTCCGTCCCGGCGCGGGATCAGGTAATGTTCGCCATCCAGCACCATAAAGGGCAAAGTCTCCGGGTCGGCGCTAAACAACAGCATCTGGCCTTTTACCGGCTGAATGGGCGGCGATTTGGCCGCCGGCAACCACTGTTTTAGAATTTCCGCTGTCCAGGCGCCGGCGCAGATGATCAACTCGTTGCAGGTAAATTGCCGGTCCGCGCTTATGAGCCGCTGAATCCGCCGCCGATCAATTTCAATATGATTGATAACGGCGCCCTCAAAAAATCTTACCCCTATCTTCCGCAAATACGCGCTTAAGGATTGCAACAAGCGGGGATTACGGACATGGGCGATTTCCGGCAGCCATAATGCGTTTTGAAACTCGGTATTCAGAAACGATGTTTGCCGGCCGCCAGCCGATAGGCCGCTTATTCGATATTTTTGCAGCCACGCCAAAGCAGCGGTCTCATCAGGGTTTTTACAAACCAGCATCCCGCAATCCCGCAATTCCGGGTCTATGCCGGTTTCAGCAAACAGCTCACTCACCAAGTCCGGATAACTTTTCAAACTATGATAAACCAGTTCGGAAATGGCTTGCGCCTGCCGCCAGGGATAAATCGGCAACAATATGCCGCCGCCGGCCCAGGAGGATTCCCTCCCAAGCGCCGATTTGTCGATGAGCGCGACATCCCGTCCGGCCTTGCGCAATTCGAGGGCTGTCAACAAGCCGCTAACGCCGCCGCCGATAATCAGAATGTCGGTATGTAAAGTCATCGAAGTATCATTCAAAAAAATATTTAATGCCGTCTATTACTAATCAGGATTATACTTACAGACGCGGCGGGAGTGCAGAATTTTAACCAACTGTTGTTTTTTTTTGACAAAAATATACTCGACTTTATAGTGCTTATGCACATCATTGATCTGAATCAATTTTTTAAAATAAAAAAAATCACACAAAACTTGTAAGGCGGCATTTTTACTGCTAGTATTGTCACCGTGAAGAAATCCTGTGTTGCTGAAAAGCAAATAACAGACTTAACAATAAATAACCCCTGGGGGTAACAATGACATTAAATAAAACACAATTAGCAATCAGCATTGCAGCTGCGTCTTTCTCTCTGGCTATCGTTGCTCCGCAAGTTCAAGCGGACGCCTCGGTTAATGTGAGCTCATCTGATGCGGCCCAACAAGCCGATGCATTGCAAAACCAAATGCAACAGATGTCGGACAGTATGAAATCCATGCAATCTGAATTGGACCGTTTAAAAGCCGCTTCTAATAATAATAACAAATCCGACGCCAAAGTTCAGGAACTGGATCAGTGGATGTCTTCCATGAAACATTCGCCTGAAGCCGTCGCCTCTAAAGACAACTTGGTTGCCATTCGTGGCGGTTGGGAGCAATTGGAC
>JBEKBU010000144.1:0-10848 GCA_050015235.1 Methylomonas sp. | reverse complement strand
ATGGCTGAGCGTAATCCGCTGCTAGTCCTGAGCTCGGGTTCTTTCAAAGCGGTTTTGACGATAGACTGCCTGCCGCCGGCTTTTGCCGAAGCGCTTGAGCTCAGGCGCACAGACGCGTGCGGACGCCGGCTGTTCGATTGATGGCCTTCAAATCCAATTTGCCTAAACAGGTGGTTAGGCTTTACCTCTTTGTGTTTGTGCGGACTAACATAAGATGCGTACATAATATGCGGTTTAATGTGGATAGGTTGCGGACGGCTGTATCCGGTTTCGGCGCCCATTTGTTCAGCGCTGCCGGCGCAACGGTTGGAAGATAATTGGAACGGCGGCGGGGAATAGTTATCCGCTCTGATTTGCGAGACCAATGTGGAGCCGCCCGACGCATCGTAATATTTTTGAAAACCTAAATCCAGCAGATTCTCCATTTCCGCGAAGCGTTCCGCGCTGCTATGCGCGCCCAGCAATACCGCAATAAGGCGATGACCGTTGCGTTTGGCGGAGGCGATCAAATTATAACCGGAACCACATGTGAATCCGGTTTTCATGCCGTCGGCGTCCGGATAGGTTTTCAAGATTTTGTTGGTATTGGGCAGCACCCGGCCTTTATAAATAAATTCGGTTGCGGAGAAATACGGGTAATACTGGGGAAAATCGCGAATCAGGGCTTGCGACAAAATGGCCAGATCGCGGGCGCTGCTGATTTGGCCTTCATCCGGCAGGCCGCTGGCATTTTGAAATGAGCTGCTGGACATACCCAAAATATGCGCTTGTTGTGTCATTTTAGCGGCGAAATTGCTTTCGCTGCCGTCGCCCAGGGTTTCCGCCAGCAATACGGCGGCGTCGTTGGCGGAGCGGGTAGTGACGCCCAGAATCGCCTGCTCGACGCTGATGGTCTGCCCATAACGCAAGCCCAGTTTGGAATTGGGCTGCATGGCGGCATGGCGGGAAACGGTCAATAGATCGTTTAGACGTAAGTCGCCGGTTTTCAGCGAGGCGAAAGCCAGATAAATAGTCATGACTTTAGTCAGAGACGCCGGATACCAGCGTTGGGCGGCGTCAATTTCGTGTATGACGCGGCCGTTATCCGCATCGATGACGACAGCCGCATAGCGCGCCGATGCGGCCGAACAATGGAAAATTATGAAAATTAATAAAGCTGTAAAAAATTTTGATTTTTGCACTGAACTATTGCTGTACATTTGCCGGAGGAAGGTTTACGCATCGAATTCAAATTCACGCCTATAACATGCTTTTGACGAAACTCGGCCTGCGATGGTTATAGCTTAAAGCAGGTGTAATTAAATCAAATTTTTGGCTTTCAAAAAAGTAAATTTTATTAACAACTTCACAAATTTTTATCTTGCCGTTAATTGTAGCCTATTAATGACGCCGGTTTATTTAAATGAATTTTTAAGAATTTTTTAAAAATGATTGAATTTTTCTTAAATTTTCCATATCCTTTAGCCGATTCGATTTCCACCAGCTGTACACGCTATCAGGCGTGGACGGCAGTTTTTTAATCCAAACGAGAGATATAATAATGAAAAAATCATTCGGTTTATTCGCGGGCGCTGCTTTACTGGCGTTGAGCAGTCAAGTTTTCGCTAACGAAGCAGAAGAAATCGGCGCTAAAATTTATGAGCGCGCTTTTGGCCGCGGTTGCGGTTCTTGCCATGATATCGCTTCCAATCCACAGCTTTCAGCATTGATTAAAGCCGGTAAACTCCCTAAAGAACAATTCGCGAAAGTGATCAAAGAAGGTCGAAACGGTATGCCGAAAGCATCCGCCGCGATCATGGAAGTCGGCCCGGTTAAAAAAGCCGGTTATACCGAAGATCAAGCGATTGACGCTGTATACGAATATTTGAAAAAATAAGCTTGGCGGTTTTTGGGCCGCGTAGGGTGGGCGCGCTAATCGCCCACCCAGTTTAATCATTATTTTATATCTTTGCGTATTAGCGGTTTTCAAGCCTATTTTTAACGGCTAGAATAATATCGCTCCAATTAAGCGCTTGCTCTTGTCGGAACAAAACGGCGCTCGGATACCAGGGACTGTCTACCCTGTCCCGCAGCCAACGGTAGTCGGCCTGAAAAGGCAGTAAAATCCATACCGGTTTTCCCATGGCCCCGGCCAGATGGGCGATGGCCGTATCGACGGTAATAATTAAATCCAACGCTGCTATTAACGCCGCCGTGTCGCTGAAATCGCGCAACTGGGATTGGTGGCTGCCTATTTGCGGGTTGTTCGCTAAAAAATCGGCGTCATCCGCGCGGATATCCTTTTGTAAAACATGCCATGCAAACGGTAAAGCGAATAGAGGAGAAAATGCCGATAACGGGATGCTTCGATTGCTATCGTTGCTATGTCCGGCGGAACCCGAGCACACTATACCGATTTGCCGGCGCGTCTCGCCGGCAAGCAAGCGGAGCCAAACCGATTTTTTGCGCTGATCGGCCAACAGATAGGGTATCGGCGCCGGAATGGTTTCCAGCCGAGTGTTAAAAGCCAAGGGCAAACTCAGCAACGGGCAATGCACATCAAAATCCGGCAAGGGTAGGCCGGCTTCGACGATGCGGACGCCGGTTCCGGAATTTGCGAACAAAGTGGTTAAAGGCCGGGGGGCTTCCAGAATAACCGTGGCTTGCAGCGCCGCAACCATGGGAACATAGCGGTAAAACTGCAGGCTGTCTCCCAAACCTTGTTCGGCATGCAACAAGATGGTTTTACCGGCAATGGGCGAATCGCCTAACCAGAGCGGTTGGCTGAAATTACGCGCCGGACTGGAAAAATTCGCGGTTCGCCAACGCCATTCATAAAGTCGCCAACCTTCTTGAAAATCGCCGAGCAGCAGTTTAAGCAACGCTTTATTCCAATAGGCCTCGGCGTAATCAGGCTCCAAGGCGATGGCCTGGTCGTAATTTATTAGGCTATCGCTAAAGTTTTTAACTTCGCTTAAGGTAATGGCGCGATTATAAAATGCCTCGGCATGATTCGGCCTTAAGGCTATTGCGGCGTCAAAACAACGCAGACTCTCTGTGTAACGTTTTTCATCGTTCAAAGTAATGCCTAGATTGGCGTAGGCCGGCGCAAATTCAGGTTTGCGAGTGATGGCGTGATCGTAATCGGCCAAAGCCTCGGCATAGCGTTTTAATTTATGCAGGGTCACGCCACGGTTGGAATAGGCTTCCATTAAATCCGGATTTAGGGCGATGGCGTGCGTATAGCTATGCAGGGCTTCTTCGTAAAGCCGCAATTCATTTAAAGTAATGCCGCGGTTCGAATAAGCCGCCGCGTTATCCGGATCCAAGGCGAGAGCTTGTTGATAACAGAGCAAAGCTTCCTCATAACGTTTAAGTTTGTTAAAAGTAATGCCTAGATTACAGTAAAATTCGGGATTATTCGGATTGAATTGGATGGCTTTAGCCAGACTCTGCAAGGCGGCGTCATGCAGTTTAAGCGTGTTTAAGGTCAAACTCCTATTGAAGTAGGCTTCGGCATAGTCCGGTTTTAATTGAATGGCTTGAGCATAACAGACGAGAGCGGCGTCATACAATTTTAGTTCGCTTAAACAATAAGCCCGGTGCAGATATGCCTGCGCATGGTCCGGATTGAGGCGCAGAGCTTGCTCGAGGTCGGCTCGCGCGGCGCCGAATTGCCGCAGTTTATTGAAAACAATGCCGCGATTACAATACGCTTCCGGATAATCGGGCTTTATGGCTATGGCCAGGGCAAAGCATTGCAAGGCGTCTTGATAGCGCTTCAACTCGGTTAACGCATTGCCGAGCTCTACCAGCGTAACGGCCTGTTCGGCGTCCAAACCGAGCGATTCGTTCAGCCGCGCAACGGCTTCTTCATAATGTCCGAGTCTGATTTCCAGGCTGCCTAATACATTCAGCAACAGGCAATTTTGCGGATAACCGGCATATAATTGCCGGCATATTGTCAAAGCCTCTTGCAAACGGTCTTGATTAATGAGCCGGCAAGCGGCGTCAAAGGCGGCCTCCGGATTATTTTTAATGTGCTCGTCTTTCATCTTTCAAACACCTACCGAATGCTGACGCCTTTGGCTGTTGGCGCCGGAACCCCTGGCGAAGGACGCCGTGAATGCCTCCATGTAGGCTTTAGCCCGGCGTCCATGCCGCGCAAACCTCCGCCAGGGGTTCCGGCGGCCAAAAGCCGATTAGCCGAGACAACGCTGGATTGTAGCAAAATACTCAAAACGGCTTGACGACCGCCAGAAAAATGATGGCGAATAAAAACAGCACCGGTATTTCGTTGATCCAGCGGTAAAACACATGCGTATGCCGGTTTCTGCCGTATTTAAAATCCAGCAGCCATTTTCCGCACCAGAGATGATAAATAATTAAAAAACCCAGCAAAACTAATTTTATTTTTAGCCACAGACTAACCGAATAGATCGACCAAGCGTAATCGGACAGCATCCAGACGCCAAACCCCATTGTGCACAACATTCCCGGCGTCATAATGCCGAAATAAAGCTTCCACTCCATGACTTTGAAGCGTTCCAAGCTGATTTCGTCCTCACTCATAGCGTGATAAACGAATAAGCGCGGCAAATAGAATAGGCCGGCAAACCAAGTCACCATAAAAATCAAATGTAAGGATTTCAACCAAAGCATAATTTTCCTAATGCATTAAAAAACCTGGACCGAGCAGGAGTGGCAGGTTATTCGGATAGCTCGGGCCGATGATAACGTATTATCAAATATAGATTGCGAATATAAATAAGCAAACCGGCGCTTTGACCGAGAATAAATACCGGGTCTTCTTTATGTATGGCGTATACCAGCGAGATTGCGCCGCCCATGATGCTGAAATACCAGAATTTTACCGGAATAACGCATTGCTTTTTCCGCTCGCTGGCCAGCCATTGCACGAGAAAACGCGCCATGAACATGCCCTGGCCGGAAAAACCTATGATGAGCCAAAGTGTATTATTGTCCACGCGATACCTCGGTAATAATCGGCAGGCTATGGCGGTTTTTCAGCCAGATCACGCCAAGTAAATCAATAATACCCGCCAAAAGCCGGTCTAGCGTTCCGTAGTTGGACATCCCGAATTTGCGTGAACGATGACTGACTTTGACCGAGATGACTTGACCGCCGGCCATCTGCATTAAAGCGGGAATAAAGCGGTGAATATGATCAAAGTAGGGCAGACCCAGAAACTTGTCGCGGCGGAACAGTTTAAGACCGCAACCGGTGTCCGGCGTATGATCGCTTAGAATAGCCCGGCGCACGGTATTGGCGAATTTAGAGGAAAATAACCGCCAGCCCGTATCGTTGCGGCGATGCCGGAAACCCGCCACCATCCATAGATTCTCATCGTCCCGTTTTTTTAAAACCGCGATTAATTCATGGATGTCGGTCGGGTTGTTCTGACCGTCTCCGTCCAGCGTCACTATCCATGGATAACGGGCCGCCTGAACGCCGCTATGGATGGCGCGGCTTTGTCCACAGCTTTTTTGGTGTTTCAAAACCCTTAAGGCCGGATAGATTTGCATTAACGCCTGTAATTTGGAAAGGGTGGCGTCGGCGCTGCCGTCATCGACGAATAACATTTCATAGCTATACTTGGAATCAAGCTCCAGATGGATTTCGGCTATCAGTGTTTCTATGTTTCCGGCTTCATTACGAACCGGAACTACTACGGAAATTTGCATAAATTGAAAACAATATTACCCCTGACAGTGGATTTTAGAGCCGCTGGGCCTGGAAAACGGTATTTCAGGCGGCGGCGTTAAAATCCGGCATACCTCTAGATTGAATGGGAGGATAACTTAAAAGGGAACAGATTCTATCAAAACATGGCCGCCGGGTAACCAATTTGTTAACAGTTTTTTACAACGCATTAATGCTGTTGACTTGGGAAGCATGTCTGAACACCAACCAATATTCGCGATGCGGTTGAAAATAAACGGCGTCGGCGGGTTTCTCCTTTTCTATGGATAATAAATAACCGTCGCTATGTTGTTCCGCCCAAAGAGGGGCTTGGTCGTCCGTTAAAATGGGCAGCGGCTGGGTGAGCCGTCCCAAAAAATGCAATTGTCCCTGATAATTACCGACGAAAGCACAGGGAGCGCCTTGTTCGTTCAACGCTTTTAATTGTTGCGCCGCCGGTCGTAAATCATACGCTAAACCCGTATAGCGGAAGAAAAATATAAATCCCGCAAACACGGTCAATATCAAGGCGGTCGATATTATCGATACCGAAAGCTGCCGTTTGAGCAACGTAATAATCGCCAATATCGCCGCTACGCCAAGTACCGACAAGCCCCAGCCGTATTTAACGCTTTGCGCCCATTTGAAACTATCCAGACCGGGCGTTTCCGGGAGTAACATTAAAAGCAATCCGGCTAGCGCAAAGGCCGCGGGCAATAGTAACTCCATTTTTCCGGCATGGGTTTGGGGGACATTTTGCATTATACGCGCGATTATTAATGCAAAAGCCGGCAGAATGGGAATTAAATAATGAATCTGCTTACTGGGGATTAATGAAAAAAACAATAAACCGCTGAATAACCACACCCCGCAAAAGCGCAGGCCGTCATCCGCCATCCATTTTGTCCGCCTAAGGCTTTGCCAGAAGCGAGGCCAAAAGAACCAGGGAAATAACACTAATGGTAGAAATTGTATATACCACAGCAGAGGCCGGATATGAATTTCGCCGCTAATCGTACGTTGAGTCGTTTGCCGCCAAAAAATCGCGTTTGCGTAATCGGAGCCGCCGTCATAAGCTGCCGGCGCCGCCCAAGCCAAGGCAAGACCGATGCCCATTAAAACGGCTAAGCCCAAGGATTTATACCAGTTTCCTAAATCGGTTTTTTGCCTGTAATAGCCGATATACAGCGCGGTGGGCAGCAAATGCAGCAGAATAACCGGCCCTTTGGCCAATAAGCCTAAACCTATGGCCAGCGCAATGTAGATGCGGGCTCTGTTGGCGAAGCCTTGCAGCAAATCCACAATTCCCGACATACCTAACAGGACGCAGCACGCCAGCAAAATATCGAACATGGCCGCTGTCGCGAACAAACTCCATAATAGCGTTGCAATCAACACCCAAGGCGCCAACAAAGCGGCTTCGGGGTTTTGCGGCCATAATTTCCCCGCCAGGCCGCGGACCAATATTAAATTCGCAAACGCGCATAACGGCCCCACCAGCCGCGGCCACCATTCATTGACGCCGAAAATCCCCCAACCCGCCTGAAATAGCCAAAATAGCAAAGGCGGCTTATGACTGTAGGCTTGCCCGTTTAAAAAAGGCGCCAAAAAATCGCCGCGCAGCCACATCTCCCAGGCCACGCTAAGATAACGCGTTTCGTCAACCGGTATCGGCGGACGGAATAAAAGAGTCGAAGTTAATAATAACCATAACGGCAGTATGCCCCAACGGTGAATGAAATCTTTATGCATTGGTTTTTCGGTGTACGAAAGGTACTGTCCCGTTAGGCCGGCGTCGCCCGCCAGTGTATGGATTCGCCCGCCATTAAAGGCGTAATCTCTTGTCCGGGTTCGCCAAACCGAGCGGGTACGCTCCAAGTTTGCTTTTCTAAAACCATGGTTTTGGCGTTTCGCGGCAAACGATAAAAAGCCGCGCCAAAAAAACTGGCGAAATTTTCCAGTTTATCCAGGGCTTTTGCTTGTTCAAACACCTGCGCGTACAATTCCAAGGCGGCATGAGCAGTATAACAGCCGGCGCAGCCGCAACTGTTTTCTTTTAAAGCGGTAAGATGCGGCGCACTGTCGGTACCGAGAAAAAATTTTGGGTTGCCGCTGGTAGCCGCGCCGACAAGCGCCAGGCGGTGGTGTTCGCGTTTCAGAACCGGTAAACAATAGTAATGCGGCCTTAGGCCGCCGGCCAGAATAGCGTTGCGGTTGAACATTAAATGCTGCGGCGTGAGGGTGGCGGCCACGTTTTCGTTGGCGGATTCGACAAATTGAACGGCTTCCCGGGTAGATAAATGCTCCACGACCATCCGCAGCTCCGGAAATTGGCGGCTAATCGCGGTGAGATGCTTATCGATAAAAATCTTTTCGCGGTCGAAAATATCGTAATGACTTGCGGTTGCTTCCGCGTGTATCAATAAAGGCGTCGCGTATTCTTCCATCGCGGCGAATATCGGATAAAGCGCTTCGATGTCGGCGACGCCGGTTTCGGAATTGGTGGTGGCGCCGGCCGGATAGAGTTTAAAAGCGTGGACATGGGCGTGATCGGCAACTTTTTTAACTTCTTCTATGCTGGTATCGGCGGTCAGATATAAAGTCATCAAAGGCTGAAACGACGATTCGGCGGGTAAATAGCGCATAATTTCCCGCCGGTACGCCTCTGCTTGCGGCACGGTGGTAATCGGGGGCTTTAAATTAGGCATAATGACCGCACGCCCGAACTGACTGGCCGTATGTCCTATCACGGTTTTTAACATGCCGCCGGTGCGGACATGTAAATGGCAATCGTCGGGTTGTGTGATGGTTAATCTATCCATTCGCTCTGCATTTCATTAAAATAGCGTAACATTCTACCTTAAGGGTCTTGAAATATTAAACTTCAGCCCTTAATAAATCTTATTTAATCTCTGGAGAAGCAGATGCCTATATACGAATACCAATGCAATGCTTGCGGTCATCTACACGAAGCGCTGCAAAAACTTGGCGCTGAACCCTTGCTGATTTGCCCGGTTTGTAACGAAGCCGAATTGAAAAAGAAAATCTCGGCGGCGGGTTTCCGTTTGAAAGGCGGCGGCTGGTATGAAACCGATTTTAAAAGCGGCGCTCAGAAAAATGTCGCCAATGAAAAAAGCGCGCCCGAAAAATCCGCCAGCACCGGCGGCTGCGGCGGCGGTTGCGCCTGCCATTAATCATTTCAACTTTGGCCGGATGCCGGGAAAGATTCCGGTTGCCGGCCGTACACAAACTTAATATTAAACCCAGGGAAAAACTATGCGTAGCCACAAGTGTGGAGAATTGAACACCCAACATCTTGGTCAAACCGTCGCTTTGTGCGGTTGGGTCCACCGCCGCCGCGATCACGGCGGCGTTATCTTTATCGACCTCCGTGACCGCGCCGGCTTGGTGCAAGTGGTGTTCGACCCCGATGCGGCTGAAAGTTTCGCCATTGCCGAAAGCGTTCGCGGCGAATATGTGTTACGTATAGAAGGCGTCGTGCGCGGCCGTCCGGAAGGCACGCATAATCCGAATATGAGCACGGGTGAAATAGAAGTGCTGGCTAAGCACATCGAAGTGTTGAACGAATCGGAAACTCCGCCGTTCCCCTTGGAAGGCGATATCGAAGTCAACGAAGAAACCCGCTTGCGCTTCCGTTATATCGATTTGCGCCGCACCGTCATGCAGCAAAAAATGAAGGTGCGCCGCGATGTAACCCGGCATTTGCGGCAATTTCTGGACGATCACGAATTTTTTGAAATCGAAACGCCTTATCTGACGAAAGCCACGCCGGAAGGCGCCCGCGATTATATTGTGCCCAGCCGCACGCATCAAAACGCGTTTTTCGCCTTGCCGCAATCGCCGCAGCTTTATAAACAATTGCTGATGGTGGCCGGCATGGACCGTTACTACCAAGTGGTGCGCTGTTTCCGCGATGAAGATTTGCGCGCCGACCGGCAACCGGAATTCACCCAGCTCGATATCGAAACTTCATTCATGAATGAAAGCGATATCATGGCGATCATGGAAGAAATGATCCGCCGTTTGTTCGCCGATATCATCAATGTCGATCTGGGCAAGCCGTTTCCGGTCATGACATATGCCGAAGCCATGCGCCGTTACGGCTCGGACCGGCCGGATTTACGCATTCCGCTGGAGCTGGTCGACATCGCCGAGGAAATGCGGGAGGTCGATTTCAAGGTATTCTCGGGGCCGGCCAACGACCCGTTAGGCCGCGTGGTGGCGATGCGTGTGCCGGAGGGCGGCGAATTAAGCCGTGGCGTCATAGACGAGTTGACCAAATTCGTCGCTATATACGGCGCGAAAGGATTGGCGTATATCAAAGTCAACTCGCTGGCCGCCGGCGTTGAAGGTCTGCAATCGCCTATCGTTAAATTCGCCCCGGATGAAGTGTGGGCTAAGGTGATGGCGAAAGTCGGCGCTCAAGATGGCGACTTGATTTTCTTCGGCGCCGATAAAGCCTCCATAGTGAATGAAGCCATGGGCGCATTGCGCGTTAAACTGGGATTGGACCGCAATCTGTTGACCGGCGACTGGAAGCCGCTCTGGGTTGTGGATTTCCCTATGTTCGCCTGGGATGAAAAAGCCAAGCGCTATTCCGCCATCCATCATCCGTTTACCGCGCCTTCTTGCACCAAGGAGGCGTTGCTGGCTAATCCAGGCCCCGCTTTGTCGCGCGCTTACGATTTAGTGCTGAACGGCACCGAGGTCGGCGGCGGCTCCATCCGTATCAACCGCACCGATATGCAGCAAACCGTTTTCGAAATACTTGGCATCGGCCATGAGGAAGCCAGGGAAAAATTCGGCTTTCTGCTCGACGCCCTGAAATACGGCGCGCCGCCGCACGGCGGGATCGCCTTCGGTCTGGACAGGCTGGTGATGTTAATGACCGGCGCAACTTCCATCCGCGACGTTATCGCCTTTCCGAAAACCCAAACCGCCGCTTGCCCGTTATTTAACGCGCCGGCTACGGTTAGCGAGGAACAATTAAAGGAATTGGGCATCCAATTGCGAAAACCGGCCGTTAAAAACGAAAAGCCGGAATGATGGTTGCCGATTGCTGTTCCTAAATAATGAATGCGGGATTTAAATACATGACTGACGCGGCTTTGCCCATACACGACTACGCGCTGCTGGACGACGGC
>JBEKBU010000143.1:0-10848 GCA_050015235.1 Methylomonas sp. | reverse complement strand
GCGCTGGAGCCGAAATTGGCCGAGCTGGGCGGGCAAGGCGCGCCGGACGCTGCGGCCGGCGCTAAAACCTGGGCGGAGCAAAAGCGGCGCATCGACGCGCTGAAGCTGAGCATCAGCGAACTTAAACTGGCTCTGGCCGGCGAAACCGACATTCCGGCCCGCATTAACGCGCAATTACAGGAGAAACAAACCGCTTTGGCCGAAGCCGAAACCTGGCTGCAAATCCATCAGGCCGACGCGTCGCTGTTGACCGAATTTCCGGAAATCGCCCAACTGCGCAATGTCAGAAGCGAATTGGCCGAATTGAGCGGGGAATATAAAAAACAGTCCGGCTGGTCGAAAAAAATCACCGCCGCCGTCAGTAAAAATCAGGCGCGGATCGTCAATGCCGAAGCGCGGCAACAGGAATTGGCCATCCTGATAGAAAATAATCAAAAAACCCTGGCGGAGCTCACCCACGGCAAAAGTCTTGAAGAACTTAAGGAGTTGCAGGACGAACAGCAAACGCGCGCCGACCAATTTCAGGCCTTGTTCGAAACCGCCGCCGTGCATGCCCGATTCGCGGAAAAAAAAGGGCTGTTCGACTGGTTTAAACGCGCGCAACCGCTTGCGCTGCCGGACGTCGTCGCCCTGCAAATCCATCTGGACGATTTGAAACAGGATTTCGCCAGCGCCGAAAACATCAGCATGGCGCTGGACAAAGCCATCAGCAACGAAACGCTGCTGAAAAAACTGAATATCCAGCGCAACAAGCTGATCGAAGGCAAACCTTGTTTGCTATGCGGCTCGACCCACCATCCGTATACTTTCAAGCCGCCGCTGCTCAGCGATTCCAGGAAAGCCCTGGCCGATCAGCGCAACAAGGTGATGGTTCTAAAAACCATGATCGAATCGGCGGAAAAGCAAGTGGCGAACGCGCAAAAACAACTGAACAATGCCGACGCCAAACAAAAATTCCTGGCCGAAAAGCGCAGCGAATGGCGGCTATTGGCTAATAAGCTGAATTTAATGCACGAAAATCTGCAAATTGAGCATTTGGCGACGCAAAAACAGCTGTTGGCGGACGAAACCGGCGAACTGGGTAGAATTAAATCCTTGGTGAATGAGCGTAGCCAATTGGAGCGGGAAATCGTTAACGCCAAGGACGAAATTGCCGCGAAAAAAGCCTTGGCGGCCAGCTTGCGCCTCGGCGCCGAACAATTGAACGAACGCCACGCCGGGAACACGCCGGAAATGGATGAAGTGCAGGCTAAATATTTGCAACTGCAAAGCAACGAGGCCGATCTGAGTAAACGCATCGAGGCGCAATTAAAACTGCTGGGCGAAAAAATGCCGTCCGCCGGCAAGGAAAATGCGGTATTCGACCGCCTCAACGGCCGCCGCCAGGATTACCAGATCAACGAGATCCGCCGCAACGGCCTGCTCGAGGAAGTTAACGATCTGCAACAAAAACTGCAAACCTGCCAGGCGGCTATCCTTAATTATCAGCAGCAAATCAACGCCAATCTGGAAGAGTTGCGCGAAGAGGAGCAGATCGGTCTGCATCTATCGGCTTTCGATAAACAGCAAACCGTGACCGGCCTGGAAAAACAAATCAATGACCGGCATATCGCTTTGCAAAGCATGCAGCGCGGTTTCGCCGAAAAAATATCCGCCGCCGGCTTCGATACCCTGGACGAATTGAAGGAAACCTTGCAATTGGCCGAAAACCAGCCGGAAATCGCCGCGCAATTGGCCGATTGCCGGACACAGGCGGAACAAATCCATTTTCAGCGCTTACAAATCGATCTGCGCCTGCAACGGGAAATGCAGGATTACGACGACAGCATCAGCGAAGAAGACATTGCCCGCATGCAGGCGTTACTGGCCGAAAAACTGCAAATCGCCGAACAGGAAGTGCGCAGCTTGCAATTTAAATTGGACAAACAGCAAAAATACCGCGCCAAATACCAAAGCCTGGACGGGGAGTTGACCCAGTTGCGCATGCAACTGGCCGCCGGCGAAGAAGAGATTCGGCAATTGCAGTCCGAACCGGGCGGCATGCAACGCAGAAACCGCCAGTTGTTGATCGACAAATTGTTAACGAAAGCCAATCAGATTCTGGAAAAAATCAGCGGCCGTTACTATTTGCGCAGCGCCGGCAGCGAACACGGGCTGGCGCTGGAAATTGAAGACGTCAAGCAGAAAAACGTCCGCCGCCTGCCGAAAACGCTGTCCGGAGGCGAAAGCTTCGTCGTCAGCTTGGCGCTGGCGCTGGCGCTGGCGGACATCGCCAATAACGGCAAAACCATAGAATCGCTGTTTTTGGACGAAGGCTTTGGCAATCTGGACGCGGAAGCGCTATATCTGGCCATGAGCACGCTGGAGAGATTAAGGCTGCAGGGAAAAACGGTCGGCGTGATTTCGCATGTCGAAGCGGTAAAAAAACGCATCAAAACCCAGATCACTTTGGTGAAAAACGCCAACGGTTTAAGCGAATTGAAACTGGTTGCTTAAGTTTCCGGATAAATGAACCGAGCGCCCGCCCGGCTGTCGTAATCGTTAGGGCGCGCCGTCAGGCGGTCTGCTCCAGGGTTCGCCGGGCGCCTATCGCCCGTGCGGCGCCTGTCGCCAACCTATACATATCGAGGTGTCTATCATGGTCAATCTACTCCGCGCCGTTTTTATATTTTTTCTGTTGATTAATCCGCTTTATGCCGGCGAACAGCCGTATACGCAAGCAGCGTTCGATCAATTGCAAAAACAAGGCCTGCCTATTCTGGTGGCGGTACATGCCGAATGGTGCCCGACTTGCCGCGAGCAAGCGCCTATCATCAGCAAACTGCTGCAAAAACCCGAATTTCAAAGTCTTAACGCCTTGCAAATTAATTTCGACAAGCAGAAAGAGGCGTTGAAGACTTTTAACGTCATCCGGCAAAGCACGCTGATCGTCTTCAAAGCCGGAAAAGAAGTCGGGCGCAGCCTTGGCGTAACCGACGAATCGGCTATAGAAGCGCTGCTTAAAAAAGCGTTATAGGCGGCGTTATGTTCAGCCTATTAAGCAGCTCCATTCTGGGCTTGATCGCCGGCTTGCTTTCGACGCTCGCGCCTTGCGTATTGCCGCTGCTGCCCATCCTGGCCGGCGCGGCGCTCTCCACCCACCGTTACGGACCTTGGGCGCTGGCCGCCGGGCTGGCGCTGTCCTATGCGACCACCGGTCTGCTGCTGGCGAGCATCGGCGGCTCAGGATTCATTAGCGCCGATCTGCTGCGCAATTTTTCGGCGCTATTGCTGATTGCTTTCGGCGCCGTCATGCTGTCCGTGCATTTGCAGCATGAATTCGCCCGGCTGACGGCCAATCTGGGCGGCGTAAGCCAGCCCTGGCTGCAACGCATCAACAGCGACAGCCTGTCCGGCCAATTTTTGCTGGGCGCCGTGCTGGGCGTCGCCTGGAGCCCTTGCGTCGGCCCCACGCTGGGCGCGGCCATTACGCTGGCCAGCCAGGGCGGGAACTGGCCGCAGGCGGCCATCACCATGGCCATGTTCGGCGTCGGCGCGGCGCTGCCGCTCGTCGTCTTCGGAACGCTGTCCCAACAAGCTCTGCAACGCTACAAACAACGCCTGACGGCGGCCGGCAAAACCGGGAAGGAAATACTGGGCGCGATTTTGCTGGTATTAGGGATACTGATATTCAGCGGTCTGGACAAAAGTTTCGAGATTTGGGTTTTAAACCATGCGCCCACATGGTTGGCCAACTTGAGCGTGGCGGTTTGAGGCATTAAACGTGAAACGCAACCCGCTCTAAAGCCAATGCCGTTAAGTTAAGGCTTAACCGTTCGCCCTGAGCCTGTCGATGGGTGAACGGTTAAACAATCCCTACGAATGCCTTAACTTAACGGCATTGGCTCTAAAACGGGTTGCTTGCTTAAATCTCGGGTAAACGATTAGGCCGCTTTACGGTTGCGCAGATACATGCCGGCTAAACCGATGCCGAATAAAGCCAGGGTGGAAGGCTCGGGTACGGCGGTAGTTGGTGTGGCGGAGATAGGGTTGGTTACGTCAACGCTGCTTTCCAGGGAAAAATAAGCAGTTTGGCCCGAAGCAATCCCGTTGACGAAATTTACATAGCCCATTGAGCTGGTAGGATCGATGCCGGAGAAGTAATCGACGGCGCCGGTGCCAACGTAACCTTCATAGGTGGTGATGGTATAACCGGCGGGATATAAGGAGGGGTCGGCGCTGCCAAAATTTGCATCGTAAATTTGGCCGCCGTCCGGACTAATTGCCTCAAAACCGAAGATATCGCTACCATTACCGTTCAAGTAGATAGAAAACATCGTCGCCGTGGTATCGTTAACAATACCAACGGTTACATCGTCGCCATTACTGTTGTTGCCGTCATAATTAATTTCGTTATTGTAGGTAGTCGTGCTAGAGCCGTCGGCATTGAAAGTGATCAATTCGTTACAGCCGCCGTTGCTGTTATCGCCGATATTAGAGCCGATGATATCGCAAGTTGAAGCCGTCGCCAGGGAAGAACCGCTCAGCAACAAAACCAAGCTAGCCAGTTTTAATTTGTTCATAATTTTCCTATAATTTTGGTTAATCGATTCGGTGGTTGAAACATATGTCTTGCTAATATTGAAAGAATAATACTCACATCCGCTTTAAGCTAAGAAAGTTAATACCATATCAATGGCTTTATACTAACCAGCTACAAACCCCCAAACAATTGCACTGAAGTTCTAATACTTTAGTACTAGCACTTAAGGGAGCCTCGAAAAACCTGCCCTTGACGCCAAGACAGGCTCGGCGCGGCAATGCCGTTAAGTTAAGGGATTCGTAGAGAGAGTTAAGCCTTAACTTAACGGCATTGATCGGCGCGGAAGTGACATTATTGGGAGGTATTGAATTGCGGCTGCCGGTCTATATCGCCCGGTTGTACGGTAAAAAAGTTCTTAAAATACGGCATGAAACTGGCCGTAATCGGAATGGAGTAAAAACAATAGATCGCGGCCGCTTCGCCGGTGCTGACTTTGAAAAACCACTGCGGAACGTATAAGGTCATCATCGCCATGAAAAAATGGTAAATGCCGATTTTCCAGTTATTTTTCCAGACAAACGCGCTCAAGGCCAGCGCAAAGAAGGAGCCATGCGTAACTAACGTGCCGAAGGCGCTGGAGATGGAATAACGGATATGGTAAATCCCCATATTCAAGCAAGACACCATTTTTCCGATAAAATTCGGCTGAGCGGTGAACAGTTGCCAATCGTTGGGCAGGAAACTGCAAATCAGGAACATCCCGCTTAAGGTCGCGCCTGTCAGCGCGGCTTTCCCGAGCGCGGACCGGTCGGACGAATACGTGGCCAGCGCCGGCATGATGGCGAAAGCCTGCAGGCATATATGGAACGTGGACAATTCGCTCAAAAAATAATTAACGCCGTATCCGCACTGGCCGGCGACCGGATAGGCGAAATATTGGATAAACTCCATTAACGAAAAATGGAAAATAGCGTAGGCGCGAGCGAGCCTGACCCAAAAAGATTCCGTTTTATCGACATAGGTCAGCGTAGCGGCGGCTAAACCGGCCAAACCCAAACCCATGGACATATTGGCGCTAAAACACATATGAACTCTCTAAGTTGTTTTTATTCTGGCGCGATTTTATAACGCCCGCGCCGGGAAGGCGATAATTTTTCCATCATCTAAAAAAACTCGGCCAGGCGCAGGCGTAGGCGCAACCCCCATTCCGTACTATAACCTATTGAAGTAAAAACAATTTCTCCGTCATTATCAACTATAAACACGGCCGGAACGGCGTTAACGCCAAAGCGTCTGGCGATGGCGCCGTGTTCATCGTTGACGACCGGCCAGGCTAAATGATGCTGCTGCAAATAATTTTCGACCTTATTGTCGGCGCCCGAACGCAGTGCGATGGTCAATTGCGGATAATCGGCCGCCAATGCCGTCATCGAGTTTTGCATCATGGCGCAAATGCCGCACCATTCCGCCCAAAAGTAGATGACGGCCGGCCCCCGCGACACCAAAGCGATAGCCGGCAGATTGCTCAGCGTCGGTTGCGCGATATCCGGCGGTTTGCCGGTAACCAAATCGCTGTCGCGCAAAAACTGGCCGGCAAAAATAAAACAGGCCGCCAACAAATAAAACCCGAACTTTTTCATGCCTATAACCCTTTCATCACAGCCGCGCCGTGTTGTTTCAGCCATTTACGCTGTAGCGGATAATCCGGACAATACGCCGCCACCAAATTCCAGAAATCCGCGGAGTGGTTTTTATGTTTGATATGACATAATTCGTGTATGACCACGTATTCGAACGCCGCCGGCGGCGCCAACAGCAACAGCCAGTTAATATTGATATTATTCTCCGGACCGCAACTGCCCCACCGGCTCTTTAACGTTTTGATTTTCAATCCGCTCGGGAACAGGTTTAACCTATCGGCGTGTTTTGCTATCAGTTGCCCGGCTTGCAGCCGCGCCTGTTGTTTCATCCAACGGATTAAAGCCTGCCTGATCAGCTCGGAATGATCCGCGGCGACCGCGCCGGCGGGCAAATTAACGGTAAAACCCTGCTGAGGGTGGAATTGCACGCGGCTGGTTTTGCCGGCCAATTGCGTCACACGCAAAGGCGCTTGCCCGCCTTGAAAGGGAATAGTCGCGCCATCGGCGTAAAATGGCGGCGTGAAAACCGGCAGGTTTTTTAACCTGTCGCGGACGCGTATCGAAGCGGCTATTATCCATTCCTGTTGAGAAGCTACAAAGCTATGAATGCGCTTTTCCGAAATATTAAGCGGCGCCACCACTTCCATACCGCCGGGCTTAATGACGATACGCAGATATTTAGCCCGGCTGCTGCGCCGGAGGGTATATTGCATCGATACGGCCAGACTCATAGGTTTAAGCGCTATCGGGCGGAACATCCCGGTTAATCATATGGGTCGCCAGTTGCTGCAGAGCGGCTTGCAAAGCCTGGCGCAAATTTTCGCCGATATTGATTTCGGCCAAGGCGCGGTTCATGCATAACATCCATTGATCGCGCTCCGCCGGACCGATGACGAACGGAAAATGCCGGCGGCGCAACATCGGATGGCCGAATTCTTCAATAAACAAATTCGGCCCGCCCAGCCAGCCGGATAAAAATTTAAATAATTTATCCTTGGCGCCGGCCAGATTTTCGGCGTGCATGGCGCGGATACCTTGAGCTTCCGGCAAAATATCCATATAAAAATAAAACCGGTCGACCAAGCTTCGCAAGGCCGGGGCGCCGCCCATTAATTCGTAGGCCGTTGTTTCAGACATAGACTAAAGTTCTTTTATCCCGTACATAAGTTATACTATAAAACCCGAGACCTGTGAAAGCCAGGAACTATACAGACAGTTAAGATGTCCTATTATTTCATTTATCTTTAATACAGAGGTATTTATCATGCGTTTAAATTCTGCTGCCGTACGTCCGCAAGCCGGCGTTCTGGCGACAAACAAAGTATTAAGAAATACTTATTTGCTGTTGTCGATGACATTGCTGTTCAGCGCCGCCACGGCCGCCGCCGCCATGGCTCTGGACCTGCCTCATCCCGGTCTGATTATTACATTAGTCGGCTATTTCGGCCTATTGTTTTTAACCAATAAGTTCAGCAATAGCGCATTAGGGCTGATTTTCGTATTCGCTTTGACCGGTTTCATGGGCATGACGTTAGGCCCTATTCTGAATATGTATCTGCATGCTTTCAGCAACGGACATCAGTTGGTACTAACCGCATTAGGCGGCACGGGCGCGATTTTCCTGGGCTTATCCGCTTATGCCTTGACCACCCGCAAGGATTTTAGTTTTATTGCCGGGTTTTTGATTTCAGGCGTGTTAGTCGCGTTCTTCGCCGGCATCGCCGCATTGCTGTTTTCCATTCCAGCCTTATCGCTGGCGGTTTCCGCGTTATTCGTGCTGCTGATGTCCGGGATGATTTTGTTCCAAACCAGTCAAATTATCCACGGCGGCGAAACCAATTATATTTTAGCGACAGTGTCTTTATACGTCTCCATTTTCAATTTATTTACCAGCTTGCTGCAAATTCTCGGCATTTTCGGCGGTGAAGATTGATTTTCAAGCCTATACTTATAGCTGAACCAAGGCAAACCATTGCCGCATATAACACAATCATTTTAAGTAAAGCCTTATTTACTTAGCGGATTTTTAAAAGTCTTACGCAACCGGCTCAAGTTTCCTAATTACGGAACCTTGACGCCGGCGGTCGCCGACAGTTGAAAATAAATACATGAACGACTTTATTCCCGGCCAACGCTGGATTAGTAACACCGAATCGGAACTCGGTTTGGGTTTGATTCTGGAAGCGGAAAGTAATCGTGTTACTGTCCTGTTTTTAGCTACCGGAGAAAGACGCATTTACGCCAAGGATAATGCGCCTTTAACCCGGGTAAGATTTTCCGAGGGCGATGTCATAGAATCCGCGGATTACGCTAAAATCACCATCCAGCAAGTACAGCAGCACAGCGGTTTGCTGACTTATATCGGACTCGACGCCGAAGGGCAATTGCAACAAATCGATGAGATGGAGCTTAACCATCACATCCAGTTCAATAAACCTCAGGATCGCCTGTTCACCGGCCAGTTCGATCCCGCCGCCTGGTTTAAATTACGTTATGAAACCTGGCGGCGTCAACAACAGCACCAGCAATCTCCGGTAAAAGGTTTGCAAGGCGCGCGAGCGGCGCTGATTCCGCATCAGCTTTACATCGCCAAACATGCCGCAAACCGCGCTTTACCGCGCATTATGCTGGCTGATGAGGTGGGTTTAGGTAAAACCATAGAAGCCGGGCTGATTACACACCACCGTTTAATTAACGGCCTTAGTCAAAGAGTGCTGATTCTGGCGCCGGAAAGCCTGTTACACCAATGGCTGGTGGAAATGCTAAGGCGCTTTAATCTGCGCTTTAGCATTTTTGATGAAAGCCGCTGCCTGACCAGCCTGGACGAAAACCCGTTTTTGAGCGAACAACTGGTTTTGTGCAGCCAAGGTTTTTTTAATCTTTATCCGCATCGCCGGCCACAAGCTTTGGACGCCGCCTGGGATTTGGTGGTGGTCGACGAAGCGCATCATTTGCAATGGAGCGAAAACGCCAGCAGCGACGATTATTTGTTTGTCGAGCAACTGGCCGTGGAGACGCCGGGTCTGATTTTATTGACCGCCACTCCGGAACAATTAGGCAAGGAAAGCCATTTTGCCCGTTTACGCCTGCTCGATCCGGATCGTTTCTACAGCTTCCAACAATATTTGCAGGAAGAAAGCCAGTTTGAGCCGGTAGCAAAATTAGCCCATTTACTCATTTCCGGCCAACGCATCGATAGCCTTGATCTGGAACAATTGAAAACGTTGCTGAAGCACGATAAGGCCGATAAATTGCTAACGCAAGTCAATGAGAACCTCAATGCCGAAACAGCCGAAGCATCCATTCGGCAAAGCGGCCATATCAGCCGCGCGCGCGAAGAATTAATCGATCTGCTGCTCGATCATCATGGCACCGGCCGAATCTTGTTCCGGAATTCCCGGCATACCGTCCAAGGTTTTCCCGACCGCGAACGTTACGGCTACCTGTTGGAAGGCGAAGAAAGCCAGGATTTACAATCCAGCCCGTATTTTTACTGGCTGGTGGATCAATTAAAAGCGTTAGGCGAGGAAAAAGCCTTATTAATTTGCAAACGCGCTGAAACGGTAATCCAGCTGGAGCAACTGTTACGGCAACATATCGGCCACACCGCCGCGATATTCCATGAAGGCATGAGCATCGTCGAGCGCGACCGCTCCGCCGCGTTTTTTGTCGACGAAGATAGCCGCGCCCAGGTTTTAATCTGCTCGGAAATCGGCAGCGAAGGCCGTAATTTTCAATTCGTCCGCCATCTGATTTTGTTCGATTTACCGGAAAATCCGGATTTATTACAACAACGTATCGGGCGTTTGGATCGCATAGGCCAAAAACATATTATTCAGATTCATATTCCCTATCTGCGGAATTCCGCCCGGCAGGTATTATTCCGCTGGTATGACGAAGGTTTGAACGCTTTCCGGCATAATTGCTCCGGCGCGGCCATGGTTTATAAATCGATGGGCGACGATCTGCATGCCGCCATGACCAGCCTTGATCCCGTTAAAATAGACGCGCTGATTCGGCAAACCCAGCTGGTCAACCAACAGGTTGAGGAAGAATTGCACAACGGGCGGGATCTATTGCTGGAAATGAATTCCTGCCGCCCCGAAGAAGCCGATCAACTGGTGGAGCAAATACGCCGGGAAGAAAACGACGGCGGCTTATGGCCTTATATGGAAGCATTGTTCGATTGTTACGGCGTTGACGTGGAGCACCATTCCCGCGATTGCAATATTCTCTGGCCCAGCGAAAATTTGCGTATCGCGCATTTTCCCATGCTCCAGGACGACGGCCTGACGGTTACCGTTAATCGCGACATCGCCCTGAAAAGAGAGGATATGCAGTTCATTACCGCCGAACATCCGATGGTGCTGTCGGCTATGGATCTAGTGCTTTCCAGCGAAACCGGGAACGCCGCCGTCAGCGTCGTCAAGCATCCGCAATTGCCGGCCGGGCAGTATATGCTGGAATTACTGTTTGTGCTAGAATGCAGCGCTCCGGAACAATTACAGGTTGGCCGGTTTTTACCGCCGACGCCGATACGGATATTATTGGACCAGCATCAACAGGATTTAACGGCGCGCATCAAGCATGAAGAAATGCTGGATACCCGGGATAATTTCGAGCGGTCGCAAATCTGCCAGTTTTTGAACAACCAACGCCGGCAGATTTTCGCCATTATCAAGGCTG